>JAAYOY010000200.1 GCA_012520035.1 Bacillota bacterium
ATATAGGACAGCTGCAGGTTGAGCATGCTGTGGATAATTTGAAGGTTATTCTTTACGCGGTGGTGCACTTCCTTAAGAAGCGTCTCTTTTTCATGCAGGGTTTTGAGCAGATACTCCTTATTGGCATGCAGCTCCCTGTTGGCTGCTGCCAGCTGGGTCGTGCGTTCGTTAACGCGCTCTTCAAGCTCCCTGTTAAGCTTTTGTATTTCCTGCTCCGCTCTTTTGCGTTCGGTTATATCGATACCCATTTCTACAATGACGATGGTACCGTCTACGTCGGTAAGGGGAAAATCAAAAACATAATAGTTTCGGTCATCCGGTCCGTGCCATTCCCAGTTATGGGGCGCCATGGTTTCCAGGACAATGAAGGATTCGCAATTCTCGCAGGGATCACTGCGTCCAAAGAGATACTCAAAACAGCGCCGGCCCCGGGGCTCACCGAAACGCTCCCGAAAGAAACGGTTAACAAAGGTTACATGATAATCCGGCGTCAATATCACCAGGTAAGCAGGGAGCATCTCCAGCACAGTATTAAACCGATGCCGTTCCGCTTTTAAGGACTTCTCGACTTGCTTGCGCTTGACAATATCGTTCTTTAAAAGTCTGTTCGCCCGCGCCAGCTCCACAGTTCTTTTCCGCACCCGCATCTCCAACTCGTCCTTTGCCCGGCGCAGCGCTTCCTGTGTTTGTTTCATCTCTTCCACCAGACGGGCATTTTCCAGTGAAATAGCGGCCTGCGACGCCAGTAACTCGATTAACTGTATCTTTTCTGTTGTAAATACCGCCTCCGCCAGGCGGTTTTCAAGGTAAAGCATGCCGATCATTTTTAACTGTTTGAGCACAGGGAGACAAAGAACAGAACGCAGTTGCATGTGCTGAACCTCGGTATTATTTTTAAACGGGCCCTCCCGGGAGGCATTATTAAGGATTACTTTCTCTCGGGTTCGGTACACATAGCGTACAATTGCCTTGCAGATGTTGCCGGCATCATCCAGCTTTTGATGAACTGTCTGTACTGTTTGCCCGGGTCCAATATGGCTTTCCGCGCGGACAAATAAACTGCCCTTCTGCTCCATTAACAGGTACCCGTGCTGCGCCCCCGAGCTTTCAATAACCACGTGCATGATTTTTTTCAATAGCGCTTCCTGTTCAATTTCTGCGGAAATAGCAAGGGCTGACTTCATAAGATACCCGCTGTCAAGATCGGGAAGAAGGCTGGAAGAAGGCTTTTCATTGTCCAGGTGAGGCAGGCGAGGATAGAAGTGCTTCTCCTCTTCAAAATACCCGGGATATTTCTCGATGAGCTTGAACTCTTTTCTTCCCGCATCACATTTCCTGTACAAACGCGCCGCTTCGGCAAAATAGACCCTGGCGGAGCACTGACCCGCTTCCTGAACAAGTTCACCGAGGCACTCATAAAGATGCCCTTCTAAAAATGTATACTCCTGTGCGTGTGCGATCTCTATAGCATCCAGATAAAGGCTGCGGGCTTTCTTAAAATCGCCGGTAACTCTTTCCAGTTCGGCATAAAGTAAAGCCAGGTAGGGTTTTAATAGCGGCCCCAGTTCAGTCCATTTTTCAACCGTTCTGATAACAGGCCGAATTTCTTTCAGTAATTCTTCTTTACTATTGAAGCGTATACCAAGTTCATACATTTTAAGGGCGTTTAATACCAGGAAAACATGCCACTGCCTCTTCAACACATTATCCGTCAGGCCTGAAAGATACTTGCGGACCATAATGAGACATCTTTCGGCTTCTTTATATTCTCCCAGGTAATAGTGCGTCAGGGCCATGTGGACATAATAACTTCCTGCAGACGCAATATGGTTATCAGCCTCCCATTGTTTTAGTTTTTCGTCCATAGGCATAGGGGAATAGCCTTTTTTCATGGGTTCTATCCAGCCTGCCTGCATCGCTTCAGCAAGGCCTACCGAAAAGGCCAAATGATACCTTCTGGAGAATTGCAGGCATTCCTGAGCGTATTCTTCGATAGCAGACAGATCCGCTCCTTGAACCTGAAGGTTCCACATCAAAGGTCCGTAAGAAAGGCCGGCATTATAAAGATCACCGCAATTTTTCCCGCACTGGATGGACTTTAAGCTATACTCTACGATTTCTTTCGGGTGGTTTCTGGAATGCATATTGCACCAGACAATCCCGTTCATCCCGCGCGTAGCGCCAAAGGTATTTGGATATTTTGCAGAAAGATCACGGGCAAGATCTTCGTATTTGAACGCCTCTTCAAACTTCCCCCCTTCTGCCAGCTGCAGCCCCATGATACTCAAAGCATAGATTACAGATTCATCCATCCCCCCTGATAAACAATGCCAGGTTGACTGCGCAGCCGCAAGATAAAGTTGAGGCACGCGGCCGGACAGATACAGATCGGGAATAAGCTCGCTGTAAATGGAAAGCTCAATTTTACTTTTCCTGTCCGTTGTAAAAGGCATGTTTAAGATAATATCCCAAACGTCTCCCTTTGATGCTATTTTTTGCATCAGTTCTTTTCTTTTCCAGGTTGCTCTACCGGCATTATGAGGTATATCCCTGTTGAAATAGGCAAGCCCCCTGTTTGCTGTATCAATCGCCTTTTTAATGTTCCCTATTGATGAGAGCGTGGTTGTTTGCTCCGCCAAACATTCCGCCTTATCCAGATCGGTTTTTGCATGTGCCAGCAATTCACTTAACAGAATTTCGGAATTCTCATAATTACCGCACATCAGCTCCGTTTTTGCGGCTTTCTGATAGACCTTGAATGTATCCTCATAGTAACCCTCTTCCCAACAGTCAGGCGGCAATAGCTCCCGGCTGAGCTTGAAATACTCATTGGCCGCTTCCGTAGCCAGGGAAGCCAGCGCCTTATTACCGGCATGATAGTTTAAGCGGGAGAGGAAATTAGCGGTCTCCTTATCCGGATTAGCATCTCTCCCCAAATTGAGATGAGAAACGATAGTAAACAGGTTGTCGAGTTTTTCTGCATCCGCAAGCGCCTTCCCGAATACGGCTCCAAAAAGGCGATTGCCTATCTGCCAGTGGATCAGGCGGCGCCTTTCTGCCGGTATGGCTGATAATGTTGCTTCCTGGACCTTATCGTGGATGAACTGCAACCGATCCTTGTTTTCTACCAGGAGCCCCTGCCCCAGGGCCGGTTTCAGTATAGAAAATGTTTCCAGCAAGGTCCTATCACTTATCAATGCCAACTCGTCAGCCGAAAAGGTGTTCCCCATACATGCACAGTATTCAAGCAAACTGATTAACTCCGGCGGGTACTTCCGTATTTTAGAGCTGAAAAGGGCAACTACATTGGTCGGCATGGAAGATTGTCGGATTTTTTCCAGGTCCCAGCGCCACTGCCCGCCTTCATCAAGAAAAAGGAGTTCTTCATGATGAAGATAAAAGAGGCTTTCACTGACAAAGAGCGGATTCCCTTCAGTCAGTATGCAAATAAAATCAGCTAACGTTTTAGTTTGTGCCAGGGTAGTGTCAAGAATATAGGCAACCATTTCATGGCAATGCTCCGGCCGCAGCGGCTCCAGCCTGACTTCTTTCAATGGCTGACGGTTTTCCCCGGCCTTGCGGATAAATCTGGAGAGAGGATGGCCGGAATCCACCTCGTTGTGACGGTAGGCACCCAGGAAAAAGAGATAAGGGTGATCCTGGTAATTAGCGTATAAATATGCCAGCAATTCGAATGATGCCGTATCACACCACTGCAGGTCATCTATAAACAAGGTCAGGGGATTCTCCTCACTTGCCAGGCAGGTCAGGAAGCGGTCGAAAAGATCATGAAATCTGTTCAGTGATTCCACCGGGGGAAGCTGCTTGACCTCCGGCTGCGGGCCGATCAGGATTTCCAGCTCCGGGATAACATCCGTGAGGAGCTTCCCATTTTTCCCAACTGCTGTTAAGATTTTATTTTTCCATTCTGCAACCCTTTCATCGCTTTCGGTCAGAAAGGTGCGTATTAAGCTTCTAAAGGCCTGGATCAGGGAACTGTATGGAATATTTTTTTGATATACATCAAATTTACCAGACGTAAAATAACCCCTGTGCCTTACAATCGGTTTTTGCAGCTCCTGGATGAGGCGGGTCTTGCCGATGCCGGAGACCCCGGAGATGAACAATGAGCGAAATTCCCCTGTGGCTGCCGCCTCATATTCTTTCAATATGATTTGAGCCTCCCGGTCACGCCCGATCATCTTGGATATGAAAGTGAACCGATGTTCGCAAATGCTTTTTTCCAGAGGGAAAGAGCGTATTGTGCCGGAAGCCTCATATTCATCACGGCAGCGCGCCAGATCGGCCAGGAGGACTTTGCTGCTTTGATAACGTTTCTCAGGCTGTTTGAGCAGTAACTTGTTGATGATTTTACTTAAAGCTAAAGGTATCTCCGGGTTTACTTCGTGAACTGCAAGCGCTTCTTCAGCAAGGTGCGAATGGATTAAAGCAAGCGGATCGCCGGAAACAAACGGAAGGCGTCCGGTTAAAAACTCATAGAAGACAATACCCAGGGAATACAGATCGGAAGAGGTAACCACCCTGTGGTTGATGCGCCCGGTTTGCTCCGGGGAGGTATAAGACAGGGTTTCCCGGACAAAAGATTGGTCATAAATAAAGTGGCTTATGTCTCGCACATCGATTCCGCTGATAAAGCCTACCAGCCGGATGTCTAGATTATCTGGATTAACGATTATGTTGTGCGGTTTAATGTTACCGTGAATTATTCCGGCTTCGTGTACCTTATTAAGAGCACAGGCGAGTTTACAGGCAATGGAGAAAAAGTTGTTCAAGGTTACTTTGGCGTGATCTTCAATTAACTGATTCAAAGTTAATCCATCATAATAACCCTGTATAATATAAACCAGACCATCTGTCACGCCAACAGAAAAAGGTACAATCAACAGGGGATCGTTTAAAACCCTGAGCCGCTCGATTTTCATCCTGAGCTGTGCGAGCGTGTATTCTGCCGGCTTAATTGATTTCAGCACCTTGAGTATCAGGGGACACTCAGGATTTTTTTTATGGTATGCCTTATATATTGCAGTCAACTGGGTTTCACCCATAAGATCAACTATTTCATAGTTTGGAAACAGCATGTTATTTCCCTTAGTCGGTCGCGTATTTTGATAAACCAATTGTAACTTTTACCAATTTAATTTCCACCATATAATTTCCACCATAAAAGATGTTTTCCTTCTAATATAAGTAAATATTTACAATTATTTTATCATTCGATAAATCTCTACAAATATTTACAACGCGGGTTACCCGGGGTTATCTTAAATTAGCTAATATATTTAATCTATTTTAATCTATCATTTGCATGATTTTACAAGTGTATTTTTACTTAAATTGAGAAAATATAATTCCGAAGGGTTAACTATGAAAATTAACAAAGAAGAAGGGATAGATCTTGAAGAAATTAAGAGTGGGTATTATTGGGACGGGGATGGCTTTTGAAAGGCTGCACTACCCTGCTTATCAAAAATTAAGCGATAAGTTCGAAATAGCGGCACTCTGCGATATTGATTTTCAAAAGGCAGATAAATGGCGCAAACTCCTTAACCTGCGCCCTGAGAACAGTTACAGCGACTTTCATGAAATGATCAGGCGCAAAGACCTGGATGCGTTTGATATTATGGTTCCCATAGAGCTTAATTATGAGGTGACTGAGGAGGTTGCGCAGGCAGGAAAGCCTATTATCACCGAAAAACCGCTGGGGGCCACAAAAGGGCAGGCTCTGGCCGCCAGGGACCTGCCGAAAAGGTTTAATATCCCGATCATGGTTGCAGAAAACTACCGCTATAACGAAGACATTAATATTATCCGTGACCTTGTCAGGGCACAGGAAGCGGGAAGGGTATATTACTTTATTCAAAACAGGTTTGTAGATTTTCCTTATGAAATGACAAAAGATAAATTTCCCGCCAGGGAATGGCGGCAGCATCCGGAATTCCCCGGAGGGGTCTTTTATGATACCGGGGTGCATGAAATAGCGGCCCTGCAGCATATCTTTGGAGCTATTGAGAGCGTTCATGCCTTCGGCGTCAAACAGGAAGAAGATTTCTCTCCCTATTCTGTAATCCAGGCAAATCTTCTTTTTAAAAGCGGCATTACCGGCCAATTTACCTTTTTCTGTGCGGGGAAAGAAATACAGAGACCGCTGCTAGGCCTGCGTATTTTCTGTGATAACGGCATGATTTACCTTGAAGAGAGGGATTGCGGAACCGTCAATGTTTTTTACAATGACGGGGGAAGCAAGCAGATTCCATATCAGCCTCAGATGGGGTTCTATCATGAACTGTTGAATTTTTACAAAGCGGCATCGGGCGAGGAGCCTCTTGCGGTTACCCCTGAACTGGAATACGGGGATGCCCTGGTCATCTTTGCCATTTTAGACTCCCTGGAAAACCGGAAAGAAGTAAAAGTAGCCGCCAGGGCAAAATACGAACCCGTATATCAATAAAACCGCAGCTAATAAAATTTGTATTTCAACATATATCAAGCATATATCAAGAGGAAGGTATCCCAATGATCTTAAAAAGTTTCTCCAAATCGAGGTGTTCCCTGAGAAGCGCCGCCAGGTTATCATAGCTTTGCTCGCGATGTTTTTGTATTTCCAGCCCACCCTCTTCTGCGAGAGGCCGCAGGCCCGCTCTTTTTCGCAGCATATTTAACCATCGCTGGCGAAAGAGATCGTTGTGGAATATATCATGCAGGTAGGTTCCCCAAACAGGTAAATCAACGGAAGATGCTCCGATTAATTCTTCCTCGACACCCGGAGGCGCGATAATACTGATACACGGGGCATCCGCAGGAATTTTACTTTTTCCATGCCTGACTTCATACCCGTCAAGTTCGAGGTTTGCACATGCCCCCCAGCTGGCGTGTGAAGAAACCCTGGCTTTAACCCGGCGGGTTATTTTTGCAGGGGTAAAAATGGTTGAGACCGGGAGTAAACCCAGCCCTTCGGCAACCCTGATATCCCGGTTCTCGATCCCTTCCGGGTCATGAAGCTCTCTCCCCAGCATCTGGAACCCACCGCAGATACCAACAACAGGAACTCCCCGGGCATTTAGTTCTGCGATCCTGCCTTCCAGTCCGGATTCGCGTAAAAAATAAAGGTCTCCGGTAGTGTTTTTGCTTCCCGGAATTATAATAGCATCCGGAAAGCCAAGAGAGTTTTTACTATCCACATAGCGCAGCACAACGTCTTCTTCCGCGTTCAGCGGGCTGAAATCCGTCTGATTGGAGATACTCGGCAGGTTGATCACGGCTATATCCAAAAGATCCGTTATCTTCCCTATCTTCCCGGATCTTTTAGTTCCGGAGCCGCTCCTATCCTGAATTGAAACAGAATCTTCCTCTTCGATCCCGTGGTTGCTGACGAACGGGATAACCCCAAGCACCGGCAGGCCGGTACGCTTCTCCAAATAATCAATGCCCGGCTTCAGGATCTGCGCATCTCCCCTGAACTTATTGATGACAAACCCCGCAACCATATCCCTTTCTTGAGGAGTAAACAGCTCAAGGGTCCCGATAATGGAAGCGAAAGAACCGCCCCGGTCAATATCGGCCACGAGGATTACAGGAGCATCTGCCAGAAAAGCTACCTTCATGTTGGCAATGTCCTGATCCTTTAAGTTAATTTCTGCAGGGCTGCCGGCGCCTTCGATTATCAGAAGATCATACTCATTGCGCAGCTTCTCCAGCGCCTCCCTGACAACCCCGAACCCCCTGGGGATATAGCTGTTGCGGTATTCAACAGCACTCATATCGGCAAGGGGCCGCCCCAGAACTATAACCTGAGAAACCATTTTTTCTTTAGGCATTAATAAAATCGGGTTCATCTCCACCGTTGGGATAACCCCTGCCGCCAGGGCCTGAATTCCCTGGGCATGTGCGATTTCCCCTCCGCTTTGCGTAATGTAGGAATTAAGGGACATGTTTTGGGATTTAAAAGGTGCAACCTTAAAACCCTCCCGGTAGAAAAGACGGCAAAGACCAGTCGCCAAAAAGCTTTTTCCTGCATTGGAAGATGTCCCCTGGATCATCAGGCATTTTGCCGGCATGTTGTTCCACCTTTCCTTTTCAGGGACGGTTCTCGCTGTCGCATTTTTTGCGACAGCGAGAACCGTCCCTGGTGTCGCACCTTATGAACAGGATCCGCAACAATCCGAACAGGAGTCCTCACCGGTTATAGAAAAACCGCCCCGTGGACCCTCATGGAAATCGATAACCTTGTCATTTAACTGTACAGATAATTTCTTCTCATAGACAATAGGAACCCCTTCAATTTCATCTACAGTATCCTGGCCTTCATGAACAGACTCTACCAGAGCCATACCTAACCGTGGTCCGCCTCAGCCTACGCCGTCCACATAAATCCTGATATAAAGACCTTCCCCGTTCTGCTTTAAGACTTCTTTCATCTGTTCTGCCGCTGCTGCCGTTATTCTCATCATGCTCACCTTTCCTTTCTCTTGTCTTAAAAAAACTATCCCATTACTGCCTTTACAGCTTAACTGCTGCCTTGCTTCCCTGCTGCCCTGCTATTGATATTTAATATCTGCCTCTTCTCTTAAGCGGTTTATTTGTTCTTCCATCTTTTCGTAAACAAGCTTTTCCAGCAATTTTTCTTCTGCGGCTTCCTTAACCTCATCAAAAGTCGCTTCGTGAGCTTCCCTGCGATCGAGTACTTCTATAATATGAAAACCGTGCATGGTCTCTACCGGAGCACTGCGAGAACCGATCGCCAGATTGAACGCAGCCTCCTCAAACTCGGCCACCATTTCTCCCCTCTGGAAAAAACCCAAATTTCCTCCCTGTTTGGCAGACGCGGTATCAATAGAGTATTCTTTGGCAAGCTCAGAGAAATCTTGCCCCTCGTCCAGCATTTGAATGACCTTCTCCGCCTCATCCAGTGTTTCAACTAAAATATGGCGGGCTTCAACCTGTTCCGGGGTGTTGAATAGATACTGGTTTTCTGTATAATATTCCCTTACATCCTTATCCGTTATTTCTATCTGATTGCGAACTATTTTACGTAAAAGAAGTTCTATTTCGAGATCATTTCGCAGGGTTTCTTCCGTAAGGCCATACTGCTCCAGAGCCTGATAAAAATAATCCTCCGCTCCATAAAAATTTTCCTGAATTACTTTACCAATTTCAGCATCAATATCCTCTTCGCTAACGCTTATCTCAAGCGCTTCGGCCTCCTGAAGGATCAAGCGGTTGCTGATCAGCCGATCCAAAATTTCCCGGCCGCCGTTGGCAAACATCGCATCGTAAAGATCATCTTTTGTTATCTCCTCGCCGTTCACAGAAGCAACCACTTCACTGTCATTATTATTATTGACAAAATTGATTATTATTACTGCCGCCGATGCCAGAACTATTAATAGAACAACAATATAAACCACCGGAATAAAACTCTTACGGGATACGTTTTTTTTCTCCTCGGACTCCATCTCTTCACTCCTTCTAATATACACTTGTCATACTGCAAGTATTAAGCGGGACTATTAATTCTTATCCCCTTTCTGTTCGTGATATAATGCGGATAATCCTTTTTTTATAGCAATAAAATTATTTTCCGTAAAATGTAAAAAATAGATGCAGGGACGATTACTGCAGTTATAGACTGACTAAAATGTCTTTTGTACCCAAAAAAGAAAAACCCCTTATTGCGGGGATAAGCCAATCTTGCCAAGCGAAAAAGAATATCTATTTGTTTGGTGGAATTATTATCTGTTGAAGGTATCCCAGTGCACAATTTCTTCCATTTTTTTTCGTTTCGTTGCATGCCGCTCCGGATCCCCTTGATCGGCCGGATAACCCAGGGGTAGCAGCACTATGACCTCAACATGCGGAGGCAACCTTAAAAGCTTATGCAGCGCCCTGGTATCAAAATTGCAAATCCAGCATGTTCCCAATCCCAGCTCGGCTGCCGCCAGCGTCATATGATCCGCTGCTATGGCCGCATCGATATCACAGTGTCCTTTGCCGTCCGGACGCCGCCAGGCCTTGCTGTGGTCGCCGCATACCGCAATTATTACCGGCGCTTCATAAATCCATGCACCGATTTCGTATGTATCAGCTACCTTTTTCTTCATTTCTTCATCACGGAATACAATAAAATGCAGCGGCTGAAAATTTACCGCGGAGGGGGCGACTCTTCCCGCTTCAAGAACCTGTTTTAATTTATCATCCTCTACAGGGATATTTTTGTAGCTCCGGACGGAATACCTTTTTTTTGCCAGCTCCAAGAATGTCATTATTGTCTACCTCCAGTCTCAAAAAGATAGCGGCCAGATCTCCATTATCTCCGGCAATGTACTTTTAGATACCGTAACTGATTTTTCACCGCTGTGCTTGATATTATTCTTATCCTGCAAAAATACTTCCAGATCCTGCAACGGCCAGTCAGCTATCGCCTGAGTGCGGTAATGCATGGGTATTACAACTCTGGGGCTGAGCTGCTCTATTACCTGATCGGCTTCTGCGGGACCTATTGTATAGTGGCCCCCGGTTGGAATTAAGAGAATATCCACAGGAGACAGGCCGTTTACCTGTTCCTCGTTGAGGAGGTGCCCAAGGTCGCCCAGATGAACCAGCCTCAGGCCGTCCATTTCGACAATAAAAGCAGCGTTGCGTCCCCTGTCATTCCCCCCGGAATTATCATGGAAAGTATTCACAGAGGTGAATGTAACTCCGTTAATGGAGTAGTCCACATCCCGCCACCCGTCAGCAGTTAATCCTCGCAGCACCTGCGGATCACCCTGGGCTGCCTGTACATAATTGTGATCGCTGTGCTCATGACTCGCGGTAACGACATCGGCTTCCTGCGACAGGGCTCCGTATCTACCCGTTCCGGCCGCATACGGATCCAT
>JAAYOY010000201.1 GCA_012520035.1 Bacillota bacterium
ATGCTATGGCAGACGCTATTCAACAGTATTTCAAAGTAATGATTTAACAGGTTATATTGTCCAAACAGTTCCAGGGCAATTAGCGCCTGTCGGGCAAGGAAAGAGAGAGCCGTTTTTACATTCTTTTGTCGGTAGTTTGCCACCCCAAGGCAGATCAAAAACTCCTTTTTTCTAATAAAGAAATTCTCTACGGCAGGATACTTTAACCCCTTCTTACCCAGGGTTATCTTTTTTTGAAGCGCGATTTGCGGATCTTCTCCCAGGTTTACGGCTCTTTCCCATTCGCCTTCCAGCTCCCCCAAAAAAGCCGCTATTTTCGCCCCCCTGTACACCACAGTGCTGTCGGCTCCGTTAAAAGCGAAAGCCCAGGCCCCTTCCGCGGCGCAGAGGGTAATAAGCGACTTGACCACAAGATCCAAAATACGCTTCAGATCGCAATGTTCGGAGCAGAGCAGTGTGACTGTTCGCCTGTTAATTTTATCGATAGCCTCCAAAAGCATTTTCCCTTCCCTGAGCTTTTTATTTTCACTCAGGAGGTTCGTAAACCAACGGTATGTTGCCTGGATCCTATCGGCAATTTTCTTAAGTTCTTCTACAGATATAGTACGCATCCCGGACGAAATCACCTCTGCTTCAGAAACCCCGTAATCTTTCAAGCGTTTAAGAAAATCCTGGCGGCAAAGCTTTTTTTCTTTATTGAGGCCACCGGCTAAAACCAGGCAAAACCCGCTTTCCAGCCGCACAGCAGCCACCAGGATACCCAACGGATCCTCGAAGACTTCGCTTTCCCCCTTTTTTGGGGTTACCTGCGTTAACTTATAAAAAAAACCTTCCAAAAGACCAATTAATGCCGGAAAACGGTCATAATCAGCAATAAAAGATATACCGGTAAATAGAGAAATTAGCTTGCCTTCCGGCCCTATAATTCCGATGCTGACATCGAGCAATTGGGCAAGAAAACGTAAAAATTCAAGTCCCTGGGATGATATTATCTCCCTATTCATTTTATCCCCTTTCCCCTAACCCATTAGGCTTCCGGTCTTCTACATTTTTTTTCTGCTCACTGTTAATAATTGCCATACATCCCCTTCCAGTTTGAATATCCTAATGTTCAGTGGCCAGTATTTAGCAATTTATTCCCTGCCCTTCGCCCACAAGGCATATCCCTTGTTTCCGTATTACAGGCATTATCTTTATACCCGGCGACCATTTTCCCCTCTGCACCATTTTCTTATTCTTTTTACTGGCTAAAAAAGTATGAATATTTCTTGTTTGTATAATACTACAGGATATAAAAGAATTCAACCAATTATGTTAATAAAAAAACTGGCCCTGTGCCAGTATCTGCTGATATCTTCCCAATTTAATTTGTAATAAGCAATGAGTTCTATCGAAAACGGCGGGAATTGCTGCTTTAACAATAATAGTGGCACCTTACCGGTGCCGTTAAAAAGGGACAGTATATATAAAATATGCATAATTGCTTATTCGTAACCGTGTTTAAAGAAACCCCTGCCGCCCCCTCTTTTGGACTCTGTATTGCGCTTTAAATCCTGCTGCTTTTCATCGCTGTCTTTTAAAAATTTGGCCAGCTTGTCTTCAAAAGACAGGCCTGCGGTACCATTATTATTAGAGCGGCCGCCTTTGCGCTGGAAGTTCCTGCGCTGTAGCGGCTTTTCAATTTTTTCTTCCTTTTCTTCCTGCAGGACGCGCTTGATAGAAAGGCCAATCTTTCCGTCACCGTTAACCGATAATACTTTTACTTTTACCCTGTCCTTTTTTTGAAAATAATCATTGATATCCTTAACATAATTTTCGGCTATTTCGGAAATATGAACCAGCCCTGTTTCACCGTTGGGGAGTAAAACAAAAGCTCCGAAATTCGTAATTCCCGTTACCACCCCTTCCAAGATTTGTCCTTCTTCAATTGACGACATAAGAAAACAATATCCTCCTTCTAAAATTATAAAAGCCCCTGAAACTAGATTATACCTTCCTGCAGTTAATTGTCAAGAGAATCAAGGCTTTTCAATCACCTACAGAAAATATTTTTTCTCCGGGACGAACCATCCCCAGGTGTTTTCTGGCCTGCATTTCAATATACTCTTCATCCTGCAGAAGAATTATCTCCTGTTTCAGGCTTTCATTGTCGGCCCGCAATGCCTCAAGTTCCATATTGAGATCTTCGGCTTCGCCCTTTATCTCCCGGTAAGTCCGGGTTTGTCCCCAAAACAGGCCGGCAGTAATGATAATGCATGATATTACAAAAGCAAAAACAAACACTTTCTTAATGGTTTTTTTAGGACTCTGTGGGTATACAATTATCCTGCCGTTCATCTTACTTTTTCCCTCTAAGCGCTTTGTAAGTTGTTATTCTTTGACCCAAATAATTCGTTATGCTGAGAATAAAATCCTGCAGGATATTAAATAATTTAAGAATTTTATAGATGATTGATCTTAATGCTCTAAATATTACAAGCAGATTCCGGTATATAAAGCCGCTGATAATAAGATAGTAAAAAAGTAAACCGGATAATAACGCAAGAAAAACAAATAACCTTACCTCACCATAATTCAATAAAAAAAGGACATAGTAAACTATAAAAGAGGCCAGCAGGCAAAGAATAAGGTCAAGAAAAAATACTATTCTTTTGGAAAAGTTAAAAACCTTTGCAAAAGCCTTGAAAAAATCAAAAACCAGCCCGGTTATTAATCCTGCGGCATAAAAATATAAAAAAACCATTAACTGTTGTTCAACAGGAAGCCCAAACATATTATTTGAAGAGTCTCTCTAAAAAGCTTTTTCCCCGATCTTTTCTTCTGGGATTTCTTTCCTCTGAATATGCAAGCTCCAGTAAAAATCCTTCTATAATCAGCTCGCCCTGTTCCAAATTGAGATGATTTATATGCAGATCCTCACCCCGCATGGCGAGTAAACCCTGATCCGTCTCCAGGATGATTTCCTGATCGTCAAAACTGTCGACATTAAGAACACCGGAGACTTCAATTTTCTCACGCTTATCGATAATTAACCTGTGCATGCCCTGTTGCTTGGAAATATATTTGTCCTCCATTGCATACCTCTCCTTTAAAATCATTATATGAAAGAGGTAAGCATAAGATTCCTGGAGCCGGCAAATTAGTCCCACAAACTTACAATATCAATATCTTTATAAAAATAGGCAATTATCTCTTCCGGGGACCTTCCTTCTTCCGCCATGGCCCGGGCACCCCACTGGCAGACCCCAACACCATGACCGTAGCCTGTTCCCTTCATTATTACTTCTCCATCAACCATACTTAATTCTTCCAAAAAAGTGGACCGCATCTCTGTGCTGCCCAGGGCAATGCGCAAAGAGGGGCCGGAAATTTTCTGCCCATTCACATTAAAAGAGGTGACGCGACCGGAAGGACCGCGCTTTCCTACCTCTATTGTCTCCAGGCTTCCGGGATCCTCTCCGGTTACTTCTTTAACAGCCGCTCTGATCTGCTCTGCGGGAAAAGCCGCCGACCACTGCCCCTCTTCTTCAGGGATTATTTTTTCTCCAGGGCTTTCAACAACGTGAATATAGGGGGGATTCCCCTCCTTAAAATCAAGCCCCTCGTCTGCCAGGGCGGTTTTTGGACCGGCATAAGCGTTAAACCAGGCGTGAATAAACTGATTGTTATGACAGACTACTTCACCCCTTGTTAATTTTACTGCCTCCCTAACCCTGCCGGTAATATCCGCCGCACTGTACGCCTGAAATTCTTCAACATCCGTGGAAGCATGGGCATTATGCTGAGGGACACCCCCCGATTCAGCTATTTTTTTCAAAGTAAAGGTTCTGGCGATAATTGCCTGTGCAGCCAGCGCTTCCAGTGGCCATTTCGGATCCATTTCTCCGGCGACAACCCCGGCAATGTATTCTTCCATGGGCATTGTCTCAACCGCGCCTTTTTCGGCAATATACACGGATATCTCCGGTTCCTGCCGCTCACCTTTATCGATCTCCGGCGGCACCTGCTGTATTTCTCCTTCGGCGGCAGGAGGCTCCGCAGGAGGCCCGCTTTTCATACGGCAGCTGGCAATATAAATGCTTATCAGAGCAACCACAAGCATTACGGGGACAATTATTTCAAAGATCTTCTTTCTATTAGAACTAACGGTCAACTTTTAAGAATCCTCCGTTCATTTTTTTGGTTTCCAGACTTCTCGCTTCATAAAATATTTTATACCGGTGAGGATAATTTATTCAGCAATGGAATATGACCTCCAGCAAAAATGTCTGTAACCGTGGTAAGCAAGAGTCAAAACCGGTATTCTTCTCATCCAGGCTGTAACTTAATCGTCTTTTAAAGAATAGGATAAAACAAATTTAGCCTATTTAAATATAAATTTTTCTATCTTATAAGGAGAGAACCGCTTTGGAAAAACTAAAAAAAACACACAACGGGTGGGAACTTGATTTATGCTTTCCATGGCAATATGAAATTGAGAAGCCCCGTTCAGAGGGGATAACCATGATTCTCGATAAGGGAATGGGGTTAAGGGAAACCCTCGACCTGCTGGAGATGGGTTCCCGCTACATAGATTTCTGGAAGTTCAGTTTCGGTTCTTCCGCCCTTTACAGCCCCGAAATGCTCCAGAGGAAAATAGAGATGATTAAATCCTTTCATGTTGATGTATATCCCGGGGGAACATTTCTGGAAATCGCCTTGGTGCAGGGGAAAATCCATGAATATCTTCACAGGGCTTATGAGCTGGGTTTTTCTGCCGTCGAAGTTTCTGACGGGACTATAGAATTACCACCGGCGCAGAGAAGCCGGATAATAAAGCTGGCCCGCAGTATGGGGTTGCAGGTATTAACGGAAATAGGGAAAAAGGAGGAAGGAGAAAGTTTTAATACGGATCTTATGGGGGAACAAATAAATAAGGATCTGGACGATGGTGCTTTTAAAGTGATTCTGGAAGCCAGGGAATCAGGTAAAGGTGTCACCATCTTCGATGAAAAAGGTGATATCGAAGATGAAAAAATGGAGCAATTTCTGCACCGCGTTCAGGGGAAGAAGCACATCATCTGGGAGGCTCCTCTCAAAAAACAGCAGGTTTACTTTTTAAGCCTCTTTGGCCCGAAAGTAAACCTGGGGAATATTATGCCCGGAGAAGTCCTCGCCCTGCAGTCCCTACGCAATGGGCTCAGGGCCGATACCTTTAAATTAGCACTTGAAGGAGATAATTAACTATAAAGCGGTTTAACCGTGCAGGAGCACCACAGGAGCATTAACAGGAGTATTTACAGGATAATTTACAGGAGAGTATTAAAAATGTACATCGATATATTATTAACTTACAAGGAAATTGATCCCGAAGCAGTAATGAAAAAAAACTGCGTTGTAATCGACACCCTCAGGGCCACCAGCACTATCATAACCGCACTGGCTAACGGTTGCCCGGAGATTGTGCCCGTTAGAAATGCAGCAGAAGCATTCCGCTTAAAAAAGTGCAATGCCTTTAAAGATTATCTTTTAGGAGGTGAAGAAGAAGGGTACAACATAGAAAATTTCCAAATGGGAAATTCTCCGCTGGAATACACCGGTGACAGGCTTAAAAATAAAGGGCTGATCCTCTGCACGACCAACGGCACTAAAGCTTTGGAAAAAACAAAACTCGCCGGAACCACTGTAATATGTGCACTGCTGAATGTAAAAACAGTCGCCCGGTGGCTGATAACCCGGCTTTCAGATACGGTTATCTGCTGCGCGGGAACAAGAGGGGGCTATTCCATGGAGGACTTTTTGACAGCAGGACGGCTGGTCGGTTATTTGAAAAAAAACAGGAACGGTATTTCATTTTCAGACCTGGCGGCTACCGCGGCAATTGTAGCCGATAATATCCGGGAAAAAAGGGGCGGCAAATACTCAACATTTGAAACCCTGAAAAATACAGAAAACGGGAAAAGGCTCCTTGCAGCAGGGCTGGAAGTAGATATTGCATACTGTGCGCGGGAAAATATCTTCCCTTTACTGCCGGTATTCGAAAACGGCTCTATTAAGCTGCAGAAAATCCCGCCGGCCTGAAACTTCTATACCGCAACTTTCCGTCATATAAATTTGATATATGTTGAATACGGGAGAGCGGTTAATTGAACGGATATATTTTTATCCTTATAATTTTTTTTCTGGGTTTGGCTGCCGGTTCGGACTCTTTAACACTGGCAGCAGGCATATTGCTGTTAATTAAAGCATTAAATATGAAAAACCTGCTCCCGATCCTGGAGGAACGCGGTGTAGAGATAGGGCTGCTTTTTCTGATGATCGCGGTGCTGGTACCCCTTGTAGTGGACAGGATCAGGTTAAAAGACCTGTTGTTGACTTTTGGTTCTCTCCCCGGACTGCTGGCAATAGCCGGAGGTATCGCAGCTACAAGGCTGAACGGTATGGGGTTGAGTTTATTGGAAAACCAGCCCCAGGTTATTCTCGGGCTGGTCATCGGATCAATTATCGGGATAGTATTTCTAAAGGGAGTACCTGTAGGGCCGCTCATGGCCGGGGGAATAGCAGCCTTTTTCCTGTATATAATTGAGTTGTTCTCACGCTAGGATCAGGCCGGGCCGTCAGGCTGCATGATCACCGTTTCATTGATGAAAATAAACCCCAGAATACCGGCAACAAGCGCCAGAACACCGCCTGCGACAAACATTGTGAAAAGCCCCCCGTTAAAGAGCATGGCAAAGGACGGGGGTCCCAGGGCGACACCGATAAAACGGACGCTTCCGTACAGCGACGTTACGCCGCCCCTTTGCTCGCTTTGTGTAGCGCTGGTAACCATCGTATTTACAGCGGGGAGCACCAGCCCGCTGCCCGTACCCAGCAAACCCAGAACAATAGGATAGACAACTGCGCTCCGGCAGCAAAAAGGCAAGATCCCCATGGTTATACCAATGAGAATCAAGCCTATAAAAAAAGATGCTTTAAAATATTTACCCTTTTCCTTCAGGTAAAGACCTGTAAAATAGGCAGTAAGGGACATTGTCAACAAAGGAATGGACAAAACCATTCCCTTGATAATTCCACTCAGGTTAAAGTTTTTCTCCAAAATATCGGAGGTAAAAGATAGCACACCAAATAAGATGAAAAGAACTACCATACCCCCCAGGAAATTAAATAGCAGCGACACTCCTTTTTGCTCAAAAATTGATTTCAGGATATTAAAATACTGTTTAAAAGGTTTCTTTTCTACAATACCCTGCGGTTCCTGCACAAAAAACCATACCAGCAGGGCAGTGGGAAGGGAAAGGAGTGCATAAGAAAAGAAAAGTGCATACCAGACAATAAGCGCCACGGCAGATCCAATTATTGGACTGAGTACTTTTCCCATGCCGTTCGCCGCCTCCAGTATACCCATACTCTCACTTCGCTCTTCTGTTTTAAAAAGGTCTCCGGCCAGGGCCATGGCAATGGGGGCTGTACCGGCTGCCCCGATCCCCTGAACAACCCTGCCAATCAGGATCATAAGATAAGGGTCTTTCATAAAAGCTGCCGAAAAACCCGAAAACGCCCCCCCCAGCCCGTAAAGAATAAGGGCAGGACAAATAATTATTTTTCGGCCCACCCTGTCGGAAAGGTACCCTAAAAAAGGAATGGCAATGGATGCAGGAGCGGAAAAAAAGGTTATCAGTAACCCTGCCTGGAACTGTGTAATATCCAGTGCCGCTTTGATCGCCGGGAATTCTGGTATAAGCATGGAATTTCCGAGCACCATTAAAAATGGAACGGTACTCAGGATAAAAACCATATTTTTTTTATTTTGCATTTTAATGAGTTCTAATTCTTTCTTTGAGGTTCTTGCCCGCTTTAAAAGCAGGGATATTAATTGCAGGCATCTTCACGATTTCTTTTTTGGCCGGGTTAAAACCCTCTCTTTCTTTCAACGTTCTGACAAAAAAAGTGCCAAAGCCGATAATCTGGACCTTATCACCATTTTCCAGCGCCTCGCTAATGGTTTCAAACAACGCGTTGATTGTTTTCTCGGAATCTTTCTTTGTGAAACCAGTTTTTTGTGCCACACCCGACACCAGTTCAGCTTTATTCATTATCTAACCTCCGTAATATACTATGTTTCTTTAAAACTATAATTTTTCTTCTTTTTCCAAGGTTTTAGCTTCCTCCCACCATTGGTCCAGCTCTTCAAGTGAATAGCCCCGGAAATCCCCTCCATGCAGTTTAACCTGTTTTTCGATATACCTGAACCTTTTTATAAACTTATCAACAGTAAGACTTAAAGCTATCTCCGCATCTATTTTTAAGAAACGGGCAACGTTGACGAGGGAGAAAAAAAGATCCCCCAGCTCCTCTTCTATCTTTTCCCGATTGCCTGCTGTATATGCATCGCCAAGCTCCTGAACCTCTTCAACCAGCTTGTTTATCGCTCCTTGAATATCCGGCCAGTCGAAACCTAGATCAGCCGCTCTTTTCTGTACTTTTTGGGCTTTCATCAAGGCAGGCAACCCGGGAGTTATCGTAAAACCATCACCTTTATTCCCTTTCTCCAGCTTTTTTATCTCCTGCCATTTAAGCCTCACGTCACGCGCGCTGCTTACCCTCTCGTTTTGAAAAACATGCGGGTGTCGTCTGTAAATTTTTCTCGCTATCCCATCAACAACCTGCCAGAGGGTAAATTCCTTCCTTTCAGATGCCAGCCGGCTGTGGAAAACAATCTGCAACAACAGGTCGCCCAGCTCCTCGCATAGCTCGGCAGCTCCGCCATTGTTAATTGCATCCAGCACTTCAAAAGTCTCTTCCAATAAATAAGGTCTTAAAGAATTATGGTCCTGCTGCCTGTCCCAGGGACAACCCTGCGGCAAGCGAAGCTGCTCCATCAAGAAAGCCATATCGCCCAGGGTATAAAGCGGTGAGGGTTCCAGATGGAAAAAAGTCCAGCAATGAAAAACACCTGCCTCCTCGATCTTAGCCAGCGGGCAGGTTCTGTAAAGGGAAAGAGCGCCTTCCGGATTAAACTGTAAAATATTGACAGCATGATCCGACGAGTAAAACTCTAACAGATGTTCTCTTATAAGGGAGATAAGCTGTCTGCTGCAGGGGTGGAGAATAATAAGGTCACACCGGGGAGGATCGCGCAGTTCTTCCAGGATATGAGCATCAATCAGCATTATCCCCCTCGCTGAATTATTTTCCTCGCTCCTTTTCCCTGCATATTCCATGAGATACCCCCAGATCTCCTCTCCATTGATCATCTCCAGGGAGTTTTTTCTATGATCAATACGCGGGCGAAGTTCTTTTAACAACGCTTCACCGCTCCAGGGCCTGCCGGGCAAAAATAGAAAGGCCTCTTTTTCGTTTTCCAGAATATCCAGGATAAATTCTGCGGTTTTTCCGTTTAAATCCTTTAAGGTTTCCCCCGGCTCCTTTTCAAGAACTTCTTCAAGTTCAATAACCTTATAAGATCTTTGCTGCAGGCAGCTCTTCAGAGCAGGTGGCGCAGAATGGAATATACAGGTGCGGACCTTTGAATACTTCTCCGCTTCGAGCACTTTCAGCGAGCCCGGATCTCCCCTTCCAAGGCCTGTAACATATAATATTGCCATAAATTGCCTCCAATTTTAATTCTTCAATTATCTTATATTTTCTCTCTGTCTCCGTTTTCTTGCTTTGCCGGTTTCAAATCCAGTCTTTTTTGCCCTGGTTATTATTATAACGGGGTCAGCGCCTGCTTAAAAACTTTAACCGCCGTGCAATTTTTAATAACCTGCTTCCCAGGTACGGTACAGTATCAAGATCCTCTTCCCGAACGCCTCCTAAGGCAAGAAGAACCAAACCAAAGAAAATCATCCCCAGTAAAACTGCCACAAAAAGAGCCATCGCCTGGGCCGGCCTTAGTGATACAACTGTAATAAATAAGTTATAAACTCTCCAGTAAACAAGACCCACACCCCAGGACATAAAAAAGGCTGCTACCAATGGCTTGAGCAAAAGATCCTTCCAATTAAAACGCCAGCCTGTGACCTGGCTTACTTTCCTGATATTTAATAAAGAAGCAATAAAAAAACTGACCACAGTGGCAAAAGCCGCACCACCGATATGCAGGCGGGGATCCGCAGTAAGCACCCAGCTGAAGGCAATTTTTAGTACGGCTCCGAAAATCATATATTTAACGGGATCCAAAACGTAGCCAAGACCCTGTAATATCGCCGATGTAGAGGTATAAAGCGATAAAAAAACAAATCCAAAAGAAAGGACGGAAAGGGGATATGCCGCCGGAATATTATCAAAAAGAACCGCCGTCGTCGGCTCGGCCAATACATAAAGGCCAAAAGAAGCCGGAATACTGAAAAACATGGTGAAGCGCATGGCAATATCGGTCCTTCCCTCGACCAGGCTCCTTTTTTTGAGGGCCTGTGCTTCGGATATGGCCGGAACAAGTGTCATTGAAAGGGCGATTGTGATTATCAGCGGGAACTGGATAACTGAGTTGGCCATCCCGGTAAGCTGCCCGTAAAGGGAGGTGGCTTCTGCCGTGGAATAACCCGCCTCATGGAGCCTTAAAGGGACCACGCTCAGGTCCACCAGGTTTATCAGAGGAACAACCAGACTGCCAAGGGTAATAGGAATTGATAAATAGATTATGCGGGATAGAATATCTTTTGAACTAAAATCGCGCTGAATGATCTGTTTCTTTATATTATGAAAAAAAGATTTCTTCTCTTTAAAATAAAAATATAAAAGGGGAAGCATCCCAAACAAAGCGCCGGCCACCGCTCCAAAAGCGGCCCCTGCCGCGGCATACTCCAGCCCCATGGGCAGTAGTATTAAAACCAGGATGATCACAACAACGATCCGTCCAAACTGCTCAACGATTTGTGAGATAGCCGTTGGAACCATCTCCTGTCTACCCTGGAAAAAACCACGGTAAGCCGACAGTATGGTGACAATGATAATTGCCGGTGAGATGCTGATCAGAGGGTAATAAGCGCGGGGATCCTTGACTATGGTGCGGACAAAAAAATCCGCCCCCAGAAACAGGATTAAAGAAAAAGCAACCCCAAGAAAGGTTAGAAGAATAAGTGACATTCTAAAAACCCGGTAAGCCCCCCTGTAATCATTGTGGGCAAGGTTTTCTGCTACAAGCTTGGAGATCGCAATCGGAACCCCGGCAGTAGAAACGGCAAGCAGCATTGTATAGATCGGATAGGCCATCTGGTACAGGCCTATACCTTCGTCCCCCATAACTGCTGCCAGATAAATGCGCAGGCCCGCACCCATAAACCGCACAAACAACCCGGCAGCTGAAAGAATTAAAGCACCTTTTACAAACGATCCGCTTCTGGACAAAACGTCCGTCCCCTCCCCTGTAAAAATCATACCAATTATATCATATTTTCCGGAGCAGATTATTGAGAACTTATTTTACAGCCAATAAAAAAGTAGTAACAAAAAAAATGTTACCACTTAATTAAGGCAGAAACACACAATCTTTTTTTTAACGTACTATTGCTCCATCTGCTTGGCTAAAAAGCCCGCCGCTGTCTCAACAAGCTTAAGCTCCAAATCGGTTAGCTTGACGTCTCTGTTTCTTGTACCCATAATAACTGCACCGATAGGATCGCCTTCTGAAATAATAGGGGCAATCACTTCCGCATAAAATTTTGAAATGTTTTCCTCATCGGATTCGCGGTAGTATTCGTGTTGGGCAGTATCGTTAATAAGAACACTTCCTCTTGATTCCATCACACGTTCGACAGCAGCACTTAACGGCCGATTCAAAAATTCTTTTTTGGGAGCACCCGATACCGCTATAATGGTGTCTCTGTCTGCAATACAGGCTATATGTCCCATAACCTCATGCAGGGAATCGGCATACTCCTGCGCAAAATCTCCCAGCTCCCCGATGGGGGAGTACTTCTTTAAGATTACTTCTCCGTCACGATCCACAAAAATCTCAAGCGGATCGCCTTCCCGGATTTTTAAGGTACGTCTTATTTCCTTGGGGATAACTACTCTTCCAAGATCGTCAATTCTTCGTACAATTCCTGTTGCCTTCATCTATTCATCCCTCCTTTTACTGTATCTTTCTACATTAAAAGGTTCTATTCTATTATTTATCTCGGGGAGGGGTTTTATTCATTTGATTTAAATGTTTTGATAATGGCGTCTTCCACCAGCGTTAAATAATAATGCTCAAAAAGCTCGCGCTTCTTTATTTCCAGAGCTTCTTCCTTAACTTCTTCGAAAGAAAGTTCAACTCCATCTTTTACCGTCGGTTTTCTTAAAAAAAGAGGATTATCTTCCACAAAAGCCCTGGCATCCTCATCTGTTACAGTTGCACTAATATATTCATACAGCAACTCTGTAAAATAAGCCTTCCGGGAAATTTTTTTTAATGAATTCTCAGTAAGACCCAGTTCCTTTAAACGTTCAAGAAATTTATCTTCTGATGCGAATATCCCACTGATCAGCTCTTCCCTGAACGTTTGGTAATATCTTTCAATTTTTCCCTCGTCTTCGGGAAGGCCCAATTTCCTTACTTCCTGAGAGATCAGGGCATTCTCAATTAATAACCACAATGCTTCCTCCCGTAGCTTAGCATCGGATTCACCCCGGCAACTGGTTATACCTGCATCCGGCTTAAAGAGATAAATAAGATTTATATATTCCTCCACATCTTCTTCTTTTATTATTTCATTATTTACACTTGCCGGCACCGGCTTTGACTGTTGAGGCAGTCCACCGCAGCCGGCAAACATACCAATCGAAAATAAGATTAAAAGAAAACTTATAGTGAATACATGCACCATTATGTTTTTCTTTTTATTTATTAACATTCTCTACTCCCGTGTAAAACACTGGTTAATGATAAATTCCCCCTTTAAATGTTACGTTATCCAAACTCAAAATATGATTTCTTCGCTAACCCCAGATATTAACTAAATCCAACCGCAAGGGCTTAAAACCGAGATAATCACAGGAGATAAAATAATATTTAATACCTTCCTTTTCGCCTGTATAAGCCCGCTGATGATCGGCACCGTGAAGGTGCCCGTAAAGACATATTTTAACATTGTATTTCTTCATGATCTTAGCAAACCCTTCATCCTCTTCATAACGAATAAAAGGTGGATAATGCAAAGTAACGATGAATTTTTCATAACCATCATTTTGCGCTTGACCAAGAGAGAGTTCCAGGCGTAACTTTTCCCTTTTGAATATTTTACCATCCAGCTCCGTAGAGTGCTCCCCGGGGATAGTCCATCCGCGTGTACCGCAGATAGCGATACCATTTTCGTAAGCGAAATAGTTATTTTGTACTGCATAGAGACTCTCCGGTAAAGCCCGGACAACCTTGGAATAGCTCTGCCACCAGTAATCGTGATTCCCTTTAAATAACACCTTTTTCCCCGGCAACTGATGAACAAAGGCAAAATCCTGCTGTGCATCTTCTAATTTCATTGCCCAGCATAGATCCCCCCCCAGGATGACAACATCATCATCGCTTACTATTTTTCCCCAGTTTTCTTTTATCTTTAAGTGGTGATCCGCCCATTCACTGCCAAATATATCCATAGGCTTTTCCCCGCCCAGTGAAAGGTGCAGATCGCTTATTGCAAAAAGAGCCATAGCGTTTATCTCCCAATTATTTTTATTTATTGTGTTCGTTATTGATACGGCTAATTCCTATCATTTCCTATAAATTTAATTATCATTAACTTACCCAAAATTTTCCTTAAACATGTGCTACACTGTGCGACACTGGGGACGGTTCTCCCTGCTACACTGGGGACGGTTCTCCCTGTCGCAATGCGACACTGCTATCGCCTTGTCGCAATGCCGTTGAAAGGATAAATTCTGGTCATGCGACATTGAGAACCGTCCCCAGTGCCGCACAGTGTAACACACAGTGTAGCATTGAATAATCTGAGCGATTTGAGCGGTGTATGATTAGGAAATAATTTTTAAATTTTCGCTTGACACCCCTGGAAAAATGTTTTATAATTTATTATAGGAAACGGCAGTTCATTGCAGTGAACATAATCGTATACATAACAGCACACTTCCCAGGCCGAAAAATAAAAAAAGAAGGTGGAATCATGTTAGAACTAAGTACTCACGAGGTAACCTGTCCGGTATGCAAAAGAGAGTTTTACCCAGAAACTTCAGTAAAAAGGGAGGTGCTTTGCGGCGAGGAACTGTACCCTTATAATAAAGCTGTTGCCAAGGTGCTGGATTGTAGAATTCATTATTTTTGCTCTGAAAAATGTTTTCAACAATTTCAAAAAGAGGAACGTAAGGGACAAAACATTTCTCTTTGGAAGCTGTTGCTCGAAAGAATAAGCAAAAAGAACTCTGAGCACAGCTCCGGGGAAATTCTCCGCTATAATTTTTACAGGGCTAAAAAATCTTCTTAAACTTACTGCAACTATTTCCAAAAAACCAAGGATAAGAGGATATGAGGATAATGACAATAAAGAATAGCGTGCAAATGTACCCCGGAAAACTTTTCATAGAAGCTTTCCGGGGTACATTTTTGCTGTGCGACACTGGGGACGGTTCTCCCTGTCGCAATGCGACAGGGAGAACCGTCCCCAGTGTCGCGTTTGCTCATTTTCTTGTTTCGCGTGTCCTAAATATCATTAAAGTGTAAAACAAACGCGACATTACTATAAAAAGCATATTGGTGTTGAATAATCCAAGTAAATATGTTATCTTAAAATATGATCCGGCAAGATATACAGCACTATCAAACAAGATAAGAGCTTCAAATTATTCTATAGGTCAGGCGGGCGTGGCGGAACTGGCAGACGCGCAGGACTTAGGATCCTGTGGGGCAACCCGTGGGGGTTCAAATCCCTTCGCCCGCACCAACGATTATATCGAGCTTCACAAGATTCCCGCTTATCAGAGCATAGCAAAAAGGTAATCCAGTACTCAATAACATGACAATAAAACCGGAAGGGCCAACTTTCGGGTGTTGTAAAATAAGTCATTATGCTCCTTTTTATGGGGGCTTATTTTTTTATGCAAGCAGCTAATGCATTTCCCACTTACAGTGAGACCATTTAAACGAATTAATGGAAACCGGTGTTACGCCAATACCGGTTTCCTGTTTTCTCTCAATCTCCTTAGCATTTCTGCTGGTTATTACCCTGACATTTCAGCGAGCAGCGCGGCATCCGTAGGGTGATGAATATCCGCTTCCGCTACCGTGGTATCTATTCTCAGCTTGAGTGGGGTGTGCACACAATTTAATCGAATAGCGCAAAATTGTTTTATAATTTAGGATATGCTCTTACTGGCATGCCCACCAAGCAGTAATCGGCATATACTATAAAAGAGTTGCTGAAAACCCCAGAATGATTGCAGGTGAAGAACTTTAAGTATTTGTTTTGCAGGAGAGATCATTATTATTGGCGAAATATGTAAGGATCTAAAGGCAGCCACAATTAACGGAAGGCAAAAGCAAGTATGGAACACTGCATTTTAAAACGCGGCCAAATTACCACTCATCTTAATAATATTTATAAATACCCACTGACTTTGGTGGTAGCCGCCATGGGTTACGGTAAAACCACGACAGTAAAGGATTTTCTTGACCAGCATAAGGCAAGATACGCCTGGCTGTCCGTGGAAAGCGATGAAACATCGGCCCACTCTATCTGGCACTCCCTTACCAAGCAGTTATCCAGAATTGAGCCTGAGTTTGGCCACCGGCTTAATACCCTGGGCTTTCCCATCGACGCGCCGCAGCGGGACAGGATCCTTGA
>JAAYOY010000202.1 GCA_012520035.1 Bacillota bacterium
GAGCTTGCTGTACATCGCGTAGGAAAAACATCCTTTTACAAGTTGACTTTCTCATGCACGGGCAAAGAGGTACGCATTTCGTCGGCTCTTTCAGGAATAATGATCTGCTTGGCCAGATATTTATTTATGTTGATGACGATGGGAGCGGCAAGGTTTGTAGTCATGCGTTTTCTGTCCAGTACCGTGACAGTGGTAAATACAAGAACATCTTCCCTTTGTTCAACCTCCAGCTCTTCTCCCTCCGCTTCACTCAACTCCACGCTGTAATCCGGAAAAAGGAGAAAAGGATCGAGCAGTATCAAACCGACCTCCGGCTCGTCAGCAGAATGCAGAAAATAAAAGAAAGGATTGCCTTCCAGCTGATGCAGGGTAAATTTTTTGCTGTTATCCAGCCCGGGGAGGCCTTTCTTAAAAACGACCGGCCGCAGGCCGCTCCTTTCAACCTGTTCTTTAACAGCGACATTTTTCAATTTTGATCCCTCATCTCAAAAAATCAATAAGGCTGGGGAAAATTATGCGCGCACCCGTAGAGAGCGCTGCATGATAGGCATTTTCCTGCATCGTAAACTCGATGTACAGCTCAGCCAGGTCTATATCTTCGATCTTGGAACGAAGCTCCTGTAAATGAAGATGTTCGTCAAGCAGACGCTCCTCCGTAGAGTTAAGCCTTACTGTTTTGGCGCCGATTTCCGCGCGGTACTGCAGGAGGCGGTTCAGATAGCCGTCCAGCTCCTGCAAAATCTCCCCGCCGAGCGCTTCAGTGTTATCGTCCAATAGCGCCTTATGCATATCGTTAACCGCCTTAAAGAGGCTGGGAGTATCCGGGTCATCACTGCCCCCGAAAACGCCCTCACCCGTAATGTTAATCGCCAGCATCTGTCCGGGGGTAATCTCCACCATTCTCTGCCCCCCGTCACCATGATATAAAACCCCGGTGATATTACCGGTTGCCTCATCAGTAATTAATTCGTAAGGCGGGTTCTGCGTCTGGTGTCCGCCGAAGATATAAAGACCGCCCATCTCTGTATTCCCCAGGGAAACCAGGTGCTGCAGAAGCTCTTTAATTTCGGGTGCGATCGTTTCGCGGTCCTCCGGGGACAATGTTCCATTGGAAGAATAGATGGCCAGTTCCCTTAACCGGTGGACCGCATCAATGCCGTCCGCAAGTGCATCTTCAGTAACGGTAAGCCAGGTGATACCTTCGCCGATATTGCGGCGGAACTGCTCGTTGCGCAGCAGGCTCGTCCCCGAAATCCTCATCACCTTATAGGTCCCCACCGGATCCTGAGACGGCCGGGTGAAATAACGGCCCGTGGAAAGCTGGTTAGATTTTTTCTCCAGCTCATAAAGATTACGGCGCAGGTTGCGGTTAACGGTCCCGGCAATCATACGGTGTGTAACGCGCAAAGTTTATACCCCCTTTTTTGGTCTCCTTCCAGCTTCCTGCTCCTATCTTCCTATTTCGCTGAAAAGGACACCCAGCATCTGATCTAATATATTCATATAACGGGCGGCAGCGTTGTAAGCGTGCTGATACTGAACCAGGTTAAGCATTTCGTCATCCAGGGAAACCCCCGAGACAGCCTCCTGCTGCCGCTGCATATTCTCCGCCACGGCGCTGGTGGAGAAGAACATGCGCTCGGCCTCCCGCCCCTCCACTCCGAGGTCGGCAATCAAACCGCGATAGAAGTCGTGGAAGGTAGCCGTACCTTCCCCTTCCTCGTTTTCATTCATGACAAGTTTCTCGCGCAGGCTGGCGATCGCCCAGGCATTTGCGCCGTTGCCGGGGCCCGGAGGGGCGCCTGGATCAGCATTCTCCTCGTAACCGGCGGCAATCTTATCTAAACCTTCATTTGAACCCATGATTTCCGGATTAACCGCAAAATAAACTGTGGCTCCTCCTTCATCGGCGATGGGGCTGAAAAAATTAACACCGGTAGATCCACTACGCCCGAAACCTGCCGCATGAAGGGCATTCACTTCCCTCACCAGGTTATAGACCAGCCTGTCCAGGCCGTCCTGGTACTTGGGAATTACTGCGTTGTAAGAGTCGAGGATCCCTGAAATTGCCCCGCCCCCAACGGAGAGCTCTGTACCCAGGTTGTTTACTATGCTAAGTACATTTTTGCCCTCTTCGTCCGCATATTCCTTTATTCCCAGGGGAAAGACGTGTTCGGCATGGAGCAATATATGCCCGCCGGTCAAAACCTCAACCGATCCGTTAGCCTTCTCCACCGCGCGTATATCCAGCAGTTCGCTCAGTTCCTGCAGACGCAGGTCCCGCTCATCGAGCATTTCATTTGATTTCTGGCCTATGGATTGCAAATATACGATTTTTTTATTTAAATCGGCAATTTGATCTGCCAGGGCATTTACCTGATTTATATTCGCCTCCAGCTCCTTATGAACGTCATATTTCAACTCCTCAAGGTGCTTGTAGATATCCTGCACAACACCGATGAGGCTGTCAGCCTGGTCTCGCAGGCTGATACGGGCAGCATAACTTTCCGGGTTGGCGCCGACTTCCTGCCAGGCATCAAAAAACTCGTTCAAGAGCACATTTATGCTATTTTCGCCGGGCTCCTGGAAAAAAACCTCGACCGCACCATAAGTTTCCCCCATTCGCCCCCAGTAATGCTGGGCAGTAAGCGATTTCATGATCTGGTCACTGTAAAACTGGCTTTTCATCCTGGTGATATCGGATATAGCAACTCCGTAACCGGGCGGGGTTTCTACCCCCGGAGCAGCGGGCGGAACCAGGGCCTTCATTAGCACGCTCTGCCGGGAATAGCCCTCGGTGTTGGCATTAGCGATATTCTGTCCGGTTACTTCCGATCCTTTTTGCTGTGCGTGAAGTGCACGGCGGCCGATTTCAAAGCTGCCGAAAGTGCTGCTCATTTTCAATCCCCCATATTCTCAGGCGTTGGAATCCAACAGCCCGGAAACAATTATTTTTTGCTTTACTTCCCCGCTGGAAAGGTAACGCGGGACACCTTTTTGCGGAAAAAGACCCTCAAGAACATATTCCAGAAAGCGCAGATTATGTCTTAACAAATGACGGTTAATTTTCTGCTGCCGTTGCAGGGAAGCCTGCAGCTGTAAAAGGCGTTTCCTTATTCTTTCAAGCTCTTCCGCCGCGGGTGGCTTCTCCTTAGAGATATACTCTTTTAGAGTGAGGCTTGATGTATAAACACCCCTGCGCTGCTTCTCCGCCTCGTTAATTATTTTGATGAGTTCTTCCTTCTGCATGTTTATGCCGTGAAGTGCTTTTGCATCTCCTTTGATGAGAATGTTTTCCATCTTTTCCTCGATCTTCAGCAACTCTTCCAGGGCTTCTACTTCACCGGCCAGTATCTGCTGCAGACAAATAGAATCAATCATGGCTACCATGGCTGCGTTCTTCCTTAATTGCCTTGAGAATTAAATCAGCCAGCTCCCTTGATTCAACCTTATATTCGCCGGATTCAATACGGCGGGACAAATCTGCTATTTTTTCGTTCCTTGCCGCATCCGCCTTTTCCAGCCTGGCCAGCTCCTTTTTTAAAACCTCACTGGCGGAAGAAATCTCAACCCGATCCCCCGCCGGTGGAGTGTTTTCTGTCTCCCCGTGTGTACCCTTGCCCCGGACCCGCTCCTGCCTGTAAACTTTATTAATAAGATTGACAATATCCGGACGCTTGATCTCCATTTATAGCCACCCTTTATCCAATTTATATAATTAAAACCCTCTCAATTACTTTATCGTTTTTAAAGGAAAATAGTAAAGGGCATCCCGCAAATTTTTTTGAGGAATACCCTGTCCCGGCCTGAACGAAAACCTGCCGGTGCTAATCCGGAAGCGAGCCCCAGCCCGCTTTGTCGTCACATTTTTGCCAGCTTCTCCGCCATCTCTTTTAGGGCGGCTGCGATTGAGGTTGTCCCCTCCAGGGAAGCCAGGATCTCCTCGGAGAGCGCCGCCTGACCCTGCGCCGTTTCCCCGGCATCTTTAATTCCCCTGGTAATTTTCTCCATAAAGTTGACGATATTCTCGGTTATATCAGAAATTTGCTGGACTGAAGAACTGCTATTCTCAGCCAGCTTGCGAATTTCGTCGGCCACCACGGCAAATCCTCTGCCGGCTTCGCCCACACGCGCTGCCTCAATTGCGGCATTTAAGCCGATAATGTTGGTTTTATCAGCAATATTCCGGATAAATTTCAATATATCGTGGGTATCAGCGATCGCCCTGGTCGCTTCTTTCGCCGTTTCGCCCATTTCCTGGCCTGTTCGTGCCATCTTTTCCGCTTCACTGGCAAGCTGCTCCATGCTCTCACGGATCTGGAGCGTATTATCATTAAGTGTTTCGGCATTTTGAGCAAGAATTTCAGCCTCTTCATGCAGCTTCCGGATCATATCCTCTCTTTGTTCGACAACATCTACAAGAAACCTTGCACCGGTGGCCTCTATTACAGCCAGTTCGGGATGTTTGTGTTCCATGATAAGAGAGCGCACTTTATCGGATCCTGTTACCTCAATAACCATATCCAGGGTGGAATCCCCTATCAGGGGAATAAAATCGCTGTCGGTTTTAATCCCCATCTCCCGTGCACGTTGAATAGCCGGGGCATTTTCATCAAGATCCGCAACCCATCGTAATGAAACACCCTGCATCCCTTCCACCAGTTGAATAATTGAAAGACCTCCTTTGCCACCGCCGATAATACCAACAGCAAGCATCCTTTCCCCTCCCTATTTATTGATTAATTTATTTTACATTTAAACACAAAAACAAATAAATAATTTCCTAAAAAAAGGGGAAAGTCCTCTTTTTGCCACCAATATTTTCTTTTAAATTTTGCAGGTAGGCTTTGAATTCCGCTTCATATTTCTCCGGTGAGGTTAAGAAGTCAAAACACTGATGGCGCTGAATAAATGAGCGGTACTGGGGAATTTCTTTGGTAAGAAAAAAATTCGTGAGTTTGACGGGGCGGGTAAAACACAGCGGCGGGAGGGAAGTATAGCGGTGATTGGGTACAAAAACAGGTTTTTTTTGCGCTTCATCTTCCGGGACAATTTCAAAATAGCCCGCGCCGCCCATATTACGCAGGGGCTCGTAGATCGAGTTAAAATCGTCAGCTACAAGATTGCTCATCACCAAAAAATTGAAACCCGGGTTAATTGTAATATGACCAAATCCGGGAGGAATAAGCACTTTATCACCCGGTTCAGCAGCTACTACGATCACTTCATCTATCCCCGCAGCAGGATCTTCAAAGTCGCGAGGCTTCTGCATAAGATAGTGAGCTCTCCCATGCAAAACCTCGTATATTTCGGGATACGTGCAGTTCGTTCCCGATTTAATCGGGTGATAATGACCGGCGGTCTTTACATATTCTTTTCCCAGTGTGCCGGGTATAAGTACGGTGACATCATAGCGTATCCCTTCTTCCCTGAAAAGCAAGCGGTGCTCCTCCAGATGGAGATCGCGGTACATATAATAAAGCGGGGTTTCCAAATCCCCTCCCTGCCCGAACGCATTTTCTCTTTCAAAAAGAACATCGCTCATCTCTTTCATAGTTCGCAGGGCGGGGGCAATCTGATCCATCCCCCGGCCAAAGACCAGTTTCCTGTTTTGCTCATCCCATTGCAGGGGTAACCCGCTTAAGGTTAAATCGATCATCTTCTTTGAAGCCGGAACCCTAAAAATCCGGCCTAACCTCCTTATC
>JAAYOY010000030.1 GCA_012520035.1 Bacillota bacterium
TTCTTCGATGGATTGTTCGGCATAAATAGGGATGCCTTCAGGATAAAGGCTGCCGGCCAATTGGGGTGGATATAACCTGCCCTCAATATCGGGGATCTGTGTTGCCGTAAAGGCTACTACTTCATAACTGTCGTTATCGCGAAAATAAACGTTAAAGTTATGAAAGTCTCTTCCTGCTGCCCCGGCGATGATGATTTTTTTCTTCTTCATGATAAGTATGACCTCCCAATCTTCTTCTATTGCCGGACTGATCGAACCAATCGGACTTAGTAATTATAACAATTTAATAAGTAGTTGTCTATTTTGGATTATTTGTCGTTTGAGGCGGCGGTGGACGCAAATTGGCTTGTTACCGGCTATGGGCAAATCAATCCAAGGAATGATAAAATTTTTTCTTGAAAAGGTAAACATAGTTGATAATCTGAAAAGGCTGGGTACAGCTTGCTCAGGACGAAGAGGAAGATGCTGTTGCACATGGATCAACTGGAAAGGGCAACGACCAGTTGCGTTTTGAAAAGCATGGAAATTACTGCCTGGAGCAAGGGAAGCTGCTTAATCTGACTAGTATAATGTGAAAATTGACCGGTCTTATCAAGTTAATGTATTATTATTAATATGATATACTAGAACCAGAAACCATTATTTGACAAGATTATCCAATAATGTATATAATATTATCAATTTTTATAAAATACTTACAAACGTTTTCTTGAGGGAGGCGAGAATGTGGGGTATACCGTTATCTTTCAACCATCCGGACGGCGAGGAAAGGTTGAAGAGGGCACAACCCTTCTCGATGCCGCCAGGGGATTGGGAGTGGATATCGAGTCCCTTTGCGGTGCCGCCAGGGTATGCGGTAAGTGCAAAGTGAGAATTGAAGAAGGTTATTTCCAAAAATTTGGTATTGAATCGAGAGCAAACAACCTGTCTTCTGTGCTGAAAGAGGAAAAAGAGAAACTGGAAGAGTATGAACTTTACAACCATTATCGCCTGGCCTGCTGTGCTGCCGTAAGGGGGGATGTGCTGGTTTTTGTCCCTGCAGAGTCCCGTACCGGCGGGCAGGTTATCCTGGAAACAGGAAGGAAAAGAGATATTTCTATCGACCCGGTTGTAAAGAATTATTATATTGAAATGCCGTCCGCTGCTATGGATGATCAGCGGGATGATTTTGAGCGTATTAGGAGTGCGCTGGTGCAAAGATACGGTCTTCAAAGGCCTATTTATTTAGATTATCCTGTGGCGAAAACTTTATCCGAAACCATCCGCCGGGCTGGTTGGAAAGTTACCGTTAGCGTCTGGGACGAAAAAGAAATCATTAAGGTCTCCCCGGGGCTGGTGGAGAATCTGTGGGGGGTTGCTGTTGATATCGGGAGTACGACGGTAGCAGCCTATCTGTGCAATCTAAGGACCGGGGAAACTGTTGCGAAAAAGTCTATAATGAATCCGCAAATTGTATATGGGGAGGATATTCTTTCCCGTATTACATATTCATTGACGAATAAAAACGGGCTGGAAAAGATGAGCAAGGCTATTGTAGGCGGGATCAATTCACTATTGGATGCACTGGTGGAGGAAGCCCGGCTAACAAATGAAGATATAATTGACATGGTGCTGGTAGGCAATACGGTTATGCACCATATAATGCTTTCAATTGATCCCGCATATGTCGGTCGGGTTCCTTTTACACCGGCGTTCAAGTGCGGTATTGATATTAAAGCCCGGGACCTTGGTTTAAAGATGAACAAAAGTTCCTATGTGCACTGGCTCCCTCTTGAGGCAGGCTTTGTCGGGGCCGATAATATAGCCGTTCTCATTGCCGAAGAACCGTACAGGCAGGAGGAGGCGACGCTGATAGTAGATATCGGGACCAACGGGGAAATAGTGTTCGGTAACAGGGAGAGATTATTTTCCACATCCTGCGCAACGGGCCCGGCACTGGAAGGAGCTCATATTAAATATGGAATGAGAGCTGCTTTTGGCGCTATTGAAGGTGTAATGATAGACCCGCAAACAAAAGTACCCCGGGTAAAAATAATCGGAGAGGAGGGATGGTTTAAAGCAGGAGACAAACCGCTTGCCAGGGGGATCTGTGGTTCGGGAATTATCGATGTTTGTGCAGAAATGTTTAAGACCGGCATTATCGATGGTACTGGACGATTTAATCGGCAGATATCCGGTCCCAGGGTTCGCCGTGGGGCTGATGGGAAAATGGAATATGTGCTCTGCTTTGCCGGGGAGACTGCTATAGGCCGGGATATCACGGTTACCCAGGGGGATATCCGCGCAATCCAGCTGGCCAAATCCGCACTTTATTGCGGTGCTGAGTATTTAATGCAAAAATTCGGTGTTGAAAAACCGGACAGAATTGTTTTTGCCGGAGCTTTCGGTAGTTTTATTAACAAAGAAAGTGCAATGGTGATCGGGATGGTTCCAGATTGCGACCTGGAAAAGGTCTGCGCTGTGGGCAATGCGGCCGGCGATGGCGCCAAACTGGCGTTGCTAAGCGCCAAAAAGAGGCAAGAGGCCGAAGAAATAGCTAAAAAGGTGACTTTCATTGAGACAGCTGCTGAGCCGGATTTCCAAATTCGTTTTGCAGAAGCCCTGTCATTTCCACATAAAAGGCATAACTTTTCCAGTATCCACCATCTTATTGAAGATGGGCGTTTTCAACATCTTAATGGAGATGATCGGAACAGAAGAGCAAAATTTGACAGATAATAAACGAATTGGTAGAATTAAGCTGTAAAAATAAAAAAAGTATTTATTAGAACTAACTTTATCAGGGTAACCTCATATAAGGCCTACTTGTCGAGAGGCAGCTACGTAAAGCTACTGATTAAGCTGAAGTCTAAAGCAAGAAAAAATGACAGGCCGCAACGAAACATTTTCTGTTTGATAGCGGCTGAGCATGCCAGCTTTATGCATGTATGCATCCGTTTGGGGCCCGCCAAAGCAGGGAGGTGGGGTTTTTTGCGAGAAAATAATCATATCCAGCCCATCTTTTCAGGGAAAGATGGGTCAATAGAAATTATAGACGGCCTTGTAAGGGTTTATGATCCGGCAGGGGAAGGCAAACCGGCAATAATTATCAATGATCCTATGGCAGCAGTATTGGTAAATGGACAGGCTATCGATCAGCCACGGGAAGTGCGTTCTGCAGACAAGGTAGAAATAATTCCCAAAGAGGAGCGGATTCCCGGCTCTGTAGATGTAGAGCTGGCTGAGGGGGGCATGGTTGCAAAAATTAAAGTATTACCGGGAACGATTATCAGAAGGATAGTAAAGGATACCCCGCCAACTTTGGAATTGGTATTAGGCTTTGAAGAAGAGCATGTTTCTTTTAACGATGTAACGACTGCAGAGGTTCAAGTGGCGTTGAGGGAAAAAGGCGTTGTCTTTGGCATTGATTTGCAGCAAATTGAAAAGGCTGTAAAGGAAGCCAATGGGGCAGCTGAGGTTGTTGCCAGAGGTACAGGGATGAAAAAAGGCAGGGACGGTTATGTTGAGCTTTTGTTTGCTACGGGAATTCAAATATCTTCTTACAATGAAGAAGAGCTTGCCAGAGTTGATTATAAAGAGAAGATTGAAATTCCAGCAGTAAATGCAGGTGATACTATTGCTGTCATTCATCCGCCTCTTCCGGGGACTCCGGGACGTTTGGTAACCGGGAAGGTTATCGAACCGCCTCCTGTGCGAGAGGTAACGGTAAGCTGTAAAAATGGATGCAAGATAACCCCTGGAGGAGACAGGGTCTATGCCACATGTTCGGGCAGGCCTGTAGCCATAGGGAGAAAAAACGAAGTTTTGAAGGTTGAACCCCTTCACATTCATCGGGGCGATGTGGACCTGAAAAGCGGAAACCTGCGCTTCCAGGGGGAACTAAAAATATCAGGGGATATAATGGAAGGGATGACTGCAGAAAGCCTTGGCAATATGGAGGTGCAGGGCAATACCGCCGGGGCCCGGGTGATATCCGGCGGAAGCATAATATTCAGGAATAATTTAATTAATTCCAGAGTTGTAGCCGGAATTATGGTGGATTTTTATTCAAAGGCCGAACCTGTACTGGAAGAAATAGAAAAAACATTTATTTCTTTAAATGATGGTATTAAACAGCTCAGGGCAACGTTATCAGATCGCGGAAAAGTAATAGATGATCATAAAATGGGGTATCTGATAAAACTGGTTATTGACCGTAAATATGCATCATTGCCGGATTTACTTGAAAAAATGATGAATTTGTTCAAGGAAAAGGAAAATCGCTTTTCTTTTTCACCGCAGGTTGAAAAATTACTGCTTGAGATAGAGCCGCTGTATACGGGCAACGGCCTTTCAAGTATTCGAAGCGAGGACGATCTTGAACGTATCATCCAGGTGCTGACTGCTGCCGGCCTCTCTATCAAAGAATCGAAAAAGGATCTGCAGGGTGATATAATTGCTTCATATATCCAAAATTCGACACTGATAGCAAGCGGCAATATTATCGTTCAGGGGACAGGTTGCTATAATTCTATTTTTAAAGCCGGGGGAGATATTCAGATAAATGGGGTATTTCGCGGAGGCGAAATTACGGCAAATGGAAAAGTATATATCGGGGAAGCAGGTTCGCCTGGTTTGCTCCTCAAGCAAGGCAAAATAAATCTCTCTCCGGATTCCGAAGTAAAATTCCGCAGGATTTATGAAAATGTCCAGCTTTCTTTTGGCAAACGCTCTTATAAATTTGAAGAAACCAGATCGATGGTCAGGGTTTACTATTCTAAAGAGGAGGACCAGATTAAGGTTGTTCCTATTTGAGATCTCGTATCCTGCCTGATTGGAACAACCTTTCTGAACCTTCCAGTTCCTTTCCTGAATATTTCTGCATATTAACAGGCAGTACATATTTTATATTTAATAAGCTTCCATTCTAGCTTAATCTTATTGTACCGGATTGTACCGGCGGGAATAACCCGCGGGTTTTTTATAGCCTGCCGGTATTGTTTTTCTTAGTGCTTTTTTTGCTTCAATTGACAATCGGAATGGTTTATTGTAACTTAATGTATGGAAGAATAAAAATATCTGTTGAGGAGGGAGAATCACATGGAAGAGGTTAAAAAAAAGCTTTTAGAAGCAACTCCTAAAGGTAAAATACCCTGTGCAATGGCCTTTAAAATTGCCCGGGAATGCAACTGTTCTACGGCGGAGATTGGAAAACTGTGTAATGAACTAAAAATTAAAATTGTCAGCTGTCAGCTTGGTTGTTTTGGTGAATAGGGGCATCAGGTATGCTGCTAAATAGATGTTTTGGGCGGGTAAGAATGGAGTGAGGCAAGTTGCTGACGGTTTTAACTGTGAAAGAGGCGCAGAAGCGCATCATAAATTCCCTGAGTGGGAAACTAACTCAGATAGAGACAATTCATGCCGGGGGCTCTCTGGGGCGCGCTGCTGCCGAAAATGTCTTCTCCCCTGATATGCTGCCTTCCTTTGCCCGATCGACTATGGATGGCTTTGCTGTGCGTTCTGCCGATACTTTCGGGGCATCAGAGAGTATCCCGGCGCTTTTGAAGCTTAAAGGAAGCATATTGATGGGGAAGGAGCCTCCATCTTCTTTAGAACCGGGAGAAGCTTTGAGTATTCCCACCGGCGGTATGATCCCTGCCGGTGGTGATGCTGTTGTAATGCTGGAATACTGCGAAGTAATAGGTGATCAAGTTGCAGTTTACCGTCCTGTTGCTCCTTTTGAAAATACTTTACAGATCGGCGACGACTATAAAAAAGGGGATATTGTTATCCCTTCCGGACGTTTGATTCGTTCGCAGGATATCGGCATCTTATCTTCGATGGGCATTATGCAAATAAAAGTATATTCCATGCCCAGGGTAGTAATATTTTCTACAGGAGATGAAATAATACCTCCCGGGAAAAAGCCTAAACCAGGACAGATCAGGGATATTAACGGCTATGCACTGGCCGCCCTGGCAGGTAAATACGGTGGAGTTCCAGAATACCGCGGTATTGTTGAGGATAATAAAGATGTACTATATGAAGCCGTTTTGGATGCGCTGGATACAGCGGATATTGTTCTTATTTCCGGCGGTAGCTCTGTTGGGACCAGGGACGTTGCCGTGCAGGTGATTGACGAACTTCCCGAGGGAGGCGTTTATTTCCACGGGGTTTCCATGAAGCCAGGAAAACCGTTAATTTACGGGATGAGCAGAACGACTCCAATATTTGGGCTTTCGGGAAATCCTGTATCTGCAATGTTCAGCTTTCTTTTATTCGTCAGGCCTGCTATACGTTCAGTACAGGGGCTTTCCCCATTTCCTTCTTTTATTCCTTATGTTGAAGCGCGGTTGGATACAAATTTGTCTTCCCCCGGGGGCAGGGAAGATTATGTGAGGGTATCTCTTTATGAGGAGAGCACCTTAAAGGAGGAAGCGGATGTTATTTGGGCCAGACCTATTTTTGGCGGTGCGGGGATGCTGAGTACAATGGTTAATGGAGATGGGTACTTTATCATTCCCAGAGATGTGGAGGGCTTGCCCGAGGGGGAGAAGGTAAAGGTATACCTTTTTTAATAATGGTGCAGGATGAAGTTTGCCTCCAGGTTGGGGCAAAAAGATTTCAGTTCTGCTTTGCTTCTTCATATAGCGGGGAGCATCATCCGGGCTGATCAATGGAGGTAATATTTTGTGGAAAGAAAAATCTATCTGAGCAATACTTCATTATCTAAAGCGAAGGAAATATTCTTGAATGCAGCGCTTAAAAAGGAGCCCGGGGTAGAGGAAATTCCTGTTTTTGATGCGGCGGGAAGGGTTACCGCAGAACCTGTTTTTGCACGCATCTCTTCCCCACATTATCATGCTGCTGCCATGGATGGTGTTGCCGTAAAGTCTTCCGATACATTTGGTGCAACAGCAACAACGCCGCTCAGGCTCCGATTGGAAGAAAATGCCTTTTATATCGATACAGGAGGTTTAATGCCGCCGGGATGTGATGCAGTAATTATGATCGAGGATGTTTTCTTCCCGGAGAAGGATAAACCACGGGTAATAGAAATAAGGGAACCTGCCGCTCCCTGGCAGCATGTTCGTTCTATCGGCGAGGATATTGTAGCTACGGAGATGATCTTACCGTCCTATCATTGGCTGAGGCCATTTGACCTGGGGGCATTGCTGAACGGGGGAATTTTTAAACTGAATGTGCTCAAGGAACCGCTCGTTTCTTTAATTCCAACCGGTTCAGAGCTCATTGAACCCCCTGCGGATCCGCTGCCCGGGCAGATCATTGAATCCAATTCTTATGTCTTTTCAGCCGCCGTCAGGGGGTGGGGCGCTCGGGTGAAGAGATTTCCCATTATTAAGGATGATCCCGCGCAATTGGAGAATGCTCTTCGGGAAGCGTCCAAAGAGAGCGATTTGATTCTAATTAGCGCCGGCTCTTCTGCAGGCCGGAAAGATTATACGGTTAAAATATTAGATAAGTTGGGTGAAGTTTTAATTCATGGCGTAGCGATAAGACCGGGAAAGCCGGTTATTTTAGCGGTAATCGGTTCAACTCCGGTAGTCGGTCTTCCCGGTTATCCTGTTGCCGCTTATGTTGCGCTTGAGCTTTTTGTTAAACCTTTTCTCTATTACTGGCAGAAACAGACCCCTCCCGATAAGCCGTTTTTGGAAGCCTATAGTTCCCGCCGCGTACTCTCTTCTTTGAAGGAAGAGGAGTTTTTACGGTTAAAAGTGGGAAAAGTGGAGGATAAATTTGTCGCAACTCCGCTGTCCCGGGGATCAGGGGTAAGTATGTCGCTGGTGCGGGCCGACGGGGTTACCACGATTCCCCAGAACAAAGAAGGCATTGAACCCGGCGAGGGAATACAGGTAGAATTATGGCGTTCCAGGGACGAAATTGAAAATACAATTGTCTGCCTGGGGAGCCATGATCTAAGCCTAGATATTCTCTCTGATCATCTGAAAAAGAGCCATGGTTATACCCTGTCCTCGGCACATGTAGGTAGCATGGGAGGTATAATGGCCTTAAAAAGAGGAGAAACTCATTTGGCGGGAATCCACTTGCTTGATGAAGAGAGCGGCGTTTATAACATTTCCTATTTGGAGCGCTACCTTCCGGAAATGGAACTGGTGCTCGTTCACCTGGCTCAAAGGGAACTCGGGCTCATGCTGGAGGAGAAAAACAAGGCTAGAATATCCAGCCTGGAGGATCTTGCCGGTGATAATATCGTTTTTGTCAACCGTCAAAAGGGTGCCGGTACCAGGCTTTACCTCGATTATATGCTTAAAAAAAAGGGTATTAACCCTGCTGATATTACCGGCTACGGGAGAGAAGAATACGACCATCTTTCTGTGGCCGCCGCCGTGAAGGCGGGGGGCGCCGATACCGGACTGGGGATTCGCGCTGCGGCGGAAGCTTTGGGGTTGGAGTTTATTCCCCTGACCCGGGAGTCTTATGAGCTTGCTGTCCCGGCATCTTTTTATAATACTCCCAAATGCCGTGCCCTTTTAGAAGTGATCGGTTCGGATGCTTTTCGCAATGCAGTTGAAAAAATGGGAGGCTATGATTTGACCCGCAGCGGTGAAATTGTCTGGCGTTCTCACCCTGACAAAAGTTAGTTTAAGGAGGAAGAACTCTTGGAAAAACAGGATATTTCTCGTGTACGGGTATCAATAGTAACCGTCAGTGACCGCAGTGCAAAGGGTGAGCGGGAGGATATTAGCGGTAAAGTATTAATGGAAATCGTTCAGTCACTGGGTTGGAAAGTAATCGGATATTCGGTAGTAGCAGATGATCGGGAGATGCTAAAAAAAGAACTCATACGGCTGGCCGACGAGTTAAAATCCTCCCTGATTTTTACGACGGGCGGGACAGGGCTGGCACCGAGGGATTTTACTCCCGAAGCTACGAAGGATGTTATCGATAAGGAAGTTCCCGGAATGTCCGAAGTAATGCGGATGGAGAGCCTTAAAAAAACGCCTCATGCCATGATTTCACGGGCTGTGTGCGGTATCAGGGGCACTACGCTTATAATCAACCTTCCCGGAAGCCCCAAGGCGGCCAGGGAATGTTTGGAGGCGATCCAACCCGCCTTGCCCCATGCTCTGGAGTTGCTGCAGGGAGCGGTTGACGACTGCGGCAATACGGTTTAATTTTACTCTATTTTAAATAACACAGGTTTGCGGTGATTTTAGTATCATGCAACAGCGGTTCAGGCATCCGCCGGAGCCGTTTTTTATTTTAATAACGGCGGTCAAGAGACCCGGCTTTCACGGGCATGCCCAGCATGGAAGCGCTGCGGTTGGAGTTTTCTAGTGAAAGTGGTTAATACAGGCATATTTTTTTTGTAGCAGGAGATAATATGATCATCTTGAGAAATATTAAGGAAAAAGGCGAATTAAAAGGAAATTGAATTAGAAAAGGGTGATAATATGCCGTAAAGTCTTTTTTTTAATAATAGCTTGGTTTGCTTCTTTACAAGGAGAATGTATATTATACTTATATGATTAGCACTCACCCAAAATGAGTGCTAACAAAAGCAATTAAATACTTAAGGAGGTATCCATGTATGAATCTGAAACCTTTAGGGGACAGAGTAATTATTAAAGTTCTGGAAAAGGAGGAAAAGACAAGCGGTGGCATTGTTCTTCCTGACAAAGCAAAGGAAAAACCACAGGAAGGCGAAGTAATAGCTGTAGGCCCGGGCAGGATTCTTGATGACGGGACGAGAGTTCAAATGGATGTAAAAGAGGGCGACAAGGTGGTTTATTCGAAATACGCGGGTACGGAAATTAAAATTGACGGAGAGGAATACCTAATTTTACGTCAAGATGATATTTTAGGCGTTTTTTCCTAGAGTAGTGCTTGCCACTAAAATATGCGGGTGATACTTAACCGATCGATAACGAAGAGTGAAATCGGAGAAGAAGTGAAATATAGATGATTAAAGAAGGAGGTTTCATAATTTATGGCACATAAAAATATCCTATATTGTGAAGATGCGCGCCAGGCTCTGGAAAGAGGGGTTGACAAGCTTGCCAACACTGTGAAGGTTACTCTGGGTCCTAAAGGACGCAATGTTGTTCTGGATAAAAAATTTGGTTCTCCGCAGATTACTAATGACGGAGTTACTATAGCGCGTGAGATAGAACTGGAAGATGCGTTTGAAAATATGGGTGCACAGCTTGTAAAAGAGGTAGCCAACAAAACGCAGGATGTAGCTGGAGACGGAACAACCTCCGCTACGATACTGGCGCAGGCTATTATCAAGCAAGGGATCAAAAACGTTACTGCCGGTACCAACCCCATGCTCATGAAAAGAGGTATTGATAAAGCAGTAGAGAAAATATTGGAACATATTAAAAATCAGAGCAAGCCCGTGGAAAGCAGGGAGGCTATCGCTCAGGTCGCTTCCATTTCCGCCGACAACGAAGCGATCGGGAACCTGATCGCCGACGCCATGGAGAAAGTCGGTAAAGACGGCGTTATTACTGTGGAAGAATCCAAGGGTTTCCAAACCGATTTAAAAGTAGTGGAAGGTATGCAGTTTGACAGGGGTTATATTTCTCACTACATGGTAACGGATACGGAAAAAATGGAAGCGATCCTGGAAGAGCCCATGATCCTGCTGACAGACCGCAAGATCAGCAATATTCATGATATCCTGCCTTTACTGGAAAAAATTGTTCAGAGAGGAAAACCACTGCTGCTGGTTGCTGAGGATATCGAAGGCGAAGCGCTGGCTACGCTGGTTGTGAATAAAATTCGCGGCACCTTTACCTGTGTGGGAGTAAAAGCCCCCGGTTTCGGTGATCGCCGCAAGGCGATGCTGGAGGATATCGCTATTTTAACCGGTGGCCAGGTTGTTTCGGAGGATCTGGGTCTTGAGATGAAGAGTGTGGATATTGATATGCTGGGCAACGCCCGCCAGGTAAGAATAAGCAAGGACGAAACCGTAATTGTTGATGGAGCCGGGTCAAAAGAGGATATTGAGAAGCGAATTAACCAGATCCGCAGCCAAATAGAAGAGACAACTTCCGATTTTGACAGGGAGAAACTCCAGGAGCGGCTGGCAAAACTGGCTGGAGGCGTAGCTGTAATTGAGGTGGGAGCAGCAACGGAGACGGAAATGAAGGAAAAGAAACTGCGCATTGAAGATGCCCTCTCCGCTACCAGGGCCGCTGTTGAGGAAGGCATTGTCCCTGGAGGTGGTGTGGCTTACCTTAATGCTACTGCCGCTTTGGATAGCCTTGACCTGAAGGAAGATGAAGGGGTGGGCGTCAAGATTGTACGCAGGGCGCTGGAAGAGCCGCTGCGCCATATTGCTGAAAACTCCGGGGCAGAAGGTTCTATAGTAGTTGAAAAAGTCAAGTCCATGCAACCGGGGACCGGCTTTAATGCTCTTACCGGTGAGTATCAGGATATGATGGAGGCCGGTATTGTTGACCCCGCCAAGGTGGTCCGTTCAGCTATTCAGAATTCTGCCAGTATCGCCTCGCTTTTCTTGACTACTGAAGCGGTAGTTGCAGATGCTCCTGAAGAAAATAAAATGCCTGACATGGGTATGGGCGGCATGCCGCCAATGTAAAACCGAAAAGAAAAGGGGCTGTCCCGAGGGGGTCGCCCCTTTTTTATTTTGTTAAACATAAAAAGTATACCGGAAGGCAGGAAAACTGTTTATCCCTGCCGAAGTATCTTTGGTTGCCACCTGATTAAGAAGGCAAAAGGAGAAAATAGATGAAAGCACTTGAAAAGGTAATTATCCTGGATTTGGGGGGGCGGGATGCACAACAAATCGCCCGTAAGATTCGGAAACTTAAGGTTTACTGCGAAATAATGCCTTACAGCACGCCTTTAGAGCTTCTGCTGGAGGCAAATCCTTCTGCCCTGATATTATCCGGGGGGCCTGACAGTATTTACAAAGGCAATGCCCCGCGCTGCGATACGCGTATATATGCGCTGGATATCCCTGTTCTGGGTATCTGCTACGGGATGCAGCTAATGGCCGGAGATCTGGGGGGAGAGGTTATTCTTAGCAGGGATCAGGGGTATGAAAAAGCTGCGCTTTCAGTTGTAGAAAATGGAGAAGGCCTCTTCAACGGCCTGGGGAAAGAATTCCCGGCCTGGGTGAACAGTGGTGCACAGGTTAAAAAAGCCCCTCCGGGGTTTAAGGTGCTTGCTCAAGGCCATGATTTTTCCGTTGCGGCGATGGGCGATGTTTCCAGACAGCTTTACGGTTTGCAGTTCCGCCCGGACGATCCTCATACACCCCAGGGGGATCTGCTGCTTAAAAATTTTTTGGAAGGGATATGCAGCCTTTCCGGCAACTGGACGATGGAAAATTTCGTTAAGAACAGCATTATGGAGATCAGGGAAAAAGCTGGCCCTGATGCCAGGGCAGTCTGCGGTTTAAGCGGGGGCATTGATTCTTCTGTTGCCGCCGTGCTGGTGCACCGGGCGCTGGGGGAAAGGCTGACCTGTATTTTTGTTGACCATGGGCTGCTGCGCAAAGGGGAAAAAGAGCAGGTGCTCTCACTTTTCAGCGGCGGGTTTAAGATGAAGATTATCGCTGTGGACGTAGCCGATGAGATGCTGGGGCTTCTCCGGGGGGTTATAGACCCTGAACAGAAAAGAAAAATCATCGGGAATCATTTTATTCGTGTTTTTGAGCGTGAGGCGGAAAAGCTGGGACGTACTGAATTCCTGGTTCAGGGAACCCTTTATCCCGATATAATTGAAAGCAGTACGGCTACGGGCGCGGTGATCAAATCGCATCATAATGTGGGTGGGCTCCCCGAAGATATGCGTTTTTCTTTAATCGAACCGCTAAAGTACCTGTTTAAGGACGAGGTTCGCCAGGTAGCGGCGGAACTGGGGTTGCCGGAAGAAATGGTCTGGAGGCATCCATTTCCCGGCCCGGGGCTGGCCGTGCGGGTTCTTGGCGAAGTGACCCCGGAGAAAATTGCCATTGTAAGGGAAGCGGACCATATTATCGTGGAAGAAATCAAAAAAGCAGGCCTTTACCGGGATATCTGGCAGGCCTTTGCCGTTTTGCCCGGTATTTACAGCGTGGGTGTTAAGGGCGACTGCAGAACTTATGCGCATACCATTGTGCTGCGCGCGGTTACCAGTCAGGATGGGATGACTGCCGAGTGGTATCCCATTCCTTACGAAGTGCTGCGGACAATTTCAACAAGGTTGGTAAACGAAATACCCGCAGTCAATCGTTTTGTCTACGACCTGACATCAAAACCCCCATCGACGATTGAGTGGGAATGAGTTACAATAAGATTGTCATTGTTGATCTGCATTAAAGGAGGTTGCCATGCCGGTTAAAGTAAGTGTAGTAATGGGCAGCGATTCGGATTTACCGGTCATGTCCGCATCTTTAGAAGCGCTGGAAAAATTTGAGCTTCCTTTTGAGGTCCAGATTCTATCCGCTCACCGCTTACCCGAAGAAACGGCGGAATTTGCCAAAAATGCCGCGGACAGGGGTGTAGCGGTAATTATAGCCGGAGCGGGCGGCGCAGCGCACCTGGCAGGAGTTATCGCCGCATTAACGCCCCTCCCGGTTATCGCAGTACCCTTAAGCAGCTCCCCTATCGGGGGGATTGATGCTCTTTACGCTATGGTCCAGATGCCGCGGGGAATCCCTGTAGCCACCGTAGCCGTTGACGGAGCATACAATGCCGGAATCCTGGCGGCGCAGATTATCGGTGTTCATGAACTTGCAGTAAGAGAAAAAGTGCTCTCCTATAAAAACGAGCTTGCCGGAAAGGTCCGGGATAAAAACGATAGGTTACAGAAATTAGGTTACAGAAAATATAGAGCTTCAATGGAAGCTTAATGTGAGGTGCAGGGAAAAAGGAAACGTGATGGGCAGTAGCTTTATTGAGTCTAAAACAGCATAATGGTCGGATTCTCCCGGGGATGAAATTTCACCTGAAACATGCAGTTATTGGGATGCAGCTTCCGGAAAGATGATAAGACCGTTTTCGCAGGGATCTGGAAAAAGTCGCAAAAGCATACGGGGAAGTTATAACCAGACTGGAGGATAACTTAAAAGAGGTGGTGTTCATCATGGCAGGGTCTGGATCAGGTTTCCCGCGGAATACTCAACCTTATTTAAGGTGCGCTCAGGACAAGATGGAGGAAGCATGTGGGGTTTTTGGGATCTATGCTCCGGGCCAGGATTTGCCCAGGATTGCAACTTATGCGCTTTATGCACTCCAGCATCGCGGCCAGGAAAGCGCAGGTATAGCTATTAGCAATGGGGAAACGATTTATTTAAAAAAGGGGGCAGGACTGGTTTCCGAAGTATTTTCAAACAATAAAGATCTCGAAGATATCCCGGCATTATCTGCCCTCGGGCATGTGCGTTATTCAACTACCGGCTCCGGCTGCCTCGAAAATGCGCAACCGCTGCTAATCCGCTACCGTCAGGGGGCGCTGGCGGTGGCGCATAACGGGAATCTGGTTAATGGAGGCGAATTAAGAGACCGGCTGGAAAAGGAGGGGTCAATCTTTCAGACTACGACTGACAGTGAGCTTGTCACTCATCTCATTGCCCGTTACGGTTATCACGATCTGGAATCTTCCCTGAAAGCTGTTCTCCCTGAATTGCAGGGGGCTTATTCCTTTGTTTTTTTAACCGAAGATAGCCTGGTGGGAGTACGGGATCCTTTTGGCATGAGGCCTTTATCCCTGGGAATATGGAATGATTTCTATGTTCTGGCTTCGGAGACCTGTGCTTTTGATACTATCGGAGCGGAGACCATCAGGGATATTAACCCGGGGGAAATGGTTATCATTAATAAAGAAGGCATCAGGAGTACGCAAGTTTTGCCTTCTCCCCGGTTTGCTCTATGTATTTTTGAATTCATCTATTTTGCCCGGCCGGATAGCAATATTCAAGGGAAAAATATCCACCTCATCCGCAAAGAGCTGGGGCGGCAGCTGGCCCGGGAGCAGCCTGCCGATGCGGATATTGTTACAGGTGTTCCTGATTCGAGCCTTGCAGCGGCATCCGGCTATGCGGAAGAGATGGGACTTCCTTATGAGATGGGGCTGATTAAAAACCGTTATATCGGGAGGACTTTTATTCAGCCAAAGCAGGAGATACGCAGTTTGGGAGTGCAGTTGAAGTTGAACCCTGTCAAAAAATTGGTGGAGGGGAAAAGAGTAGTAATTGTTGATGATTCTATTGTCAGAGGGACAACCAGTAAGAAACTGATCGATATGCTCTTTAAGGCTGGGGCGAAAGAGGTCCATCTGCGTATCAGTTCATCGCCGGTAATTTCACCCTGTTATTATGGTATTGATATATCAACTCATGAAGAACTGATCGCTTATAAACGAATGATAGAGGAAATTCGGCGGGAGGTTGGGGCTACTACACTGGGATATTTGAGCCGACAGGGTATGCTGGATTCTTTGGGGATGTCGGAGGAGAGTCTTTGCCTTGCCTGCTTTTCGGGCAAATATCCAATTTAAGGAGTGTATCCATGGAAGGAGATTCTTTTAGTTATAAAAAAGCTGGGGTTGACATCGAAGCGGGGGAAAGAATGGTTCGGAATATCAAGGATATGGTCCGTTCAACTTTCCGCCCTGAAGTATTGACGGAGATCGGGGGGTTTGCCGGACTTTTCAAGCCGAACATGGGGCGTTACAAAGAACCTGTGTTTGCTGCTGCAACCGATGGCGTGGGGACAAAATTAAAGCTTGCTTTTATGATTGATAAACATAATACCGTTGGCATTGATGCTGTAGCGATGTGTGTTAATGATCTTGTGGTTCAGGGAGCAGAGCCGCTTTTTTTCCTTGATTACCTTGCTGTGGGGAAGCTTGAGGAATCTCGCAGTGCGGAGATTATTAGCGGGGTAGTTGAAGGTTGCAAAATGGCCGGATGTGCCCTGCTCGGCGGTGAGACGGCAGAGATGCCCGGCTTTTACGCTCCCGGGGAATATGACCTGGCTGGATTCGCCGTTGGAATTGTGGAGAAGGAAAAAGTGATCACGGGTAAAAACATTGTCCCCGGAGATATACTTATCGGTTTGGCCTCTAACGGGTTACACAGCAACGGCTTTTCCCTGGTAAGAAAAATATTGTTTGAGCATGCCGGCCTGAAACCCGAATTCTCCCCTCCGCAGCTCGGCTGTTCCCTTGGAGAGGAGTTGCTGCGCCCTACTTTTATTTATGTGCCTCTTGTCCTGTCTTTGTTGAAGGAATTTGAAATAAAAGGGATTGCTCATATAACCGGTGGTGGGCTGAAGTTAAATTTACCGCGTGTATTCCCTCCAAATGTGAAGGGAGTGCTCCATAAATTCAGCTGGGAAATCCCGCCGATTTTCCCTTTTATTCAGGAGCTGGGCAAGGTGGAAGAGGAAGAGATGTACCGTACTTTTAATATGGGAATCGGCATGGTCCTGGTTGTTTCGCCGGAGGACTCCGGACGGGTTTTGAACCGGATTACTCAGAGCGGCTGGAAAGCATGGGAGATTGGCAGTGTCGATGATATCCGGGGAGAGCAAGCCGTAGTGGAAATATCCTGAAAAATGGTTCGGCGGAGGGAGATTCAAAATGAAACTTGCTGTGCTTGCTTCTGGTTACGGGAGCAATCTACAGGCAATTATCGATGCGACAAAGAGAGGCGTCATTGACGGTCGCGTGGTCCTGGTGATCAGCGATCAAAGGGATGCTTATGCGCTAAAGAGAGCTGAAAAGCATCAGATTGAGGCACGTTATCTTAACCCGAAAAATTATGCCAGCAGGGAGGACTATGACAGTGCCGTTATTGTACTGTTAAAGGAAAGGGGTATTGATCTGGTTGTTTTAGCAGGATACATGCGCCTGTTGTCACCAGTTTTTATAGATGCATTTCCGGGAAGAATAATGAATATTCATCCTTCGCTGTTACCCTCTTTCCCGGGGCTGGGAGGCGTAGGCCAGGCCCTGAAATACGGGGTTAAAGTAAGCGGATGCACTGTGCATTTTGTAGATGAAAACCTGGATACGGGGCCGATTATATTGCAGGAGGCCGTACCCGTTTACGACGATGATACTGAGGAGTCTTTGCACCAGCGCATCCACAGTGTTGAACACCGTCTTTATCCGAAAGCTATTCAGCTGTTCGTACAGGGCAAAATAAGCATAGAAGGGAGAAAGTGCATTATTCATGAAAGGTAGAAAAGCTCTGATCAGCGTATCCAACAAAAATGGGGTATCTATTTTCGCTCAGGAGTTAGAGGCTATGGGTTGGGAGATTATCTCCACAGGGGGGACAGCTAAAACCTTAAGGGAAGCCGGGGTTAAGGTAAAAGACGTCAGCGAGCTGACCGGGTTTCCTGAAATTTTGGAAGGGCGTCTTAAAACTCTCCACCCGCTGGTGCACGGAGGGCTGCTTGGCAGAAGGGAATTGCCGCTTCACCTTCAACAGATGCAGGAGCACGGGATAGAGCCGATTGATCTGGTGGCCGTCAATCTCTATCCTTTTCCGGAGGTTATCGCAAAAAAAGGCGTTACTCTGGCGGAGGCGGTTGAGAATATTGATATAGGCGGGCCGACCATGGTAAGGTCTGCTGCAAAGAATTTTAATGATGTTATTGTTATCGTGGATCCTTCAAATTACAGTCTGGTCATAGAAGAGCTGCGCAACAACGGGGATGTATCTTCAGCCACGCGTTACAGGCTTGCTGTTGAAGCTTTTTCCCACACCGCCTATTATGACAGTATTATCAGCGGGTATCTTAGGGAGCAAATGGAAGGCGGCATGCAGTTTCCATCTATGATTACCCTGCCTTTTATAAAGGTTCAAGAATTGCGTTACGGGGAAAACCCTCATCAAAAGGCATCTTTCTACAGGGAGCCGTTGCCGGAAAAATCCTCCGTGGCTGCGGCAAAGCAACTCCAGGGTAAAGAACTCTCCTTTAACAATATTAATGACCTTAACGCTGCCTGGGAGCTGGTAAAAGAATTTGATGAACCTACTGCCGTTGCCGTGAAGCATGCCAA
>JAAYOY010000203.1 GCA_012520035.1 Bacillota bacterium
CATATCGATGAAGTTCCTGGTGCTGGCTGCCGAAGCCCAGTCGGGGGTTGGTGCTGGGAGTTAAGAAGGATGGGGCGATCTACAAAGGCATGTAGGCGTTGACCCTGCCTTCGTGGAGACCTAAGTTGGTGGCGCATTACCGAAAGGTAAAAGGTTACGGCTTAGGCTTGAACCTGTGTGCGGCAGAAACTGTGCACAGTGTAGCCTGCCTTGAGTGGTTCTGGGGGAGAAAGGTACATCCTTAGGAAACCAGTGCTGCAAAAGAGGATAGAAAACGTCAAATGTGCGATTGAGGAAAACTCCTAGGCTGTTTTCACCGGTGAGAAGCCCTGTGGGGATTAAAGTGTGGTCTGAGTGGTAATCCAGCCCTGCTGCTGGCAACACGGCAGAAATGCTCTTAAAAGGAAACTGCCTGTCTGGTGACGGACAGGCGGGCATTTGGGAAAACCTGCTGGACCTTAAGCCGCAAAGTTTACTCATAGGGTTACCACTTATGTCCTTTTTATTTATACGAGGTGCATTAAGTTTTGAAAAAAAACAGGCGGGGCCAGAAAAAAAGGACCATATTATGGGTAATAATGGTTGGTTTCTGGACCTTTATTCTGGCTGTTATTTTTTCATTGGTAACACAATTACTGCTGAAAAACCTGCAGTCGGTTTTAATTTCGTTTATTCTTTTAATATTAGTAATTTTTATCGGCATTTTTTTTGATATTATCGGTACAGCAATAACAGCTGCTGATGAAAAGCCCTTTCATTCCAAAGCTGCCAAAAAAATCTACGGTGCCAAAAAAGGAATTTACCTTGTACGCAATGCCGAACAGGTAGCCAACTTTTGCAATGATGTTATTGGTGATATCAGCGGCATAGTAAGCGGCAGTATCGGGGCGATGATTATTATCAGCCTGGCCGTGGGAGTGCAAGAACCGGGCGAAATATACTTAAGCATTATTATGGCAGGTGTTGTTTCGGCGATAACTGTAGGCGGCAAAGCATACGGGAAGTCACTGGCAATTAATAATTCAATAGAAATTGTCCTGGCTGCAGCACGGATTATAACAACCCTTGAAAAGGCATTGTTTTGGAAGAATACTAAACGGCGCAGGATAAAGGGTGATCATTGAAGAAGGAGCAGTTGCATAAATTCTAATCTCCATTTCTTTTTTGTTCAGGATGTGGTCTTTTGAAGCCATTATTGCAGAGTATCAATGAGCCTGCAGATTTAAGAAGGCTTAAAGTTTATGAACTTGAACGGCTTGCTGTTGAAATTAGGGAACTGATGGTTAAAGTTATCTCAAAAAGAGGAGGGCATCTGGCTTCCAGCCTGGGTGTTGTCGAGTTGACGCTGGCTCTTCATTACATATTTAATACACCGGAAGATAAAATAATATGGGATGTGGGGCACCAGTGTTATGCCCATAAAATCCTCACAGGACGCAGGGAGCAGTTCGAGACGATAAGATGTTATGGCGGGATTAGCGGTTTTCCTAAAAAAGATGAAAGCCCTTATGATGTTTTCGGCGCGGGACACAGCAGTACTTCGCTTTCTGCAGCCCTGGGGCTGGCTCAGGCCAGGGATCTGCAAAAGAAAAATTTTTCCGTTGTATGTGTAATCGGGGACGGCGCATTGACAGGAGGCATGGCCTTTGAGGCACTAAACTATGCCGGAGATATTAAGACCGATCTAATTGTCGTCTTAAACGATAACGAGATGTCTATTGACCAGAATGTAGGCGGAGTACACTCGTATCTGGCAAGGTTGAGAACCGATCCAAAATATTTTCGGTTAAAAGAGGATCTGGAACAGCTGCTGGAGAGAATTCCCGCTATTGGTCGTACCATGCTGCGCTCGGCCGAACGTCTCAAGGACAGCGTAAAATACTTGCTGGTTCCGGGGATGCTCTTTGAAGAACTTGGTTTTACTTACCTGGGGCCTGTAAATGGGCATAATATTCCGGGCATGCTGGCACTTTTCCGGGAAGCCAGGGGGGTTAAGGGTCCCATATTAATCCATGCAGTAACAAAGAAAGGTAAAGGTTATGTTTATGCTGAAAAGGACCCGCATTTTTTTCACGGAGTGGGACCCTTTGATAAAGATACAGGAAAATTACTGAAAGCAAACAGCACAGCTACAAGCTACAGCCAGGTTTTTGGCCATGCAATGGAAGAGTTCGCCGCCGGCGATGCTGAAATAGTCACCATAACTGCGGCGATGACCAGCGGTACCGGTCTGGAAGGGTTTTCCAACAGGTGGCCGGAACGATTTTTTGATGTTGGCATAGCAGAACAGCATGCCGTTACAATGGCCGCGGGCTTTGCTGTTGAGGGCTTAAAGCCGGTGGTGGCTATTTACAGCACCTTTCTGCAAAGGGCATATGATCAAATCCTGCACGATGTCTGCCTGCAAAATCTGCATGTGGTCTTCGCCATAGACCGCGCCGGTATAGTGGGTGAGGACGGGGAAACCCATAATGGCCTTTTTGATATTGCTTATCTGCGCCATCTGCCCGGCATAGTGCTCATGGCACCCGGCAACGGCGCTGAACTGGCTTCCATGTTGAAAACTGCCCTTGCTCTCAATTGTCCGGCGGCAATCAGGTATCCGCGGGGAAAAGCACACGAACCTCTGCCGCAAGACCCGGACGTGCTGCCGCTGGGGAAAGGCCTTCTTTTGAAAGAAGGCAGCGATATTTTAATCCTGGCAGCGGGCTGCATGGTTCCGGAAGCTCTTAAAGCTCATGAACTGCTCTTAAAAGAAGGTATTCAAAGCTGCATTATCAACCCCCGCTTTATCAAACCTCTGGACAGGGAGCTAATCTGCCAATGGGGGGTTGAATGCGGTAAAATTCTGACGGTGGAGGATCACCTTTTGGCTGGAGGGTTTGGCAGCGCAGTTTTAGAGCTCCTTGAGGAGGAGGGAATAAAAGGGGTGTGCCTGAAGCGCCTGGGATTTCACGACCCGTTTACCGGAAGGGGGAGCAGAGATAACCTACTGAAACTTCACGGGCTGGATAGCAGAGGAATAGCGGATGCTGCTCTCCAGCTCTGCCGGGAAGGTGGAAAAAAATAATCGAATGGCCGGGGAGAAAGAAAAAAAGCGCCTTGATGTTCTTTTGGTAGAAAAAAACATTTTTCCTACAAGAAGCCGCGCCAGAGCCGAAATTATGGCCGGCAATGTCTTTGTAAACGGGAAAAAAAGCGATAAACCGGGATCACTTACCCCGATTTTAGCAAATATTGATCTGCATAAACCTGCAAATCCGTACGTCAGCCGGGGAGGACTGAAACTTAAAAAAGCGCTGGATGAGTTTAGGATCGATTTAAAAGGGAAAATTGTCCTGGATATAGGCGCGTCAACTGGAGGTTTTACACAATGCGCCTTAGATAATGGGGCAGAGAAAGTCTATGCCCTTGATGTTGGTTATGGCCAGCTGGCCTGGGTACTGCGCAACCATCCCAGGGTTGTAAATATGGAACGATTTAATGTCCGTTTTTTAAAAAAAGAAGACTTATCACCTATGCCGCATCTGGCGGTGATTGATGTTTCTTTTATTTCCCTTGAAAAAGTACTGCCGGTCGTTGCCCAGCTGGGTATCAACGAGGTAATCTGCCTGATTAAACCCCAGTTTGAAGCTCCCCGCTCCCAGGTTGGGAAAAAAGGCGTGGTTAAAGATAAAGAGGTTCACGAAAAAGTCCTGGAAAAGGTGGTCAAACTTTCGTTAGACCTTTTTTATCGCGTGGAAGGGATCACTTTTTCTCCACTGAAAGGGCCTAAAGGCAACATCGAATTTCTGTTATATCTTTTATACGATGGTGTCCGGGCGATCCAGCCGGGAGATAAACTGCATGGTGGGCTTCAGTGTCTTATTAGGGAAGTTGTTCTGGAAGCCCATTCCTGTCTGAAAAAGAATTGAGAAATTTATAGGGAAGGGGAAAGGCGCGTTGTTAAAAGGTATCGGGGTAATACCCAACTGGCAGAAAAAAAAGGTGCCGGAAGTTGTCGCAGGCATTAAAAGCTTCTTTAGCAGACACGATGTTCCTGTATATGTTGCACCGGAAAAAGATCCCCTTTTGCACGTGGCTTCGCCGATGGATGAAATCCAAAAATGGCCGCAAATAGTTGATCTGGCAATAGTTGTAGGTGGTGACGGCACTTTTTTAAGGGCTTCCAGAGAGCTCGCCTGTACAAATCTTCCCATTTTAGGAATAAATTTAGGACATAAAGGTTTTCTGGCTGAAATTGAAATTGACAAGCTAAGCTATTTTATGGAAAAACTTGTTAATGGAGACTACCGGCTTGGTGAACGGATGATGCTTCATACCGAAGTGATTAGAGATGGCCGGCATTTCGCTTCATCCATTTCATTGAATGATGTCATCGTCTCCAGGGGGCCGTTCTCCAGGATTATTAGAATTGATACATATATTAATCACGATTTTTTAGAGAGTTACCCGGGGGATGGGGTAATCATCGCAAGCCCGACAGGATCTACCGGCTATTCTTTGTCAGCCGGAGGTCCGGTTATAAACCCGTTTCTCAATGTTCTTGTAATTACTCCTATTTGCCCCCATCTGCTCTATCAGCGGTCTGTAATTGTTGATCAAAATGACGTTGTATCTTTAACCGTAGCCACAAAGGGCGCTGATATATTTTTGACGCTGGATGGCCAGGAAGGCTTTGCTCTGAAGTACAACGATTCTATTCATATCAGGCGGGCGGATTGTGTAACAAAAGTAATTACTTTCGAAGAAAACAATTTCTATAAGCTGCTACACGATAAACTGATCTGAATCCGGCTAATGTATTACTGCGCAGCCTGAGTTACGCTTTGCCGTTTCGAATTTTTTGGGGAAGGTGTTTCACATGCTCTCATTTTTACATTTGCAAGATTTTGCCCTGATAGACGATCTATCGTTGGAGTTCTTCCCCGGTATGAATGTATTAACAGGAGAAACAGGAGCCGGGAAATCAATTCTGATTGGAGCAATTAACCTCATCCTGGGTGAAAGGGCAACCAGCGGGCAGGTGAGGACGGGATGCAACAAGGCAATTATCGAAGCGGTTTTTGAAGTTTCTGAGGGTGACTTCCAGTTAAGAAAAATACTGGAGGTATACGGCCTTGATTTTGAAAAGGAGCTGATCGTTACCAGGGAGATATCGCGCAGCGGCCGGAGTACCTGCCGGGTAAACGGGCGCATGGTTCCCCTGACAGCCTTAAAAGAGCTGGGAACTATCCTGGTTGATCTTCACGGCCAGCACAGCCACCAATCCCTTTTAAGACCTGAACAGCATTTGTACCTGCTGGATGAATTCGGGGATGAGGAACTAATGAAGGTTAAACAGCAAATGATCGCTCTCATTGATCGCCGGGAGGAGATCAGGAAGAAACTGAACGAACGAGGCATAACCCCCCAGGAGCGGGAGCGCCGGCTTGAAATGCTCCGTTTTCAAAGGGATGAAATTAACGATGCTTCTATCAGTGCAGATGAAGAGAACAGCTTAAGGGAAAGGTTACTGGTCCTGGACAATATGGAGAAATTGCTTTCCACGGTTAACAGGGCATATAACCAAATCTATGGTAATGATGGCGACTTGCCGGCTGTTTTGGATACAATTAACAGTTTTATAGAAGAGTTTTCTTCCCTGGTTAAAATTGATACGGCTCTTTCCCCTTTTGTCCAGGTCCTGCAGGAAACCAGTGCCGGGTTATCAGAACTGGGACATGATCTTTACTCCTATCTTGAGGGGCTTGTTTACTACCCCGAAGAAAAAGAAGAAATAGAAAACCGGCTGGAACTTTACCGGCGTTTAAAATCAAAATACGGCGCCACTGTCGGGGAGATTCTTGCTTTTGAAGAACAGTGCCGGCATGAAATAAGTATTTTGGAAAACAGCGAGGAAGAATCACAGCTTTTGGAGAAACAGCTGCAGGAACTGCAGGTTGAAATTGAAGCTTCTGCCGGACAGTTGTCGTGCAAAAGGAAGGAAGTAGCCAAAAAACTTGAGCTGCAGGTGGCAGAAGCTCTTCATGAACTGGGGATGGAAAGTTCCCGTTTTTCCGTCAGCTTTACCCCCAAAGATACTCCGGATCGCAAGGGGAAAGAGGAACTGGAATTTTTATTTTCTGCAAATCCCGGGGAACCCTTAAAACCTTTGGTGCGTATAATATCTGCCGGAGAAATGGCCAGGGTAATGCTCGCATTAAAAAGCATCCTTGCCGAGCAGGATCATATCCCTGTATTAATCTTTGATGAAATTGACAGCGGTATTGGAGGAAGGACTATCCAGAAAGTAGCCGAAAAAATGGTAAATCTGAGCAGAAAACACCAAATTATTTCAGTAACACACAATGTCCATATTGCGAGCGCAGCTGATCACCAGTATTACATATACAAAGAAATAATTGAAGGTCGCACGGCAACACGTGTAAACTATCTCGAGGGTGAAAACAGGGTTCAGGAAATTGCCCGCATGCTCAGCGGCAACGATACCGGTGAAATAACCAGGCGTCACGCTGAGGAACTGTTAAAAAAATCACGCAGATGAGCGCAAGGTCGCCGGGATACAGGGAGAAACGGCCTTTTCTTTCCCGGAGAATTTATATTTTAGCCGCAAACCTCATTTTAAAAAAAATGAGGTTTTTTATTGTTATTAATACCAAATAAAACATTAAGGTTATGTTAACAAGTGGGGCATAAAAAAAACTCCTGGAGGCAATTTAAGATTGTTCTAAAAAAATTGCATTGTTATCGGGAGGATTTAAGGATGAGCAATTTTCACAGAAAAAGAAACATATTAATGATACTAACGATCTTTGTAGTTCTTTTTTTATTGTTCCTGCCCCTGGAAATAAGATTCCACCTGGAGGATAATATCCGGCTTTTTGAAGGCCAGGAACATTCTTACTCCGTTAAATTCCCCCTTGACCTTTATATCAAAGCCGATAGAGCGGATATTCTTAATATCAACGGCTCCCCTGTAGGCGACGATGAAATTTGCCTGCTGGGATTTAAGAATGATCTCTCGCTGCGCGGTGTTTCCCGGGGAAATGTGAACCTTGAATTAAGCCTTTTTAAAGGGCTTATTCCAATCAAGCAGCTCACTGTGAGTGTTTTGCCGGAGATGGAGTTAGTCCCGGGCGGTCATTCTATCGGGATTAAACTTCACGAAAAAGGAGTATTAGCTGTAGGATATTTTTATCTCAAAGATGGTGAGAAATCATTTTCTCCTGCCGAAAAGGCCGGAATCCTTATCGAAGATGTAATCCTTAAAGTGAACGGTATAACAATAGATAATATTGATATGGCGGCCGGGGTAATCAAAAGTGAATCTGCAAAAGGGGATCTGAAGTTTACCATTAAAAGAAAAGGGGAAATTGTTACAGTTAATGTCATCCCTTACCCCTGTCCGGAAACCGGAGAAAAACGTATCGGTTTATATATCAGGGACACCGCTGCCGGCGTTGGGACATTAACTTTTTATAATCCTGAAAACCAATTTTATGGAGCGCTGGGCCATATTATTAACGACCTGGATACCAACGCCGCCCTGGAAATTAACGACGGTATGATTGTCAGGGCTGATATAGTAAATATAAAAGCGGCAAGGAAAGGCCAGCCCGGTGAAAAAGCGGGGATTTTTAGAGAGGGAAAGGATATTTTGGGAAGTATCAGGAAAAACTGCAAGTTTGGGATATTCGGTGAGTTGCACAATGTTGGGGAGTATGTCACACCGTATCCCGATCCGATTCCCCTGGGTCTGGCTTTTCAAGTTGAACCGGGACCGGCAGAACTCCTTACCGTTGTAGAGGGAAATAAAATACAAAGTTTTGAGATTGAAATCGAAAGGGCGGTAAATAAAAATACTCCTGGTGATAAAGGCATTATTTTACGCATTGTTGACGAAGAATTACTGCAGTTAACAGGAGGCATCGTCCAGGGTATGAGCGGCAGCCCGATTATCCAGAACGGCTGCCTGGTTGGAGCCGTGACCCATGTTTTCGTCAACGACCCTACGAGAGGTTACGGGATTTATGCTGAATGGATGGTAAAAGAAACAGATATAATTCCTGTTTCTTAAATATTATTCACAAATAAATAAAAAAAATATTAATTAATAGAAGGAACTGTTTTTTTTGTGTCGAATAATTATATGAAAAGAACAATTCAGTTAATTGAAGGGGGCTTATTAATGTATAAGATTTTAATCGCGGATGATAATAGGGAATTTAATGAACTTTTGTCGGAGTATTTAAGTAAAGAAGAGGATATGGATATTATCGGCAACGCTTTTAATGGCAAGGAAGTGCTGGAACTGGTAAAGGAAAAAAACCCTGATCTTATTCTTCTTGATATAATTATGCCTCACCTTGACGGGATCGGAGTGCTGGAAGAATTAAATAAAATGGAGCTCTCTCCGAAACCGAAAGTGATTATGCTGACTGCTTTTGGACATGAGAACATCACCCAAAGGGCAGTGGAGCTTGGGGCATCTTATTACATACTTAAACCGTTTAATTTGGAGGTCCTGGCGGAAAGAATTCGACAGCTGGGGAAAGCACCTGCCGGAGAAGGGAAGATACAGGCTAATCCCGTAAAGAATATTCATATTAGAAAGGATAATGGCTATATTGAGGAAATAACCCAGATTATTCATGAGATTGGTATTCCGGCGCATATAAAGGGTTATCTTTATCTGCGCGATGCGATCTCCATGGTAGCAGAGGAGATCGAGCTGCTCGGTTCAATTACAAAAATTCTCTACCCGCGCATTGCTCAAAAATATGAAACCACGCCGAGCAGGGTGGAACGGGCAATCCGCCATGCTATTGAAGTAGCCTGGGCCAGGAATAATATTGATACGATTAAAAAATTCTTTGGTTACACAATTAATACAGAAAAAGGTAAACCTACAAATTCTGAGTTTATTGCCCTCGTAGCCGACAGGATTCGTCTAAAAAATAAAAAATACGACTACAAGGTGCTATAACAGGGAAAGAGGTAGTGGCAGTGTAAAGAGCAGAGCAGGCATATATTCTTCCAGGGGCCGCTGCTGTAAAAAATATTGTATTGCAGTTCCGAAAGGCAATGCACAGCAATAATGTTCTGCAATAATATGCAGCGCAGTAGCCGCGCGCAGGAATAATGCATTTTGCAGTCTGCCCCGGCATGCGCTGCACGGCAGTTTAGATTTGGCAGTATAGATTTTTATAAGGCGTTTAGGCGCCTTTTTTTGTTTAAATTAAAAAAATAGGGTTAAATTAATTGTAATGAATGTTATAGGTGTTACTATGGAAAAGATCTTTAAGGGAACTCTAAAAAAAGACCGCAGAACGAAAAACCTCTGTAAAAGGCTGCAGCCAGGTGATATAGCTTTAATCGCCCATAAAAACCTTGATGAACTGGCGGGGCAGGAACTTGCAGAAAGAGGAGTTAAAGCGGTAATCAATGTCGATAATACGATTAGCGGCGAATATCCCGCTCTGGGAACAAAAGTATTGCTCGATCAGGGCATTTATATTTTGGACAATGTTGGAGAGAATGTATATTCCCTTCTAGTTGAGGGGGAGACTGTTACTATAGTGGGTAACAGTATTTATTGCGGGGAAGAATTACTGGGGCAGGGAAGGGTAATAAGCAGGCAGTTTCTTAAAAAAAAGCTGGATCAAGCAGAAAATAATTTAAAGCAGCAGCTGGATTTATTTGTACAAAATACCCTTGAATATGCCAGAAGGGAAAAAGATCTAATTCTGAAAAACCTGGATATTCCGGATATTAAAACCAGGCTGGCCGGGAAACATGTGCTAATAGTTGTCAGGGGTAAAAATTACAAGAAAGACCTGCAGGCGATACGTTCGTATATCAGAGAAGTTAAACCGGTTCTTATCGGTGTTGACGGAGGTGGGGATGCCCTTTGCATGATGGGGCTCAGACCCCACCTTATTATCGGAGACATGGACAGTGTTGAGGATAGATCGCTAAAAAAAGCCGGGGAGATTATCGTTCACGCTTATCCGGACGGCAGAGCCCCCGGGATGGAGCGTATCTCCCGCATGGGTTTAGAAGCTAAAGTAATTGCAGCGCCCGGCACCAGCGAAGATCTGGCTTTTCTATTAGCTTATGAAAGTAAAGCCGAGCTGATTGTGGCCGTAGGCTCCCACTCCCATATGCTTGATTTTTTGGAAAAAGGAAGGAAAGGTATGGCTTCAACTTTCCTTGTAAGATTAAAAATGGGTCATAAACTTGTGGATGCCAGAGGCCTTGCCCATCTCTACCGTGGAGGTATTAGATGGCAATATTTATCAATTTTAGTAGCCGCTGCACTTTTCCCAATCATTGTGCTGGCCTCTTTCTCCCCGCTTGTCCGTCATTTTTTATACCTTCTTTCCTGGAGGTTCGGCTTTCATTAATTTTACTTGACTGTAAAGGCGTGTTTTTATGGACCAGCAAAATCATTTTTTTTCACTAATCGCTGTTTTTTTAGCACTGGGAATCGGAATTCTGATCGGCGCGTCCATGGGAGAAAATGCGCTTATTCACAATCAAATCGCTATTATTGAAAGTTTAAGAAGCGAAATAGTGCGTTATAAAGATGAGGTTAATACTTACTTTTCCTCGTTAACTCTTCTGGAAGAAGAGCTATTACGCTGGGAAACGCTGGAAGTAAATTATTTAACCCCCCTGCTCCTGGAGGATAAACTTGCTAATCATGCTGTTAAGGTGATTGCACTGGAAGAAATGCCCGGGGAACTGCTTGATTTTTTGGAGTTAACCGGAGCTGCTTATCATATTTATATTTTTGATGAAGAATTTAGCGGAGAAGAATCCGTTTTATTGCATACTTTTGCGGGTGAAGAGTTCAGCATAAATAATAAAGCTGAACTGTATAATATTCTGGGAAATGAGCTTGCCCTACCTCCCGGAGCATGCCTGGAGGCGGCCGGAGACAGTATCCTGGATATCCTGCGCGAAAAAGAGCTGCTGGAGATCGTTTCCAATAATAAGGCCTCAAACGAAGAAAGCATTCCCCCACCGAATGGATGCAGGCGGGAACTATTTATCGCCGGCAGCTTTCCCAGGGAGCTCGTCGATCATCTTGTGAAAATGGTTGGAATAGAGGGGGTTATTATCTGGCAGGATTTTATTAACGGCATTAATGGTATTACCGGTACAGAAAATGATCCGGCTACTTTTGCCGGGCATGGCGCGGGGTCTTTTTTCAGCAAATTAAAATTGCTGGAGCTAATTAATAATAGTTGCAACAGTGCTTAAGAAAATGCAGGAACTGTCCGGAACTAAATGCAGTTAAACACTACTTTTCAAGGGGGATAGGGGGTTGCATGTTTCCGCAATTGTGCCGGCCTATAATGAAGAAGGCTGGGTTGGTAAAACGGTGGAGGCTTTGTTCAAGCTGCCTGATATAGTTGAGGTAATTGTTGTCGATGATGGCTCATCGGATAAGACAGCTCTTGAAGCTTTAAGTGCCGGAGCTATCGTTTGCCGCAACAGCTCAAACAAAGGAAAAAGCCAGGCATTGCGGGACGGTGCCCGAATTTCCAGAGGGGAATTGCTGGCCTTTGTAGATGCTGATCTCAGGGATTCAGCTCTGGAAATGTGCAAGCTTATACAGCCTGTTGCTGCGGATGAGGCAGATATGACCGTTGCAAGATTTAATTCTTCAGGAAAAACTGCAGGGCTGGGGTTGGTAAAAGCTCTCGCTTACTGGAGCATTCGGTTATATACGGGGCAGGAGATGCTGGCTCCCCTTTCTGGACAGCGCGTAATCAAGCGTTCCCTCTGGGAAACGATAGATTTCAAGGCCGAAGGTTTTGCCGCAGAAGTTGCGCTGACAATTGAAAGTATCAGGAAGGGCTTCAGGGTAAAAGAGATTCCGGTTGAGATGAGCCACCGTATGCGGGGGAACGATTTTCGCTCTTATCTTCACCGGGGATCCCAGTTTTTTGCGGTGATGAAATTGCTTTTACGTCATAATTTTTAAAAGGTATTTTCGAAATTCTGTAAAAGGAGTTCTCGCTTAGATTATGGAGAGCATAACTGGTATAATCCTCATTCCGGGGGTAACCGCTTATTTGTTGACACCTTTTTTTATTAAGCGCCTGGAAAGGAGAGAAAAAGCGGTCACCATAAACTATGAGGGAAAAAAGGTTGTAACAGCAGGCGGTATCATTTTGCTGGCGGCTTATATTTTCTCCTCCCTGTTTTTGTATCATTACAGTCCGGATGATTTTTATCCTTCCCGTATGCTGATTCCCGGAGGGCTTGCGTTGCTCTATTTCGGCGGGATAACCCTGCTGGGCGCTGCAGATGATTTTTTTGGCGAAAAGAAATGTAAGGGTTTCCGCGGGCACCTGTACAAATTGTTAAGGAGGGAAGGTGTTTCCACCGGTATATATAAAGCTGCAGGAGGGGGAATTATGGGGTTTATTCTTTCGGCTTTCACGGTGGGTGGCAATGCCTGGCCTGAATGGATCCTTAAGGGACTTTTTCTGGCGTTATTTTCCAATATCTTTAATCTCCTGGATACCAGGCCGGCAAGGACTGCAAAGGTTTTTTTTGTTTTATCACTGTTGCTGATGCTTTTTAGAGGTCCTTTCCCCATGCTTTTTTCACTCTGGAGTGCGCTTTATGTTTATTTGTTCTGGGAAACAAAAACCCGCATTATGCTGGGTGACGCAGGCGCATATCTGCTGGGGGGAGTGCTGGGCTTCTATTTGATCCTAAATTTATCTTTGGAATATTTGCTTGTGATCAGCTTTTTATTGGTATTTTTACACTGGTATTTAGAAAAATTTTCTCTCAGCAGGCTCCTGGAAGAGAAAGTACTCTTTTACCGCCTGAACCGAACGAATGGGAGAGGATGAATTGATTGCAACCGAAGCGGGTACTGTTGAAAAAATCCTCTGGTCGAGGGAAGGAATACAATGTTTAAAGGTAAGCAGGGGAGAAAAAAGTGAAAAGGCCATAAATTATCCCTTTCTTACCGGAACAGCTCTGCCGGGGCACAAGGTTATTTTGAATACGACCGCCATGAAGCTGGGGCTGGGGAGCGGGGGTTACCATTTCGTTATTGCTAATGAGGCCACCGGTAATAAAACTTTATCGCCCGAAGGACATATCATTAAGTTGCGTTACACGCCTCTGCAGTTTAAAGTGCAGGCTTATGAGGAAGTTCTAAAGGATAAAAACCCCGCCCTGGCAGCAGAAAAATATCAGGGTTTGAAGAATGTGCCGGTTGTAATTGGTGAGCTGCACAGCATGCTGGCCCCTTTCATTCTGGTGCTGAAGGGATTAAATCCGGGGTGCAGGATAGTATATATCATGACCGATAGCGCTGCGCTGCCGCTTTACTTCAGCAATACTGTACACCGTTTAAAAAGCGACGCTTATCTTGCGGGTACGGTGACCTGCGGTCATGCTTTCGGAGGGGACCTGGAAACGGTTAATATCTATACCGCCCTGATGGCCGCCAGGGAAGAGCTTGGTGCCGAGGTAATTGCCGTTATACCGGGACCTGGTGTCGTCGGGACTTCAACGCGTTACGGCTTTGGCGGTATAGAGCAGGGGGAGCATATTGACCGGATCCGCAAGCTGGGAGGGGTGCCGATCCTCATACCCAGGATAAGCTTCAATGACAGCAGAGCAAGACATTTCGGGTTCAGCCACCATACGCTGACCGCTCTCGGGGAGATCTCTTCCTGCAAGGCTTACCTGCCGTTGCCGGCTTTTGACAGAAAAAAAATGCTATATCTCCTTCAGCAGTTGAAAATGAATGACTTGCTCAAAAAACATAGTGTTGCCATTATAAAAAGCACCGGATTATTACGCTTTCTCAGGAATAAGGGCTACGACCTGCATACAATGGGAAGAGGTATCGGCGAAGACCCCGCTTTTTTTGTTGTTGCTGCAACAGCTGCTTTACTTACGGATAAATTGCTTAGAAGAAGAATGGCCAAAAAATAAAGCAGGGCAATGAATGATTCTTCTTTTTATCTGTTTTCCTCAATATTATTCCTTTATCGCTTTTCCAATTATCCTCCTGTTCTTTTTTATTTTTTCTTGCTTTTACTTTTTATTTATTTCTATCTTTTACGAATTTTTTATCCTGCCTTAATTTTTTTCCCGTAAACATATTCTCTTTCAAGATAACATATTATTAAGCAGTATAGAAGGACAAACCACACGGAGAGGTTTTTTATGCTAAAGCGCTTCCAGAGAGATTTTTTGGAATATATCAGGGAAAACCTGGGTATATATACTGTTGTTACACTGTTTTTCCTTGCCGGGGTTATCGCCGGGCCGATCTTGCTCGGTTTTTTGCAGGAGAGCCAGGTAACAGAATTGGGAACGGCAATGAGCTATTTTTTTGAAGATCTGAAAAATGATGCGGATACTGTCCTGAAGCCGCTGGAATTGTTAAAAACGTCTTATCAAAAAAGTATCTTGCTGTTATTGCTTCTGTGGTTGCTGGGTTTGCTCTGGATGGGATTTCCGTTTATTTTGCTTTTGCTCTTTCTCAAGGGTTTTGCCACCGGTTTTACTGTCGGCTTTATGGTAAGGCATTATTCGCTGAAAGGAATTATCTTTTGTTTAGCCGCTGTATTGCCGCATAATATTATTCTTGTTCCCGGTTACCTTATTGCAGGTGCTACAGCGATGACTTTTTCAATTTTAAAAGTAAAAGGCCGTTTAGCTAAAAAACATGCGGACAGGAGGCTGTATTTTCAGCAGTACTGTATTATGATGTTTGCGGTACTGGTTTTTGCTTTATTCGGCGGCCTGGTTGAAGCCTATATAACCCCTGTTTTTATGGAGCTTGTGATTAACATAATTTAACTGCCTGCATAAACTACAGCGATGAAGATAATTTATTTTTTTCCGCAGCATTGTGGCAAATTACGTTTTCTTCTTACAGTTAATTATTTAAGCGAACAATATCTCGGGAAAAGGATTTTGGCAAAATGTGTGGAATAACTTAATTAAATTGCTGCTTTTTAGTTAAAGGGGATAACTTTGGATGGAGAGGATTTTAAAGGATTTCATTTATTTCCTGTCGGTGGAAAAGGGGCTGGCAAAAAATACCCTGGAATCGTATCAACGGGATTTGAAGAAATACTTGCAGTTTTTAAACCGACAGGGGATAACTGATTTTAACGAAACCTCCAAAAAAATAATTCTGGAGTATATAGCTGAACAAAAGAAAAATGGACTGGCCGTTTCCACTTTGACAAGGAATTTAGCTTCTATCCGTTCCTTCTATCAATTCCTTCTGCAGGAACAAATAATCCAGGAAAATCCCGCCGGGGAGCTTGAATCCCCAAAAGCAGAAAAAAAGTTGCCTACTGTTTTATCGCTTAAAGATATTGAACTGCTGCTTGATCAGCCACAGCCGAGGGGAAACATCGGTATGAGGGACAAAGCAATGCTGGAGTTGCTGTATGCTACGGGAATACGCGTTTCAGAACTGGTTTCTTTGAACCTGGATAACGTTAACCTGAAAATGGGTTTTTTAAAATGCGAGGGTAAGGGGAATAAGGAAAGGATTGTGCCGCTTGGTTCTGTGGCGATAAAAAGCCTTCAGGAATATCTTCAAAATGGCAGGTCCAAGCTGCTCAAACAAAAGGACGAAAAGGCGCTTTTTGTAAACCAGCACGGCAAACGGTTAACCCGCCAGGGTTTTTGGAAAATATTGAAAAAATACGCCTTGAGAACAGGGATCAATACGGAGATTACCCCTCATACACTGCGTCATTCATTCGCAACGCATCTGCTCGAAAACGGAGCAGACCTTCGCTCAGTACAGGAGATGCTTGGTCATGCGGATATCTCAACCACACAAATATACACCCAGATTACCAGGAAAAAAATAAAAGAAATTTACAACCAGACACATCCCCGTGCCTGAAACAAGATATGTTTCTTTATTGCAGGAAAGCTGCTTGTTTAATTTCTGTAATATTTAAAAAGGGGGTAATAATATTTCAATAAACAAGGTATTTATTTTAGTACTGGACGGCGCAGGAGTAGGGGCTTTGCCGGATGCTGAAAAGTTTGGCGACGCAGGGAGCAACACCCTGGGACATGTTCTGCATAACAGGGAGTTAATGATTGAAAACCTCATTTCCCTGGGGCTGGGTAAAATCTTAAACGCTGACAGCTATGATAGCCCTGTGGATAAGGTGCTTGGAGCCTACGGTAAAATGGCCGAGCTTTCCCCCGGTAAAGATACGATTTCAGGACACTGGGAACTCGCCGGATTGGTCCTGAAAACCCCTTTTCCCCTTTACCCGCATGGTTTTCCTGCTGAAATAATCCGGTCTTTTGAAAATATAATCGGTTGCAAAACTCTGGGGAATATCGCCGCTTCAGGGACCGAGATCATCAACAAACTGGGAGAAGAACACCTGCGGACAGGTTTCCCCATCGTCTACACTTCAGCCGACAGCGTGTTTCAAATTGCGGCTCACACGGATATTGTTCCATTAGAAACCCTGTATGAGTGGTGCCTCCTGGCACGGAAAAATATCTTTGTGGGAAAACATGCCGTCGGCAGGGTAATCGCCAGACCATTTAAGGGTAAACCGGGCAGTTTCTACCGTCTAAATGAAAGAAAAGATTTTTCCCTGGATCCTTTTGCTCCTACTCTGCTTGATCTGGTGCAAAATAATGGACGGCAGGTATGGGTTGTCGGCAAAGTAATGGATATCTTCTCTGGGAAAGGGGTTACCCGTCATCTTCCAGGGCTAGATAATAACAGCATTATGGAAGCCGTTTCCTTTGCACTTGATGAAAATTTTACCGGATTATTGTGGGCTAATTTAATTGATTTTGATATGCTCTATGGACATAGAAACGATGTTGAAGGATATGCAGCCGCCCTGGAAGTTTTTGATCGCTTCCTGGGCGATGTTATGAAACGCTTAAATGATGATGATATGCTGGTAATAACCGCTGATCACGGCTGTGATCCAACTTTTAAAGGGACGGATCATACCAGAGAATACGTACCGCTGCTTATATACGGACGTCATATAGCTCCTGTAAACCTTGGTACCAGGGAAAGCTTTGCTGACCTGGGAGCCACGGTGGCAGAACTATTATGCGGGAAATTAACAAAGGACGGCCGGAGTTTTGCCGGAAAATTGCTTATAAGAGGAGAGGAACGGGGATGAGGGCGTTAGACCTGATTATTAAAAAAAGAGACGGCCAGGACCTTTCTGCGGAAGAGATATTTTTTTTAATTGACAAGTATAACAAAGGTTTAATTCCTGATTATCAGATCGCCGCTTTTTTAATGGCCGTTTATTTTCAAGGACTGAATCCGAAAGAGACTGCCGCGCTTACCGCTGCCCTGGCGGAATCAGGGGAGACGCTTGATTTTTCCTCCCTGGGAAAACTGGTAGCCGATAAACATAGCAGCGGCGGTGTAGGGGATAAAACAACTCTTGCACTGGCCCCGCTGGTAGCGGCTGCCGGGGTTCCCGTTGCCAAAGTCTCCGGCAGGGGATTGGGTTTTACCGGAGGGACGATCGATAAACTGGAGAGTATACCGGGTTTTAGCGCAGAACTTTCCCTGGAGAGATTTATTGAGTTGATTAAAGAAAACGATCTGGCGATTATGGCCCAAACGGAGAGAATGACCCCCGCGGATAAAAAGCTGTATGCCCTGCGGGATGTTACCGGAACTGTCGAAAATACTTCGCTGATTGCCGCTTCTATTATGAGCAAAAAAATTGCCGCCGGGGCCGGTGTCATCTTACTGGATGTCAAAACCGGTAAAGGCTCCTTTATGAAGACCAGGGAAGAAGCGTTTCACCTTGCGGAGACGATGTTTCGTATAGGAAAAGAAATGGGCAGGCGAATTGTTTCAGTTGTTACGGATATGAATCAACCTCTGGGTTTTGCCGTTGGAAACGCCCTGGAGGTGAAAGAGGCGATCAGTATTTTAAAAGGCCAGGGTCCTGCTGATGCTGAAACACTCTGTATCATTCTCGGCGGATATATGCTTGCGCTTGCCGGCAAGGTAAGAAACCCGGAAGAGGGCCAGGATGAACTCCGCAAATTGTTAAAAAACGGTGCTGCGCTGGAAAAATTTAAACAGATGATCAGTTTTCAGGGAGGAAACCCCCAATGTGTGGATGATCCAGCCTTATTGCCACAGGCTAAATACGTCGAAGTAATTGAAGCGCCAAAGTCGGGCTATATTCGTGAAATTGACACGAGAATAGTGGGCAAGGCGGCAGCTCTTCTAGGTGCGGGAAGATCTTATAAGGGGGAAGAGATAGATCCCTCTGTAGGGATTGTACTGAACCATAAAGTAGGGAACCGGGTACTGGCGGGGGATATTTTGGCCCATATCCACGGCAATAAAGAAGACCTCCTTCAGGTTGCCTGCAGGGAGCTAATGAATGCATTTGCAATTTGCGATGAAGCGGCAGAAGAACTTCCGCTTGTTTACGGTGTAGTCCCCCCGTTTCCCAGTTAACACATTGCGTATGTAAAAAACAAAAAAGACTTGTTTCAAAAAAGCCTTGTTTTAAAAGAAGCAGGGCCTTTTTGTATCATTTAACAAGCAGTGGGGAAAATATAGCAGGAGGGATGACAGAAAGATGAAAAGAAAATTTTTAGCCGTATGTTTCCTGATTTTCTTTACACTGCTTATTTTCCCTTTGGGAAAAGTAGGAGCCTTTGAAGGGGAGATTTTATCCAAAGCAGCGTTGCTAATGGAGTACAAAACAGGAGAAGTATTGTTTGCCGTTAACGAGCACGAAAAGCTTTACCCGGCGAGCTTAACGAAGATTATGACCATGCTGCTGGCCCTGGAGGCATTGGAAAGAGGAGAAATTTCCCTTGATGACCAGGTTCCCGTAACAAAATACGCGGAATCAATGGGGGGCTCAACTATTTTCTTAGCCGCCGGCGATGTTGTTGATCTGGAATCATTGTTGATTGGCATGGCTGTCGGTTCGGCAAATGACGCCGCAGTGGCGGTGGCAGAATATATTTCCGGCAGCGAAGCGGGATTTGTCGAATTAATGAACAGGCGTGCCAAAGAGTTGGGGATGCAAAATACAAATTTTGTTAATGTCAATGGCCTTCACCACGACGATCATTATACTACAGCCTATGATGTTGCCCTGATGAGCAGGGAATTGATGTCTTATCCCATTTTTACCCGCTGGGCCACTATTTGGATGGACGAAAACTTTTTAGAAGGTAAAATTAAAAGTGGAAAGGTATATTTAAGCAATACAAATCGTCTCATCCGCTACTATAATGGCTGTGACGGCGTAAAAACAGGATATACGGACAAAGCAATGCACTGCATATCAGCTACGGCGGAAAAGGATGGCACCCGTTTTATAGCGGTTGTTTTAAACAGCCCATCAAGTGATATCCGTTATGAGGAAGCACGGGATTTACTTAATTACGGATTTGCCAATTTTTACACTCTGGAACTGGCTGGTGAAAGGGAAAGGGTCGCCAGGCTTCCTGTAGAAAAAGGTACCGTCCGGGAAGTAGATATCCTGACAACCGAAAATTTGAGCCTGCTGGTCAAAAAAGGTGAAGAGCCGGAGTACAGAACCGAACTTGAGCTGCCTAAACGGTTGAAGGCCCCCGTTTCAATTGAAAAAAAGGTGGGAAAAATTAAAGTCATGCAGGGGGATGCAGTACTGAAAGAAGTGAACCTAGAGGTAGCTCAGAATGTAGCCGGAGCTTCCCTGACGCGCCTTTTCCAAAGATACCTGGAAATCTGGTTAAAATTTGGCAGATAAAATAAATTTTAGCAAGCCCTTCAAGGGCTTTATTTTTTTGCAGGAAATATCCTTTATATGCAGAATTGTTTTGCAGTAGGCTGTTTTTGTGCAGCAAGCTGTTTCATAAGGGGAGGGCTTATCATTGCAGGTTCAGCTTATTAGAAGAAAAAAAAACCTTATTGCACGCTTTAAAGGTGAATTAGATCACCATACCTCTGCTGTTTTTCGACAGACAGTGGATAAAGAATTAGAAAAAAATGACCATGTACAGAACTTAATTTTAAATATGACAAATTTGACTTTCATGGACAGTTCCGGTATAGGTGTTATCCTGGGACGCTATAAACAGATTAAGGCCAGGGGAGGAAAGGTCATAATCTGCGGATTAAAAACGCATAATAAAAAGATCCTGGAGATGGGGGGCCTGTTAAAGATTATTCCGGTTTACAGCGATGAAAGTAAGGCAATAGCCAACCTGGATTGATTTTTGTTTATTTTTTATTTGAGGAGGTGGAAACCGGTTTGTGGATGCAAGCCGGTTAGCTAATGGACTATATGATGCTTGAAGTTCCCGCAAAATCAGAAAATGAAAGTTTTGTAAGGGTTGTTATCGCTGCCTTTGCGGCACGCCTTGATCCTACCCTGGAAGAGCTAAATGAAGTGAAGACTGCGGTCTCGGAAGCGGTTACAAATAGCATAATACATGCATATGAAGATGACCGCGGTATTATAAAAATAAGCGCTTATGTTGATGAACGGCAATTAACTGTAGAAATATATGATTCCGGGAAAGGCATTGAAGATATCGCCAGGGCACGTGAACCGCTTTATACAGAAAAACCGGAACTGGAGAGATCCGGAATGGGTTTTACAATTATGGAAAATTTTATGGATGAGGTAATAGTTGAATCTGCACCGGGAAAAGGAACGGCTGTTAAAATGTCAAAGGTTTTTGGCAGGGTTGCTGAAAACAATCATTAAGCAAACTGGGCGTGAAAAAGGGGATAGTCATATGCCGGAGTACACTGAAGAGCAATTACAAGAGCTTTACCTTAAAAATAAAAAAGGTGATCCTGAGGCCCGGGAAAAAATTGTTAATTTTCACCTGCCTTTGGTACATGCCCTTTGCAAGAGGTACCCCCTGGATACGATTGAATATGAAGATATTTTTCAAGAAGGCTGCCTGGGGCTGCTAAAAGCCCTCAAAAATTTTGATCCTTACCGGGAAACGAAGTTTTCAACGTATGCTGTTCCTTTTATTCTTGGAGAGATTAAATCATTTTTACGCCGCAACGGCCATCTTCTAAAAGTATCGCGCACCTATCACAATCATTATCATCAACTCTTGCAGAGCAGAGATGATTTGCAGCAGAAATTAAAACGCCGCCCGCGTCTGGAAGAGCTTGCCGGGAAGATGGGGTTGTCAAAAGAAGAGATAGCCTGGCTGATGGAACTTCAGCATCCGGTCATGCCTTTATCAGAAGAAGGCTCCGTTACCGGCGATACCGACAGCTTTTTTGATAGGATTTTTCTAAAGGAAAAGTTAAGTTCGCTTCCTCCGCGCGAAAGGCAGATTATTGTCTTGAGGTATTTTCTGGAGAAGAGCCAGGAGGAGGTGGCCAAAATTCTCGGGATATCCCAATCCCATGTTTCGCGGCTGGAAAGAAAGGTTATCAGGCAGTTAAGGGAAAAATCCTAAAACTTCAGCGTATGTAAAAACGTATCTAAAATACAGGAATAGTATAAAATAATACTTAGCTAAAAAGAGGCTTGCAGAAGGGCCTTTTTTTTTATAATAAAAAAACCGTATCCGCGAATAATAGAAAAAAGAGCATAACCCGGGAGGAATATTTTTTTGTCAAAGGGCACACAACACTTTCTGATCCTGATACTGATTATAATTATTTTGATGACAGTATTTTCCTTCTTTTTGGTTACTTCTCTTTTACCTCCGGAGGAGCAGGCCCCCCGGCGTTCCCGTCCCGTTACCACCACACAACAATGCGACAGTGAGAACCGTCCCCTTTGTCGCGAACCGTCCCCTTTGCCGCGCGACAAAGGGGACGGTTCTCACTGTCGCACTCTATAGCACCATGTCATAGCTCTTTATTGCATTAGAAGATCTTTATCACATTTGATTATCGCATTAGATATCGCATTAGAATAGAAGATAAAATA
>JAAYOY010000004.1 GCA_012520035.1 Bacillota bacterium
AAATTCCGCTTCAGGCTTAGTCCTTTCTGATTCCGTCAGCGCACGGTAACCGGTCCAGCAAACAACTATGATCAACAGAACCAAAAAACCGCAGATGGCAGCCTTCTTTTGTCTGTTTTTTCGCAAAACCCTCCTCCTCTCATGCCTGGGATTGCACCCGGCGCTACTTTTTTCATTATTATTTTTATGAAGGCAAATGAACAATATGCCCTTTAAAATAAAGAGAGGAGGTATTCTATTTTTCTTCCTGCCTATTTTTCACGGAAAGCCAAAGTAAATAAATATACTCCGGCGTTAAACTGTTTTTCAGTTTCAAAGCCCATCTTTTCCAGCAAACGCAGTGCAGGTTTATTGTCCGGCAGCACTTCCGCCGTAAATCCCAGCAGGCCATTCCTCTTTGCCAGGTAAGTCAGATAAGAAAGAAGTTCGGTTCCTATGCCCTTATCCTGGTAATCATCCCTGATTACCAGGGCAATTTCTGCAGTAAGCTTGCCCTCATTAATACCGTACTGCCCAACTCCGATGATCTCTTCCACCCCGTTTTGCTCAATTACAGCTAATATTTCCATTCCTTTTGTATAATCAATCACCACAAAATAGTCCTGCAGCATTTCGTGAGACATATGCAAGCGTCTGGAAATAAATCTGTTATACATGGATGTATCGGAAAGCGAATAAAAGAAGTCTTTTAACAGGGGTTCATCACTTATTTTAACCGGCCTCAAGAGAAAATTAATCCCTGTTTTTGTCATCCTCAGTGTTTCGTACTCCTCCGGATATTCCCCCCCTTTCCCAGAAATAAAAGCCTGATCCTGATAGATGAGGGATAGCTTTTTCGCCTCTTCGATAAGCCAGGGTTGAAATTTCGGATGGGCTATGGCTATTAAGGACATCGCCCGTTCACGGACATTTTTTCCATGCAAGTATGCAATGCCGTATTCTGTAATGACGTAGTGGGTATCGCCGCGGGTCAAAGTAACTCCTGCCCCTTCCCGCAGCGTAGGTACAATCCTCGAGATATTCCCGTCTTCACTTGTAGACGGCAAAGCCAGTACACTTTTCCCCCCCTGCGACAGGACTGCCCCGCGCATAAAATCGGCCTGGCCTCCAATGCCGCTGAAAAATACTTTTCCCAGCGATTCGGCGGTGGACTGGCCCGTGAGATCAATCTCCAGCGCGCTGTTTATGGCAACCATATTTTTATTCATGGCAATGATAATTGGATTATTTGTGTAATCTATGGCCCTGAATTCAATGCCGGGGTTATCATGGAGATACTCATACGTTTCTCTTTTTCCCATACAAAAGGTAGCTACAGTTTTACCGCGGTCAATCGTTTTTTGCGAGTTATCAACAACTCCCTCTTTAATAAGTTTTACCATACCGTCATTTAGCAGTTCGCTGTGTATACCGAGATGCTTTTTATCTTTCAGATTATCAAGGATTGCATTAGGCAGCGCCCCATAGCCGACTTGAATGGTATCTCCGTCTTCGACTATTTGGGCCACATACTTTCCGATTTTTTGTATCACTTCGTTCTGAGTTAAAATTTCATATTCCAGCAAAGGCTCATCATGGAAAACAATGTAATCCACATCTTTGATATGAATAAAAGTATCCCCGTGAACTCTTGGCATCTGCGGATTTACCTGGGCTATAACCAGGGAAGAATTTTCCACAGCAACTTTTGTGATATCAACGCTTATTCCCAGGCTTAAATAACCGTGACTATCCGGTAAAGAGGTTTGAATAAGTGCCACATCAATTGGAACCAGCCGCCGGCGAAACAAATCGGGAACATTGGAGAGAAAAATAGGCGTATAATCCGCCAGCCCCTGGTTTACTGCTTCTCTTGTGTTTTTTGCGATAAAGAAAGAATTATGCCGGAAGTTGTGTTTAAATTTTTTTTCTGTATAAGGGGCGACACCCAGAGTCCAAACATGGATAATCTCTGTATCAAAAAAAGCTTTGGGGTTTGATTCGACATAATTTATCAGCGCCTGAACGAGGTACTGGGGTTCGCCGCACCCGGTTCCAATAAAAATTCTGTCACCGGCATGTATTTTGCTGAAGATTTTATCTTCTGCCTCAAACTTCTGCGGGTATTTACCTTTAAGTTCATCCAGCAGTTCATCCGGGTTGTATTTTTTTTCTATTCCCATAAAAAGTAGTATATCTCCTTTCATTTCATCAGGTAATGCCTTTATAAACAAGCAAAATAAGCAGTATTGCCGCCCCAAGATATAAAAGGGGAGAAAAAATAAGCAGCATCGAAGTGAAGGCAAACCCAAAAAGTAATAACAAAGCACCGGCTAGTAAAAGAATAAAAGGGTGCAAACGATTCAATTTCGGCCATAATAAAAAAATAATTACGATTAACAGGGAAAATACAAGCTTCATTTATAACCCCGGGCAAAACCGTCATCTTCTTCCGTATTAGATATTATTATGCCATTATCGCAGTTTCCTGTCAATTAGATTGGAAAGCATGTTAAATTGGCCCTTTATAATAAAAAACCAGCCATATAGAGCTGGATAAGCTTTAACAGTATTAAATAGTAAGGAAACCCATTATCCAGTTTATTGCAGGGTAATGCGCTGAAGAATAAGGAGCAGGATTATCCCCGGGATACCCATTATGCCGGTAATAACCGCGGTTATTACGTTTAAACCAATCTGCACGCCCCAAAAGGACCCAACCATATTAAACAAAGCCAGCAAGAGCCCTCCCGTTATTGTATTACCTAAAAACCGCAAAATAATCCTCATCGGTGCATACAGGAGTTTAGCAAGGATATACAATACCAGTACCCCAAAGAAAAAAGCAATAATGTAATTCAGATCAAAATTAAACATCCCCCGGCGCTTCCTCCTCTTTTGATAAACGGTTGAGTTCCCTTTCCCGGCGTGCTTCTTCTAATAGGAATACATACCGGCGTTCCGCTGCGTTTAAATTGTATATAGCGTGGTCAATCAACCCGGGATCCTCAATATTGTTAAATAATGATAAAGCGGCATGCCAGTCCTGCTTCGCCCTTTCAATAAGATCGGCATTCTTTGCGCGAAATTCTTCCCTGTTAGAGTTTTCTTCCGAATTAAAGTCACCCTTTTCCCCAAGCAATTTTTGAGATAATTCTGTTAATATTATACTAAGACCTTTCATAAAGGTATCCCCCTAAGTTTTTCCATATATTATATTCATCTATATATAAAAAAATGAGCCAGAAAATTACTCTTTAAAGTAAGCCGGTATAAAAATATTCCTTCGCGGAAATATCTAAAGCAAGGGCTCATAGAAAAATATGTTTAAAGGAGGGTGTTTTGATTGGCAAAAATTGTAATTATCGGGGCAGGATTTGTAGGTTCAACAACCGCTTATGCGCTGATGATCGGTGGTACAGCGCAGGAAATTGTCCTGATTGATAAAGTTGAAGAAAAAGCGCGGGGGGAAGCCATGGATCTGAACCACGGCGCTTCCTTTATTCAGCCGATAAATATTTATGCCGGCGATTACAAGGACTGTCAGGAAGCGGATATTATTATCATTACCGCAGGAGCATCACAAAGGCCCGGAGAAACCAGATTGGACCTGGTAGAAACCAATACCGCAATCATGAGTGAAATAATATACAGGATTATGGAATACAATAC
>JAAYOY010000204.1 GCA_012520035.1 Bacillota bacterium
AAGAGCTTCAAAGCCGGAGGAAATATTACCTGAGCAATCGGGATCTGCTTGTGATTGCAGTTTTGAGCGGTATCGGGGGGATAATGAGCACTTATATCGGCTATCTGGGCAACCTTGTAAACCGCGTTTTTGGCGTTCCTTTCGGCGCAGGGCAGTTTGTCTCCGGTTTGCATATCTTCTGGTTCATCCTGGTAGCCGGGCTAATCCGCAGGCCGGGAGCTGCTACCGCTGCGGGCCTGTTGAAGGGATTAATCGAGCTGCTTACCGGAAGTACCCACGGGGTTGCCATTATCCTTGTTTCCCTGGTTCAGGGGCTGCTGGTTGATGTTGCTCTGCTCATTACCAGGCGGCACAATTTGGCTAGTTATATACTGGCCGGAGGAATTTCGGCCGCTTCAAACGTTTTTGTGTTCCAGTTTCTCTATTTTTCCGGAGTCCCAGTAACCTATCTTTTCTTTATCGGCTTTATAGCTTTTATCTCCGGCGCCCTATTAGCGGGCAGTTTTGGACACAGCGTGCTGGAGATCGTGCAGCAGGCCAGGCCTTTTCGCATTGCAGGCGCTTCCGGCGAGGATGTATCGGCAGCGGCTTCTGCGAACGGCGGGAAAGCGTCCCTGACCCGGTTTAGACTTACTGTAACAGCGCTGCTGGTATTACTGCTGGCGTTCGGTGCGGTTTATTATTTTGCTGCAGTTTTTGAGCCCCCCTGGATAGGCCCCGCCTGCCGGGTGGAGGGAGCGGTGGAGCGGCCTCTTTCATTCCAGCTCTCTGATTTTTCCCGGTATGAAACTACAATTACCGCCGAATTAAAAGGAGAATTTACCCACATTCCCCCGCAGGAATATACAGGTATTCCTTTGAGCAAAATTCTCCAGGAGGCTTCACCGCTGGCAGAAGCAAAAAAAATAAGCGTAATAGCGACGGATGGCTATAAGGTGGAATTTGAGCTGCAGGATGTCTTCAATGACGATCAGCTGCTGCTGATCAGGGAAGAGGATATGCTGCGCCTGATTGCCGGAAACTATGAAGGGGGTTACTGGGTAAAGCTGGTAAACAAGATCGTCGTGGAGTAAATTGAAAGGAGCATTTATACTGCAACCGGTCGTTGATATTCAAGACCTCTCTTTTACATACAGCGGGTCGGTTTCTCCGGCGCTGGAAAAGGTTAACCTGCAGGTATACCCGGGCCAGTTCCTAACTATCACTGGCCCCAGCGGCTGCGGCAAGTCTACGCTGGCTCTCTGCCTGGCAGGGTTTATACCTCATGCCTACAGCGGAAAGATGCAAGGTACTGTTCGCATTCAGGGCAGAGATACGCGGGATTATCCTGCCGGGGGCCTTTCAGGGATAGTAGGCCTGGTGCAGCAGGACCCGGAAGCGCAGCTTTGCACGCTCACAGTAAGCGATGAAGTAGCCTTTGGGCCGGAAAACCTGCGTATACCCCCGCAGGAAATACGGGAACGCGTTTTCTTTGCCCTGCGGGCTGTAGGAGCGCTGGATTTAAAGGAGCGGAAGCTCCACACCCTTTCCGGAGGTGAAAAGCAACGGGTAGCCATCGCTTCTGTGCTGGCGATGACCCCTTCGCTTCTTATTCTGGATGAGCCTACTGCCAGTCTTGACCCTTCCTGCACCAGGGATGTACTCCGTACTCTGGAAAAATTTAGGGCAGAGCTTGAAATCTCAATTATTGTTATTGAACACCGTCTGGAACGGCTTGTTTCCATTTCGGACCGCCTGTTGCTTATGAAGAAGGGGAGAATTGTTGATGAGAGCACCCCCGGTGAATTCCGCAAAAAATATGTTCCAACTGTAATATTAGATACCGATAGGGTTAATGAGCGGGGAAATTCTTTGGGACAGGGGCAAGGAAAAACATCGGGTGTTTATAATAAAGAGAAGGACAAAAAGAAAGCAAAAGGGAAAGACAAGGTACCCCTTTTGTCTGTGGAGAACCTTAAAGCGGGTTACGAGGGAAGGGATGTCCTCTCGGGAATTAGTTTTTGCGCTTATCCGGGAGAGACCCTGGCTGTTATGGGGGATAACGGCAGTGGAAAGACCACTCTTTTGCTTTCCCTGCTGGGGGTTCTTAAAATAGGGGAAGGGAAAATATATTTTAACGAAGAGGATGTAACCGGGATGAAGGTTGTGCACCGTGCCCGGGATATGGGACTTACCTTTCAAAATCCCAACCATCAGATCTTTGAGAATACTGTTGCCAAAGAAGCGGCGCTTCCCTCGCTTTTTTTAAGCAAGGAAGCGCAGGGGGAGATTGAGCGTAAAGTTGATCGTCTGCTGGAAGAGTTCGGGTTACGGTGCTATAGGGATAAGAATCCTTTTACCCTGAGCCTGGGAGAGAAAAAAAGGCTTACTTTGGTTTCGGTCCTGGCTTATTCCCCCGAAGTATTAATCCTGGATGAGCCCCTTGTTGGTCAGGATAGCGGCCGGCTTGAGTTACTGATGGCAGCCCTGCAGGAACACCGCGAGCGCGGTGGGATTGCCCTGATGGTCTGCCATGAACCTGCCGTGGTTGTTTCCTGCTGTCAGAGAGTTCTTTTCCTGGCGGGGGGTAAACTGCTCATCGATGCTCCGGTGGGTGAGGCGCTGGTAAGGCTGGCACAAATGGGGCTGGAAGAGTATTTGCCCCCCGGATATGAATAGTATTCGCAGGAGAAAGAAGGTAAATGAAGATGAGCTCGTACAGAAGTGTTGATAGCAGAACTTCATCCGCAGTAAAGGGATTTTTCCCGGGGTTGACTTATGTTGACCATCGTTCGCTGCTGCACCGTGTCCATCCCCTGGTCAAGCTGGTGATACTTTTTAGCTTTAGCTTGACTGCCTTTGCGTTGCATTCTATTACAGGTGGGATAATTCTTTTCTGCCTCCTGCTAATTTTTTATGGCCTGGCAGGGTTAGGCCTGGCCTTTTTTTCACGCAAGCTGCGTTTTATACTCGTTTTCGGCTTTTTTATTTTCTTCGTCCAGGTTTTAGCGGTAAAAAAAGGTGCTTTGCTCTGGCA
>JAAYOY010000205.1 GCA_012520035.1 Bacillota bacterium
AAAATAACCGGAATTAACGCCAATTAGCAACTATATCATGCTATTTACAGCGAATCGGTTCTCCTTTTAAAGAGGAGCTTTATTGGCCTACTATCCACTTTATTATTTTCTGGCGGATACGGTTAAGTCGCTCCTCAGAAATTTCGCCAATTGCCCCGGGAAGAAGCCCAATGTCTACTACAGCCAAGCGCCCAACTCGGACAACACTTGTACCTTTGAGTCCAGATAAAGCAAAGTCAGCTTCATTTTCTGTTATAACTTCGTCAAAATGAGGGATTGTCTGCTCTAACCTGCTTGAAATCATTGCAACCAACCAGTCGTGATATATTCCCGGGACTCTTGCAATCAATAGGACGGGCCGTAGTTTACCTTCCCCAAGATCTGTCTGGGGAAATTGGAGGAGGGCTATCTTTCCCGGCTTCACGACCATCGCTCCTTGAGGTCCGCCTCAGTATAGTGAGCATCCTCTTCCAGACCACGCAAAGCTTGGGTCAGGGAAAATGCACCCCAGGCACGATCTTCCTCTCGTAAGCGCTTCTGTAACAGATAATTTGCGTAGTCATATACTTCTTCTTTTAGCTCATCCGGGAGTTCCCTAATAAACTTCTCTAAAGGAATTTGTGCTGCCATACTAAACACCTCTCTCACGAAAACATGACAAAATACAGCTACATAAGCATCTAATAGAATTACTTTGTATTATAGTTTTTTTGTTATAGTAATAGTATATCATGTTTTAAGCGCGAAACAAAGGTTATATTAAAAGTGTCCTGGGAATCATGCTCAGCTTATTTCTGGTTTTCTTACTGCACTACTGGGAGACATCCGGGGATAAAAAGATAGCTGCCCAGCCAGCGAACAGCCAAAATACGAACTACAGCCTGGAGTCTTCTGTTTTTGTTCCGGAAACAACAGCATGTTTTTTCAGCCTTCCCTCATGATCAACATCATTACAGCGCGGGATCTGCTTCGGAAATCTTCCAAATACGATCCATGAAAGGGAACTGGTTCTGCTCGCAAGCCACACCACAAACCAGGAAACGAACAGCACACAGACAAACCCGCCAAAAACAGAGACGTGGTAAAGCAACGGAATACCGCTGAAATCAATTTTTCTATAAAACCTTAATACTATCATGTGAAAAATATAGATACCGAAGGAGTAGACACCAAGCTGCATTAGCCTGTTGGTAAGCGAAACCGGAAGTTTTTTATACAACCAGAAGGAAAACAAGAACAGGACAAGAGTAGCCGCATACGTGTAAAAATTCCAGAAAAAAGTATACCATTTTGCATTATAGTAGATGTTTTGCGCCCACATAGCATAGTAAATCCAGGCATAAAGGCCTCCAAAGGCAAGCCACAGACCGACTAGCAAGCGCGTTTTCCAACCGCTCCACCAGTCCATGAATTGCTGGTAATATATCCCCAGAAAGGCCCCCAGGAAATAATACGACATATAAGAAAAAGCAATGCTGCCGGTACCGATCGTAATACGAAAATAGTAACTGTTTAAAAAGACGAAAGCCCACTGTAAGACAAAGCCAAACCAGAGACCATGTTTGACAAGAGCTTTGTTTTTCTTAAAAACCCAGAGCAGCAAGGGGAACAGCAAATAAAACTGGATACTGATAAAGACAAAGTAAAGATGATCGTAAGCTTTGCCGGTGCCCAGTTTGACCAGGAAATCCCAAATTATCTCAGCATTATCACTATATTGAGTAAAAGGAGAGGCGACAATATAAAAATAAAGTCCCGAGAAGATAAAATAAGGAATGATAACAAATTTCAAGCGGTTCAAATAGAAGTTTTTAATCAGTTCCCTGTCGAAACGCCTGTTGTAATAGCTATAAAATAAAACAAAGGCGCTTAAAAAGATGAATGTGGCTGTGCCAAAGGCAAAAAACCTGTTCAAAAACACGTAAAGCGGATACAGCGCTGACGTATTATCAAGCTCAACCGTAGCAAATGAAGTCGAGTGCACCATAATAACACCAAGAATCGCCAGTGCCCTCGTTATATAGATCTCGTTAATTTGTTTACTTTTATTCATTTCTGCTTAATCCTGCCGCGCATTAATATCCCCCGGAAAAGATTAAAAATAAAAACCTAAGGCTTCGCTGAAATCATTTTATCACAAAAACATCGGAAGAGCGAAAAACCACTTTACACCCGCCGGGTTATTATATATGATAATTTTAATTAAACTATAATTATTGTTTTACAATACCGGTGGGTGACGCAAATGATAAAAATAGTAACTGACAGTATCGCCGACCTTCCCAGGGAATACATAGAAAAGTACGCAATTACTGTACTCCCGCTCAATATTAATATTGGTAATAACACATTTCTTGACGGGATCAATATCAGCCCTGCCCAGGTATGTGATTATATGCAAAAAGGGGAAATCCCGAAAACATCTCAGGTCCCGCCTATAAAGTTCTACAATGCTTTTGAAGAACTGACCCGTAACGGAGATGAGGTAATTGCAATCCTCATGTCTTCCCAACTCAGCAGCACCTATAACTCTGCCGTTCTATCCAGAAATCAGTTGCCGGACAGGAAAATTGCAGTTCTGGATAGCAAGGGTGTTTCACTAGGACAGGGACTACAGGTAATTGAAGCTGCCAGAATGGCTGCTGCGGGAAAAATGTTTGAAGAGATTACGAAGAGGGTTAAGATATTAAGTCAAAAAATGACCTATGCTATTATTATCAACACCCTGGAATATGTCTTTAGGGGCGGAAGAATCAGCAAAGCGCAATATATAGCCGGGAATCTCCTCCACCTTAATCTTGTTTGCAGCTCAGACGGCAACGGGAAAATAATAATAGCTGACAAATTCAGGGGCAAGGAAAGAAGTATTCTGCGCTGGGTATCCCAACATATTCCCAGGCTAAATCTAAACAGTAAAACAGTCGGTATAAACATGATAAATAATGAAAAGCTTCTTCAAGAAGTAAAAGCCTTGATTCAGAAGCATAAACCCAGGGAAATCATAGAATCACACATAGGATCAACTGTCGCCTGTTATGCAGGGCCCAATGCCATCGGTATTTTTGCGGAAAAATAAAACCC
>JAAYOY010000206.1 GCA_012520035.1 Bacillota bacterium
CTATATAGTGTGAGCATGAAAGACGGCTCGAAGATGTTTGTTGTAGAAATCCCTCTTGTTTTGGAATAATATTTTTGGTTATAGATTTTTTCCTATGAGCGTAAGCGATAATAAGAAGCCGCCTTTATTGGCGGCTTTTCAATTAAATGGGACTGAGGAGAGGTTCCTTTTCCTTTTTTATTCTACTACAGATTGATTTTGCAGGAAAAGGTACATCTCTTCTTGAAAATATACTATCTAGTATAGTTTTCCTGAACTCATGAAAACCATAAAACGCTCGTTCCAATGTATAAATATCAAGTATCCTCTATACCTGCGGGGGAAAGGGTTTTAATGAAAGAAGAAATAATTGCCGCAAGAGTACATGAATACTACTGGTTTAATGATTACAATTGCGCAATAACAATGCTTAAAATACTTTCAGAAAAATTTGTTGTAAATCTAAACCGGCAGGTAATAAATGCGGCTATTGGAATGCATGGTGCCGGGAAATACAGGGCGCAATGCGGCTTAGTCGAAGGTGCTCTCATGTTTATAGGTATATATGGCAAAGAAAAAAGTTACTCCGATGATGAAATTGCAGATAAATGCTATAGCTTTGCATTGGCGTTCGAGAATCAGTTCGGAAGCCTGCTTTGCAGGAATTTAAGGCCAGGAGGTTTTACTCCGGAGGATCAGCCGCATATGTGCGAGGAACTAACTATCCGGGCTGTTATTTTTTCAGCCGGTTACATCACAGATGCAATATGAAAGGGAAAATACAATGATTACTTTAAAATCGGAAAATGAGATCAAGCGGATGCATGAAGCGGGAAAGCTGCTGGCTTCCTGCCATAAGGAAATCTCGAAGATAATTGAACCCGGGATCACTACTTTTGAAATAGATAATTTTGTTGAAAAATATTTGAAAGAGCGCGGGGCAACGCCTGAGCAAAAAGGCTATCAGGGTTATCAATATGCTACCTGTGCCTCTGTTAACGATGAGATCTGTCACGGTTTCCCCCGGAAAACCCCTTTAAAAGATGGTGATATAGTTACGGTAGATATGGTGGTGAACTTAAATGGCGCTCTGGCGGATTCCGCCTGGACCTATGCCGTGGGTAATATTTCGGATAAAACAAAGCATTTGTTGGAAGTTACATGGAATGCTTTATATAAAGGTATTGAAAAAGCTTGTGCCGGAAACAGGCTGGGCGATATCGGATATGCTATTCAATCTTATGCCGAGTCTGAGGGTTTTTCCGTTGTTAGGGAATTTGTCGGTCACGGCATTGGGCCATCAATTCATGAAGAACCTCAGGTTCCTCATTTCGGCTATCCGGGAAAGGGCCTTATTTTAAAAGCAGGTATGGTTATTACGATAGAGCCTATGATAAATGAAGGGGTCTGGCACAGCCGAATGGATTCTAACGGGTGGACGGCAAGAACTGCCGACGGCAGGTTATCCGCACAATATGAACATACAGTAGCGATAACAAAAGATGGACCGTTAATTTTAACCGAACAATAATTATATTTTATAGAGAACAACAGGGATGCATCTTGCCAACCAACCACTTCTATTCTAAAAGATATGTGCACTCACTCACAATACACAAAGGCCTGTATTGTTTCGTTGTTTAAGGCTATGCAGTAAACCTTATATTTAAAAGTTAAATATTTCTTTTACCGCAATCTCCAGGCCTTCAAAATAATAAGAAACCAGAGTGTCATCGGGCTTATAGCCGGTATATTCATCGATCTCAAAGTCTTTAAAGCCATATAACAAAATTGAATGCTTGTCGGGATCGACAATCCAAAATTCCCTCACGCCGGACAGCATATATGTGTTGAGCTTATCTACCATATCCTTTGAGCGGGTGCTTTTTGATAATATTTCGATGCATAATGTGGGTGTACCCATATATCGTCCTTTTTCGTTAACATTATCCTCTAAATCACATGCAATGAGCAAATCGGGCTGCATTACATCCGGCGTTTTGAGATCTTTTTTATAGAAATGGACATCAAAAGGCGCATAAAAAACCTTGCATTTCTTATCTTTCAGGTATGTTCGCAGAAGAATATGCAGGTTCCCGGAAATATCCTGGTGGAAGGCGTCGGGAGAAGCTAAAAGGACTATTTCACCGTTGATATATTCCATTCTGAGCTCGCTTTTCTCATAAATCTCCATAAATTCTTCATAAGATACTTTTTTGCCCCCATACTGATAGTCCAGCGCATTTTCCTTAACTGTAAAATAGCGTTCGATCTCTGTGATATAAGGCGTAAGCCTAACTGCCTTTTTGCCGTTTTTTGTGATAATAACCTCGTGATCTTCAATTACGTAATCAAGGTATTTGCCCAGGTTTGTCTTAAACTCGGTAGCTGTAATTACTTTTGTGGTATCGTTCATTTTATTGCCCCCGTTCGATTTATCGTACGAACATTATAGCATAAAGAACGAAATATTGCAATAACAATCGTGCGATAATGTGGCGGCATTATGGCAATAAAGAGATCGCTTCCTGTTCCAGGCGGATCTTCTTTTCGAGGATCAGGGTTATTAATGTATGAAACGGGGCAAAGGTGTTGTCCTCCAGCAGGGTGGCCAGCTTTTGGGCGTACTGCTCTGTAATCGGCTGTCCCAGGTGCAGGTACTTCAGATATGTCTTCTCGTCCATTAAATAAGGCCGAATGGGTATGCCGGTTTTTTCACGAAGATCGCGCCAGATTTTAAACCCTCCCAGATCGAGATCGCCCCAGTGATAAAAGGGAACCGGGTTTCCGCGCTCATGGAAAAAACGGTACAGCTTTTGCAAGAACAACCTGC
>JAAYOY010000207.1 GCA_012520035.1 Bacillota bacterium
CCTTTCCCAGAAGACCGGAACCGGCTTTTACAAAAAAAGGCTCACCCAGCGCCTGAACGAAACAACCGGGGCCGACCCCCCTGGTGTCACCCAGGGGCATTAATAAAGCCCTCCCCTGGCGAAAACCCACTACTTCCGCTAAAACGGGTTCCGCATCTCCGGTTGCCTCCACCAGGCACAACTCCCCTACCGGGGGGCTTATCCCGCTGACTTCCATTACCAGTCCAATAATCTGTGTAACCCGTCCTTTGATATTTATTGACGGGCCGGCGAAAATCTCCCGGTAATACTTTTCAAAATCTATCGCCCGGCTTTCCAAGCTGCAAGCCTCCGAAAATGATATTGATATTGATATTGAATGATAATGATAATAAATTATCCGCTATTGCTCAAAAGGCCCTATTTTCTGCCACCTCGCGATAAAGCTTTTCCGGACCCTGACCGTAAAAATCTAAAGGCCTATTCCGCTTTCTGTATAACATCCTCGGCGGCAGAAGAAGCAAGTTTCAAGAGCTTTTTGGAGAGGATCTCCAGCTCTTTTTGCGGCAACAGCTCTACCTGAGATTCCTCTGACTCCACCCTGCAGCTGCCCAGAGGCATTTCCTCATCCGCATGCACTTCGAGGGATATATCATTTTTCAAGCGCCCCTGCAACCTTTGAAAGTTCTCCTGACAAATCTTTGCATCCAGGGGATTTACATACAGGGTAATATTCCTCCCCCCGGGAAGGGCTTCCAAAGCTCTATAAATAAGCTGCAGAATGCAGCTTGAATCAGTCTCTACTTTGTAATTCAAAAGCTTTTCCGCAATGGATACCGCAATCCGTATAATATCGGGCTCAGCCCTGGCCAGGATGTCGATCCGTTTTTGCTCCGCCTGTTTCAGAATCTCTTCGGCTTCTTTCCGCAGTCCGGCTGCCTCCAGCTCACCTTTTTTTAAACCCTCCGCGTACCCTTCCTCCCATGCTTTTTCTTTAAGAAGCCGGGCTTCTTCCCCGGCATCCCGTAGCAGCCTTGAGCGCTCTTCCGCAAATTCTTCACGCGCTTTTTTTAGGAAGGCCTCCGCCTGTTCCCGGGGATCAATTTCCGCAAGGGATTCTGTCTCCGGGAAAGGAGCATTTTCCATTCTTTTTTCCTCCGGGGAAGGAGCGCTGTAGACTACTGAACCCTTAATATCAAGGCCACGCAGTATCCTAGACGATAATGGCATCTTCCCCACCCCTTGAAATTATTATCTCGCCGGACTCGTCCAGCCTGCGAATAATAGCCACAATCCGCTGCTGCGCTTCTTCTACCTCGCGCAGCCTTACAGGGCCCATAAATTCAAGATCCTCCTGCAGCATCTCCGCAGCCCGTTTGGATATATTGCGGAAAATGCGATCCTTTACCTCTTCGCTGGCACCTTTAAGGGCCCTGGCCAGATCTTTACTCTCCACCTCGCGGACAACGCGCTGGATGGAAGCGTCGTCCAGGGTAATAATATCCTCGAAGATAAACATGCGCTGCCTGATTTCATCGGCCAGTTCGGCATCTTCTTTTTCCAGTTCCTCCAGGATGAGCTTCTCTGTGCCCCGGTCAACGCGGTTGAGGATATCTACAACCGTTCCCAGGCCTCCCGCCTGGGTAAAATCCTGCTGGAATACAGTGGAGAGCTTATCGCGCAGCACTCCCTCCACCTCTTTGAGAATCTCCGGTGAGGTGCGTTCCATAAGGGCAACCCTGCGGGCGATATCGGCACGCATCTCCCCGGGCAGGTCCGATAGAACCATCGCTGCCTGCTGGGAATCAAGATAGGATAAAATCATCGCGATAGTCTGAGGATGCTCCCGGCTAATCATATTAACAAGCTGTTTGGGATCCGTATGGCGTATAAATGTAAAAGGTTTAACCTTTACCTGCTCTTTCAGGCGTTTAATAATTTCAACCGCCTTGTGGTGGCCAAGGGTTTTCTCAAGAAGTTCGCGCGCATAATCCACCCCTCCCTCCAGCATGAAGTGCTGGGCCTGTCCAATAAGCATAAATTCATTTAAAACCTCATCACGCAGTTCTTGATCAACACGGCTCAGGTTTGCTATCTCCATGGTAACAGCTTCTATTTCCTGTTCCGTAAACTGTTTTAAAATGCGCGAAGATAGCTCCGGCCCAAGGGACAGGAGCAGAATAGCTGCCTTTTTTTTCCCGCTGAGTTTTCCCTCTTTGGGCAATAATAATCCTCCTCACATCTCATTCTTCAACCATCCAGGATTTCAAAACCGAAACAGCAACATCGGGGCTTTCCTTGACCATTTTTTTAGCCTTCCCCAGCGTTGTCTCCTCAAGAGAAAAACCTTGAAGTGGTTCTTCTTCTTGACCCTTCTTGACCAGCAGCTCTTCCAGGGAGAGCTCTTCAGGTTGGAAAAGATCACTTTCTTCTTTAAGGCGGCGCTTTCTCCTAAATGCCAGCACGGCCAAAATCAGCGCTACCAAAACAGCCCCTGCGATAACGGCCTGGCGCAAATAGTTTTCCTGCACCTGACCAGGTTCATCGGCAAAAATAGATTCTAATTGATCGCTAAAACTGCTGTCAAAATCCATACCCTCAACGTTAATACGGTCCCCCCGCTCCTCGTTATAACCGATAGCCGAAGAAACCAGGGCGTTAATCTGTTCTATCCTTTCCTCGCCGATGTTATTATCGCTGCTGTCAATCACTACGGAGGTGTTTATGCGCAAAATCTTCCCCGGAGCGGTAATCGTTTTTTCAACGCTTTCACCGATCTCATAATTTATGGTCTCCTCCCGGATTTCATGACTGCTATTTCCGCCCGGGGCTACCCCTGCATAGCCGGGGTAGTTTGCCTCCCCGACCTCTTCCAGCCCGGGGCTTTCTCCCTCGTAGCTTTCTTCCCGTATATGCGTGCTGCGGGGAACCCCTGTATCATCATAAGTAATAACCGTAGTTTCCCGCGAATCGAAGTCCATATCTACCGTCACCAGCGCCAGGGCTTTCCCCGGGCCAAAGACCTTTTCCAGCATGGCCTGCAATCTGTTCTCCAGTTCATCTTCAAAAGCACGCTTCACGCCAAGCTGGGTAAGGGCGGAATCGGCTACCTTAAGATAGGGATCCGCAGAGGTAACCGCATCGTAGAGGATATTTCCCTTGGAGTCGATCATGATAACATTCTCGGGCTTGAGATTCTCCACGCTGGAAGCAACGAGATATACAATCCCCCGCAGCTGTCCTTCCTCCAGGGGTACCAATGGGTTCAATTTCAGGTAAATAGCCGCAGAGGGCTCCGTACTTTCTTTCAGGAAAATGCTGGGCTCGGGGAGAGCAAGATGAACCCTGGCCTGGGTAACCGCATCGAGAGAAGTAATCGTTCGCCGGAGCTCCTCTTGCAGGGCGCGCTGCATCTTTACCTGGCGCTCGAAATCGGTCATCCCGAGGCTCTCCTCGTCAAAAAGCTCAAAACCAAGGCCCTGGGCAAAAGGCATCCCTTTTCCTGCCATCTCAATTCGCAGCTCGTCGGCCTTATCCCGGGGAACCTTGATCTCTGTCCCTAAACTATCCAGCCGGTAGGAAATCCCCTGCTCGCGTAAAAACTGCAAAACGGGGGAAGCCTGGGTCTGATCCAGGTTGCTGTACAGGGTCACGTACTGCGGCCTGGAGAGATACTGCACAAAAAGCAGAATAGCGGCTATCAGCGCCGCCGCCAGTATTATAACGGCAACCTGGCGGGAACGGCCCATCTCCTTCCAGCGGCTCAGCAAATTCCCCTTGCTGCTTTCTTCTTTGCTATTTTCCCTTTCCTCGGCCAAATACCAACACCTCCACCGGGTCTCCAGCGGGCATAATACCCGCTTCTATGACAATAATTGCTCTGCAGGCCCTTATGCATGCCCCTGCTACTAAAAGAAGCCGGTCAAGAGCTGACAGAAAGAGGCAACAAGGCTGCAGGCCTCCGTACATACGCCAACTCTCCTGCAACCGGCACCGCAGGCAGGATATCTCGCGCCGAAACAGGCAACAGCTTTATCACCCTCATTTTCCCATGGAAGCTGCCGGCTGCAAAGGCTATTTTTTAAAGCAACCCGGTTATGTTATTTTAATTCTAATATCTACAGAATATCCGCAATAGATCTGCAATAGAACAACGTTAGATCCCCTCACCAGATCCCCATTTCTCATTAGACCTGATTAGACCTGCATGCGGGTTATCTCTTTATAAGCTTCGATTATTTTGTTGGTTACCTGCACGGTAAGCTGCAAAGAAAGGCCCGCCTTTTCAACAGCTATCATTACCTGGTGCAGGTCCTCTATTTCCCCGGTAATAAGCTTGCTGGAGACTGCCTCCGCTTCAAGCTGGCTCAGGTTTACCTTTTCCAGGGCATTCTGCAGCAGTTCACCAAAATTAACGGCGGCGGTACTCTTTTTTTCCTCTTTGGCCGTTGAGGGCAGAGGTACTGCAAACGGATTGTTGATACGCATCTCCATCTCAATCACCCTTTATCCTTGTTTTTTCGCAGCTAACCCCGCCCAATCTCCAGAGCTTTAAGATAAAGGCTTTTGGCGGTATTTATGGCAGTAGTGCCGGCTTCATAGGAGCGGGAAGCGGTAATCAGCTCCGTCATCTCCTTGGCCAGATCTATATTGGGATAAGCCACAAACCCTTCCTCATTCGCATCCGGGTGCTCGGGGTCGTGTTCGAGGCGGGGAGGGTTGGGGTCTTGAACTATGGCAGCAACCCTTACGCCCTCACCCCTGAACCGGCAAGATCGCTGCACCTGTGCCAGTCTCTCCTCAAAAACCACCGTCCTGCGCCTGTAAGGCCCGCCGGCAGCGGTCCTCGTTGTCTGCATATTGGCCAGGTTGCTGGCGATAACATCTATTCGCAGCTTTTCTGCCGTCAAAGCCGAACCGCTTATATGAAAAGAGCGAAAAAGCTCCATTTTTATCCTCTCCCTACATTGATAATATTGCGCCATTTCGTTAAGCGATCGCTGACTGTCTGGGCTAAAATGTTGTAGCGCAACTGGTTGGTTACCAGGTCCAGCATTTCCCGATCGAGGTCGACATTGTTTCCGTCAGTACGCATTGCGGTACCGCCCTCCACACGCACCTGGGGCTCTTCGGACTGCGCACCCCCTGCGGGCAAGTGCCTGGGGTTAGTTCTTTTCAGGGATAGTTTTGCCCGGTTTAGTTCTTCACTGAACTCAATATAAGACCGCTTATAACCGGGGGTATTGAGATTGGCGATATTTTGGGCTGTCACCTTATGCTGCAGGGACGCTCTGTCGAGGCTTTTAATAAGCGCCCCGGTTAAAGGATCGTTCCAAAACATCGAATCGCCTCCTCCGCATAAATTATCTTTTCCTAAAGAACAGCAAGATGTAACAAAAACAATATCTTAAGCCGAAAGATTCGCCAATAATTTGGAAAATCCTGCACATGAAGTAAAAAGAATGAAAAAAGATGACGATTTGTATGAAGATTTTATTTATATGAATAAAAAAGCCGGCACTTAACAAGCATCCGGCTTGGAATAATCCTCATCCTTGAATGGTATACTGGTGTACCGTCTCTTAACGGACGTTGGGGGTCGCTTCCAGCGATTGCTTCCAGGCATCGCGCAGTTCCAAAAGTATTGTCTCCACCTGGTAAAGCGGTTCAATATTCTTTTTAATGTTAGCCTGGATCAGGAGCTGATAGATGTAATCGTAGAGCCTGGCCAGGGATACAGCCACCTCCCCAGCTTGATAGTCCAGCGATGCTATCAACTCGAACACTATATCCTGAACCCTGAGCAGGTTGTTGTTGCACCTTTCAAGGTCCCCCTCGTCCAAAGCCTTCATGCCCTGGCTGAGGAAACGCAGCGCCCCGTCATAAAGCATTAATAAGAGCTCGCCCGGGCCTGAAGTTTCAACCTGTATTTTCCTGTACTGCGTATAGGGGTTGGCCCTCATAAATAAGTCACTCCATTCTTTTCCAAGCCCAGGTTTCAGCGGCGCGTATCGATTAAAAGTCCAATAATGTTCTGGATCTGCGCAACCATATTCAGTATTTTCTCGGGGGGGATCTCCTTGATAACCTCGTTTTCATCAAGATCAACAACTTCAACCATAACCCTTTCCGACTCTTCATGTATGCGAAACCGCAAGCCGGTATTGAAGGTTCGAGCTGCAGTATTGATCTTTTCCACCTGCTCCTGCAGATCCTCCATATAGGTGCGATCCCATTCCAGGACCTTCTGTTCTTTTCCCAGAACTTTATACCGCCCTTTCTGCCCGGGGTCCTGCCTCTGGCTCTCCAGCACAACAGGTTTCTGAGTCAGGTCATGGATTTTGTTTAGCTGCAAGGGATCTACTCCGTCAACTTTCACCTCTTTCACCTCCCTTCCCCATTGCTACGCTGCCCTATTCAAAATGAATTGTTACCCTTTCCCTGTGGGGTTTACCTCAAAACTTGTTCAGTACCCGGGGCATTCGCTTTATTATCCGCTCGCTTCTGAACCTCTGTCCTGTTACTTGCATCCTGTGTTTTCCGTAACCATAAACAGGCCCTGCCAGATGGATCTGCATTTGACCATTTCCCTTCAATATCCTTATCGAAAAAAACATCAAAAAGTTTAAGCGCGTCAGCAAAAATAAAGCACCTTTTTTTTGGAATTTCTTCTGGACACAGGGATAGAATTTGTCCCCGTGAGCAAAGAAACCCTTAAAGTAGCAGCCCCAAAATGGTCGATATATAACGCCGCGCGAAAAAAGAGTACCTCAATACAATGCTCCTCCTGCGGAAAAGAGCTTTTTATTGCCTGCATAGTAGAGATACCATCCTGGGCGTTCCCCGTTGCCATGGTTAAATCCCGGATCTTGGCCTCGAATTTTCTCATTGATAGCCAGGCCGGCCATTTGATTACTCGCTGCGGTCAAGGAAGAATCCCTCCCGCTGCCGCCCCGCAGGGTTATAGGCCCTGTTGGCCTTTTTATTCCTCTGGATCTTCTCTATTCCCTGCTTTAACCGATCCAGCCCGGATTGAAAGAGCTCCTGCGTCCGGGAATCTAGGGCGGATATTTTCTGTAGAAGGAATATAATTTCCCTTTCCGCCTCCAACAACTTCCGAATTTCGTTAAAGGAAGCATGCCCGGCAAGCGCATCACCGCTTATCTCCTCCAGACCCAGCGATAACCGCAAGCTCTTCTTGAGCGCCAGGACTTCGGACTGGTTTTCTTCGATGAGGTCCATAAGTTTCTGGCGCTTCAAAAGCAGCCGGTTAAACTTTTCCAGGTTTTCCTCCCCGGTAAAGTCAGCCTCTGTACACAGCTGCTGCTGTTCCCGGGCAACGGTTAGCATTTCCCGGTAGATGGCAATCTGACTCTCATACTGACTGATTAGACTTGAGACCTTTTCAAACATTATTCTCAACTCCATTTAAACAAAACACACAGAAAATAAAAATAACAACCTGGAAAAAGTTTTTAACCCACCACGCTACGGCAAAACGAGATTTAAAATGGCTGGCATCCCATAACGGTGGAAGCGGACTTCGTGAAAGTCTGCCTGACGCTTTCTTTAAGCTGCTGTTTATGTTTTATTATGACCGGAACTGGCTCAGCTGCATCATCAGCCAGTCGCCCTGCGAATAGAGCTGCTGCAAGGCCTTCTCCATGGCAACAAACTGCCGATAATACTGCTCTTCTCTGCGGATGAGCATCTCGTTGACGCGGTCAATTTTAAGATTAAGATCGCTAATCTGCCGATCATAGTAGTTGTTGAACTGGGTGATATCGCCCTCGATACCCGCCCGCTCCAGCAAGGCTCCCTTGCGACCATCGTTATCCCGGGTAACACGAATATTGTCATTTAAGATGTCGCTCAGGCGATGGGCCAGCCCCGATTCTCTATAGCGCTGCGCGCGCTGTTCTGCTGTTAAATTGGGGCTGTAACTAACATCGGAGCACCTGCTAAAGATCTCCGCCACCTTATTGGGATCGGAGGCGATGGCCTCCCGCAGGACGCTGCCGCCGTCGGAGAGAACGAGCTTGCCCCGGTCGCGGTAGTTTTTGCTCGTCTGAATGCCGATCTCCGTCAGGTGGTAATCGCCAACCATGTCGTAAAGGGCAGCCCGCATCTCGCGGAGCATATTTTCCAGAGCGGGTTCCCGGCGCAGCATCCCGCTTTTGGCCTTTTCCTCCCAGAGCTCGATCTCTTTTTCGCTCATGGCCTCTTTTTGCTCGTCGGTCAATGGGCGAAAATCCCGAAAATGCTCTTCATTCAACTTGCCGTTAATCTCTTCAATAAGGGAGTTGTAATCGTTGACGAAATTTTCGATCGTCTCGTAGATGCCGTCAGCGTTAATCTCTGTGGAAATATCCACCACCGCCGAAGGGCTCTCTCCCTCAATTACCCCGTTAATGGTGTATGTAATCCCCTCAACGGTAAAGGTGTTGCTGCTACGGGTATCCCTTACACCGTTGATTTCAAAAACGGCGTCCCTTCCAGGTTCCCCCATAATGCCGGTTTCCTTATCAACTGCTATCCCCAGGGCGGAAAAAAAGCCCCCGCCGTTATCCGTGGTAATATGCCCCTCCCCGGTTTGCAGCGCCGTAACGGAGAATGAATCGCTGAAAGCGCTGTAAGAGGCGCGTACTCCGGCATTGCTGTTGTTTATCTTGTCGATAACTGCCTTCAGGGTATCGGCTTTGTTAATAACAATCTCCGCACCGTTGATGCTGAGGGTAAAGCTGCTGCCGTCGCCTTCGTTAAAAACCAACCCCCCTCCAAGCTTTTCACTAACGGTTTCCATGGTATCGTTCAAACCCAGGCGGGAATTGCTTATCCCCGAGGTTATTCCCAAAACAGCGAGGATATCTTCTCCGTCAATTTGCCCCCCGTTGTAATAAGTCTCCGATGACAGGGTCAGCGAATCCGATGCGTAAGGGGTAAATCTCAGCCCGCTGCCTTCCCCGCTAACCGCGATCTCCTCAACCACGACCCTTCCCTTTCCGAAAGCCGCATCCAGCTTGCCCTGAATTTCCGCTACCATCTCTTCCAGGCTGCCATATTCCCCGGCGTTAATGGTAATATCTTTCGTAACGTCGTTTAATGTTACCTGGATGGTATTTTTTCCATCTGTTATATTAAGGGAGGTTATCGCAGCGGAACTCTTAACCTGTGAGACGCCCTGACTCACAGCACTGGCTGCCGAGGCGCTCTGGAAAACCTGGAAAGTGGAACTCCCCACCCGGGCATCGCTGCCGGCAGTAACGCTCACGATATCCGTATTGCTTGAGGCAGCACTTATTTTTCTTAAAGCGGATACCGACATCATATTCGTCTCCGGCCTTAAAACATCGAAATACTTATCCCTGAAGGAGCGCACACTGTTGATCACTTCACGAAACTGCTCCTTTTTCCACTCCAAAACCTGCCTGTTCTGATAGAGCTTATCCGCTTTCATGCGCTCGATACGCATGAGGTCGCGGATTATCTGCTCCGTATCAAACCCGGAGGCAATTCCATCAATACGCAAATTGCTCATTGTCTCACCCTCTATCCTCTTTCAGTCGCTTACTTACTTTATCGGATAAAAGAGCAAATTATTAAACCTGTCCCCCTCCTTATTAAAAAAATTAACGTTTCCATTATTGTGACGACATTTACTTACTGGTATAATGATAGCGTTAAAAAAATAATGATTAAGTATAAATAAAAATACCAATTATTTCTGAAAAACGGATTTTTACCGGGAGAGGAAATCTTAAAGTGGAAAACGGAGATAAATATAAAAAATGCCCCTATTGTGGGGAAGAGATACTGCAGGAAGCCATCAAGTGCCGCTACTGCCTTAGCTGGCTGGATACAGGCGGCAATGATGAAAAGAAAGGGGAAAGCAGGAGACAAAATACGGATTGCGTGAATGATTACTCTGCAGCAGCAGGTTCGCCAAAAGAAGAACAAAAACGGTATGAAGTACATTACCCTAAGGCGGATCTGGGGAGGCGTTTCCTGGCCTGGCTGCTCGATGCCGTGATCGCAGGCATAGGGGGAATTTTTCTTATACCCCTTTCACTGATGGCATTCAGGGTGGGCGATATCTTTACCAACCGCTATTACGGTTACTACAACCCTTTCGATCATTTTCCTCACTTTTTTGACTTTCCCAGGTTTGGCATTGCCCTGCTCATCCTGCTTATTGCCGCAGCCTGGTATCTTTTTTACACGCTTTTCAAGGACGGCCTGGGCAACGGGCAGAGCCTGGGGAAAAGGGCCGCCGGCCTCATGGTTGTGCAGTTGGAAGAAAACGTGCCTTGTGGTTACGGCGCATCTGCGCTGCGCAACATTATAAAAATAGCCCTGAACCTTTTACCGTTTTTTGGCTCCTTCCTGGTAGAGCCCATTCTGGTACTGGCAAATGCCAGGGGGCAAAGGCTGGGTGATATGGCTGCACAAACCCAGGTAATTAACGCAGATTACTACCGGCCAAACAATAATAACAGCTTAGAATAAAATATCTCGCAAACTCTAATAACAAAAACCTTTAACAAGCATTTATATACTTTGAAACCTGTTTTATAAAATCCCGAAGATTGCTTCAAGAGAACGGCGAAGGAAACTTTCCACAGCCAGTGCAATATTATACTTCCGACAAATTTCTCCTAAAGTTTTTCTTTTTACATCGGCTGGAACTTCCTTTACTATTATTCCTCGCTTTTCCTAAATAATTGCTTCTCTCCTTTTTCCTTTTTGCGGGGAGGTGTCTGCAGTTTTTTTAATTCCTGTGCCGCTGCGGCTCCGGCCGTGCGGGCTGCAGAGATGTTTTCTTCCCGGATGGCGTCGTATAATTCCCGGCGGTAGACGGAAACCTCCTTCGGGGCGCGTATGCCGATACGCACCGCGTCGCCGCTGACATCCTCCACGCTGATCTCGATGCCGTCACCGATCATAATGCTCTGCCCCTTACGGCGCGTTAAAACCAGCATTTACCTGTCACCCTCCCTGAAAAAAGTAGTAAAAAGTGGAAACCCCTAAAACATTATAGCATAGATAAGAGAGCTTTTTCAATTACCTTATAAATACTCTTAAATCAGCATCAGCACCGTTCAGGTAAGCAGCATGCGGTCAGACTGCACCTGCCCGCCGCTGACATCCCGGAACATATCTATCAGCTCCGCAACGGTCATCTTTTCACGCTGTTCGCCTTTTATATCCAGGATGATCTTCCCCTCATGCATCATGATCGTACGGTTCCCCACCCTTAAAGCCTGTTCCATGTTGTGCGTCACCATGAGCGTGGTGATCTTGTTCTTCTCCACAAGCTCGCGGGTCAGTTCCAGCACTTTGAGGGCTGTTTTAGGGTCAAGGGACGCAGTATGCTCGTCGAGCAGGACCAGGCGCGGCTGCACCAGGGTAGTCATCAGCAGTGTCAGCGCCTGCCGCTGCCCCCCTGAGAGCAGCATCACCGGAACGCCCAGGCGGTTTTCCAGGCCGAGCTGCAAGAGTAGCAGTTTTTCGCGGAAAAACTGCCGCCTGGATTCGTTGATGCCGCGCACAAGCCCCCGCTTTTGGCCACGCTTTAAGGCCAGGGCCATGTTCTCTTCCACAGTCATCGAGCCGGCTGTGCCCATCATCGGGTCCTGGAAGATCCGGGCGATATCCCCGGCACGCCTGTAATCGGGAAGCGCGGTGACATCCTCCCCGTTTAGGCTGATCTTTCCCCTTTCCACGGGGAAAACACCCGCCACGCAGTTGAGCAAGGTGGATTTCCCCGCCCCGTTGCCACCGATGATGGTGATGAAATCCCCCGGGGGCACTTTCAGGGAGATGTTATCCAGGGCGATTTTCTCGTTGACGCTTCCCTTATTAAAGATTTTGGTTATTTCATGGAGCTCCAGCAAAACACTGACTCCTTCCTTTAAGCTTTTACTTTTTTAAGATAATCTTTAAAAAATGGTGAAATAAGGGCTATGGTAACGATCGCGGCTGTAAAGAGCTTCAGATCGGTTGGCTGGAATCCCAGCTTCAGCACCAGGGCGATAATCAACCGGTAAAGGATAGAGCCGAGGAGCACGGCAAAAAGCCATACCATAATACGCGAACGCCCCAACAGCACCTCACCGACGATAACGGAGGCGAGGCCGGCGACAATCGTACCGATACCCATACTGACATCGGCAAATCCCTGGTACTGTGCAATCATGGCACCAGAAAGCGCTACCATACCGTTGGATAAGGCCAGGCCCATAATCTTCATCCGGCCGGTGTTGACCCCCAGGCTGCGCATCATGATTTCGTTATCCCCGGTAGCGCGCAGCGCCTGTCCGGTTTCTGTATTCAAGAAATAATAGAGCAGCAGGATTAAGATAAGCGCAACAGCGGCGCTCAGGATAAATTCGCTGCTGCGCAGTGTAAACCCCGCCCCTGCAAGGTATTCGTAAATTGTCGGCTGCCGGAGAAGCGGAAGGTTGGGCCTTCCCAGCACCCTCAGGTTGATGGAATAAAGGCCGATCATGCTCAAAATCCCCGCCAGCAGGGGGGGGATAGCAAATTTGGCATGCAGAACACCGGTTACCAGCCCGGCCAGGGCACCGGCAAGAGGGGCCAGCAGGGTAGCAACAACCGGATCAATGCCGGTAATAATAAGAGAGGCCGCTACCGCGGCCCCCAGTGTTATGCTACCGTCAACCGTCAGGTCGGGAAAATCGAGGATACGAAAGGTCAGGAATACTCCCAGCACCATTAGCCCGTAAATCAGTCCCTGTATAAAAGCACCTTCAAAAACGGTCAAGTTCATTAAAAATACCTCCGGACTGTTTATTCGTATACTTCATCTGCCCGGTCGATTAATTCCTGCGGCAGCTCCAGGCCCATGTTCGCCGCTGCGGTGGTATTAATAGCATAGGTGAATTCAGTAGATCCGAGAATCGGCATCGTTGCCGGATCCGCACCGCGCAAAATTTCGGCGGCCATAAGGCCGGTCTGGTAACCAAGGCCGTGGTAGGTAATACCCAGAGTTGCTACAGCCCCGTTGACCACGCTTTCAACATCACCGGAGACAAGCGGCAGGTCGTGATCTTCGGCGACACGGACAACGGAACGCAAAGCTGTTACCACGGTATTGTCTGTGGGAACGTAGATGGCATCAGCTTTTCCAACAAGGGATTCCGCCGCCGTGCTTACTTCACCGCTGTTGGTAGCCACGGCTTCAACAATATTTACCCCGAGCTCCGCGGCCGCGCTTTTAGCAATATCAACCTGGACCACAGAGTTCACTTCGCCGGAATTGTAGATAACGCCGATGTTCTTTACATCGGGATCAATTTCCAGGATTAATTCAAGCTGTTCTTTGATGGGGTTCATGTCGGTAGTCCCGGTAACATTGGTATTGGGACGCTCCATGCTTTCCGCCACCCCGGCTTCCACGGGATCGGTAACAGCGGTAATCAGTATGGGTATCTCGCTTGTAGCGGTAGCCGCCGCCTGCGCACAGGGAGTAGCTATCGCCAGGATAAGATCCACCTTATCGCCTACAAACCCCTCGCAAATTGTAACAGCTGTGGGCATCTCGTTCTGGGCATTTTTATAGTCAAAAACAACATTTTCACCTTCGATAAACCCCTCGGCAGCCAGACCTTCAATAAACCCTTCCCTGGATGCATCAAGGGCCGGATGTTCTACGAGCTGAACTATACCGATCTTATAAGCCTCCTTATCCGTCTCCTCACCCGCTGCCCCCTTTTCCCCGCCTGTTTCGTTTGCTTTGTCGCTCCCATCTGCAGGAGGCGCTTTCGCCTGCTGCCCGGCACATCCGCCGGCCACCGGTACAACAAACAACAACATCAACAATACTATCCATGCTACCGTCTTACTTTTCAACAAATACTCCCCCTCTATTCTTCTTTTAAAACTAAATTGTAATTGATTATATATAGTTTTTTATCATATAGTTCTTTACCATGCAACAATTACTTTCCTGCTTCAGGCCAAAAAAATATTTTTCCAATAAAAAAGCCCACTGTAAAGTGAGCTTGCTGTACATCGCGATGGGAAACATCCTTTTACAAGTTGACCTTCTCATGCTCGGGCAAAGGCGTACGCGTTTCACCGGCTCTTTCAGGAATAATGATCTGCCTGGCCAGATATTTATTGATGTTGATGACGATGGGAGCAGCCAGGTTTGTAGTCATACGTTTTCTGTCCAGTACCGTGACAGTGGTAAATACAAGAACATCTTCCCTTTGTTCAACCTCCAGCTCTTCTCTTTCCGCTTCACTTAATTCCACACTGTAATCCGGGAAA
>JAAYOY010000208.1 GCA_012520035.1 Bacillota bacterium
GCAAGTTCCGGGACGGTTCTTGACTTGCCTGGGTTAATATGGAAAATTTCAATAAGATTTTTCTTTATCCTTATTTCCTTACCCTTAATAGTAAAAAAGGTTAAACCAGGTGAAAAGAAATAGACAAGCAAAAAGGCAAGAACAAGAACCGTCTAGGATCAGCCTCCCCCGGGATCAGCCCACTTGCAAAAGGGGAATTTTTGAGGCGAGTGTTTCCTCACATAGGTAAAGTTTCTCGTCATCGGTAACGTGAACAATATTATAGGCTATGAGCAGCTGCAAAGCCTGGGGCTTATAATCACGCAGCCCCGACCTGAATAATTCGTCTGCAAAAGAACGCTGCAAACCGAGTTCTGCCAGAGTCCTGGCATTTTTTTCGTTAACTGCATCTGCCTCCCAAAAAATATCCAGCACGGAATATAGTGCCTTCTTGAAAAGAACCATAGAAAAAAAAAGGCATCCCCATAACACTGCCGGCAAAAAAATAATAAATAAAACTACAAATAAAACAGTATTTAAGCTTTCAGTCGTCATATTTGTAGTATGGAAAATATTATAAAGATTATGCTTTGTATTTTTATACAATACCGCCACACCAACCACCGCCGGAATAAAGAGCTGCCGGAAAGTTTTCGGCATGGATATTTCCTGAAATGGGAGGCAAAAAAAGACGGTTTCAGTAAATTCCGGAGGTATTTATATGCCGGATACTTTTCCCCGCAGGTTTTCAGGGTTTTTGAAAGATCATAATATACTCATGGACTTTATTCACACGGAAAACATAGGGAAAACCAAGTGGCCTCAAGTTGTTATAATCAGCGCGCCGGTCCCAGATAATGATATCGTCCAGGCAAAAACCCACCGTTTCCATGCGGCGGCAAAGGTCCATATGCAGGGGATAAAATCTGTTTTTTTTGCGTATATCCATCACAACAACAATACAGTACCTCCCCTTTTTCAATACTGTAAAAACTCCGGAAAATATTGCCTCTAACTCATCCAGGAACAGTTCATAGCTGTCAATATTGCCGAGGTCATTTAGCTCATCCCCATAATTGCGTACGGGTTTAAGGTCCGCACTGCGCCTTTCTTTTAATATATTCCAGTAAGGCGGCGAGGTAAGACAAAGATCAATGGTAACAGGGCCAACATAGTTGTGCAGGTTGCGGGCATCGTCATGATAGGCTTTTACTGAAGGTGCTATGACATTCTCCTCCTTTAATCTCTTTTCAAACAGTTTTATATAATCAGGAGATATCTCAAATCCCAGGCCCTCCATCCCCAGGCGTTGAGCTTCAATAAGAGTGCTCCCGCTTCCTAAAAAGGGATCAAGTATTATATATCCTTTTTGCGAAAAAATTTCCAGCAATCTTCTTACCAGTGCAGTAGGGAAAAGAGCCGGATGTTTGAATCTTTTTTCCTCCAGGTTTTTATGTATATCATTCCAAACGCTGATGCTGTATCTGGTCCAGGTCTTTCCGTCAAGACCGTTTGCACGTTTTCTTTTATTTATCAAGCCGCTACCCCCTGTTTAATCCTTTGCGCCCATAGATTAAGGCTTGTTTTTTTTTGAATGATCTGTTATAATATTCTTAAGAATAGATTGAAAAGTCATATTTATTTTAATTTTTTAACTTCGCATTAGAAAAGGGTTATCCCGATGAAAGTAAAATATTTTTTTGATGTGGACTGTTATTGCCTTAACCAAAATGCATATTTTTATTATCCCCTGCAATGCCGACTTGCAGATTACATGCAGGCTCTGTTCCCTTCCGCCTTTACAAAAAATAATTGCAATAAACACGATAAAATCGGGAGCAGAATCGTGAAGGCAATTCTGGATAAAATTAACACTGTTTCAACGGAAACAAACTGGAAACAAAACTTGCGCGATGCCTCTTATGTTATCTTTGATACAGAAACAACGGGCTTGCAACCTTATAAAGGGGATAAAATTACTTCCCTGGCCGGGGTAATAGTTGAGAACGGCGTCATTCAGGACCGCACCTTTAATATGCTCGTCAACCCACAGCGACCTATTTCAGCCTCATCAAGCCGAATTACAGGAATAACGGACGATATGGTTTCCTATAAACCTACCCTTCAAGAAGTGCTCCCGGATTTCCTTGATTTTATCGGCA
>JAAYOY010000209.1 GCA_012520035.1 Bacillota bacterium
ACGCGGTTTACAAGGTTGCCCAGATAGCCGATATAAGTGCTCATTATCCCCCCGATACCGCTCAAAACTGCAATCACAAGCAGATCCCGATTGCTCAGGTAATATTTCCTCCGGCTTTGAAGCTCTTCATCCATGGTATAACCTGGTTACTAAAATCTACAGTAATATTACACCGGCGAACCAAGAAAAGATAGAACATGCCTCAGGGATTCCCACCCCTGTCGTGTCAACAGAGATAAAATCTATCATTCACCTGAAGTGAAAGATTGCCCTGCAGTTCTTTGTTAGGAATGACAATTCCTGTTTAGGGACGGCAGTTGTAAATAACCATTCCTTCTACAGGCAGTTTCTTTCAAAGCAGACCGTAACCAGAAGCCTACCTCCTTCAAAATATAATTACAGCTTTTATAGTTAATTGTTCTACCCTGAAATTAACTTTTGCAAATAACATTTATTGATTAACTTTTAGTTTCAACTGCTCAATCAATGCGAATGGTCTTTACATTGCGCACCCAGCAGGGCCTGTTCTCATCGCCCGGTTCCCGCTGGCCGACGACAAGTTGAAAGGGGTTGCCCTTGCCCGGATTATACTCCCTATCGTTTTCCTCCCAGGCCAGGATCATTTTGTATTTTGTTTGAGGATTTTGCTCGTCGATATAGTCTTCTCGCTGCACATCCTCAAGCGTAAACTCCACCTCATAGCCGTCTTCCGCTATAAAGCTGACCGTTGAAGCATGTTCCTTCAGGTTTGCTTTTTCCTTTAAAAGATGCCATACCCAGATACCTTTAAAATGTACATACTCCTTTGATCCATATGAGTTAAGAGCAAAATAATCGGCTTCTACCAGGCCATCTTCCATGGCTTTCAGCTCCTCCAGCGTAAAAGAAGCCCTGCCCTCTACGGCATCCCCCTCAATCACAACTGTGCCCCGGGGAACATCTTCGGGCGGGGCACAGCCACATCCTGCCGCACAGATAATCGATATCAACGTCAAAACAATGACCGCTGCCCTATTTTTATAAATACACTGGCACAAATATTGCATGCAATGTGCCTCCCAGGTTTTCAGAAATAATATTATGAAATACTTTTTTTAGCACGAAGGCCTTATTTTTAATTTATAGCTAGAACTGGGCAAAAGTTTATCGCAAAAGCCTTAAAAAGTCTTTCTAAATACCCATTTCCGCACCTTTAGCTGCCTGCCCTTTAACCCAGGCTGCGAGCCTAATATTGTAAAGCGCTCCCCCTGGGAATAACTAAGGGCCATTATTTTACATATTGCCGCTAGACACGACTATTAAGCTAGATTATCCGGTAATTGTAATCTTTCCGGTATTGCCTTCGTATCCTACTTCCGCACCAAGGGTCTCACTGATAAAGCGCAGGGGGACAAAAGTGCGGCCGGGTGGAAGCGTCGTTGGGGCGCAGTCAATAGTCCTCTCCGCTCCATTGACCAGAACAGCGCTGGAACCCAGGGTTAGAATAATTTCTTTCTCCCCATCGGTAATAGTAACCCTTCCGGCTTCTGGATCCCAACCAACCTTAGCACCCAGGGCCTCGCTGACAAAGCGCACCGGTACCAACGTGCGTCCTGAATCGGCGTTTATGTAAGGTTCCGCATCCAGGATGAAAGGCTCTCCGTCAACTATAGCTTCCATCTTTCCAATGGTGAGGATAATATTTTTTTGCAACGGCACATCCTGCGCTTCATCTGCCACAGGATCTTCTGTTGTTTGCTCTTCCGCAGTGGGAGGAGCTGCCGGAGAACCGTTACCGGGCTCCTGACCTTCAATGAAGTACTCGAAGGTTACGACATCGCTATCCAGTTTGCCGGGACCGATAGTTACCGCCTTGATCGTGGTGTTCTCGTTAATGGGTCCTATGGGATGATTAATTTTCCCCAGGACATCCGTCCGCGATGACCACCAGCGGCTGGCAATCCA
>JAAYOY010000031.1 GCA_012520035.1 Bacillota bacterium
ATGCATAAGTCCGATGATGTTTTCCGGGGAGTTTTTATACATTTCGATCCCCTGCAATAATGAGCTGGCACAGTTTCCGACACCTGCAATAGCTATCTTTACCTTAGACAATAAGAATCTCCTCCTTTACGATTTGAACAGATTTAAACAATTTGCTCCAAAAGTAAAGAAAGCGCCTGCGTAGATGTAGATAGATAAAAAAACACTCCTCGCACAAGCGGGAGCGTTTATCCTTAGAGATAGTTATTATACAGAAATCACTCCCGATCAGCTAAAATAAATCAGAAGTTTTCTATATAATATATTTGTAGTTATTAGCACTCTATATTTGATGCTGCTAATATTATGATATCAAATGTCCTTTTAGAATGTCAAACATGGTAAACCGGTGTAAAACATCTTTATTTAATAATATTGGTTGTTATACTGTATTAATTCCTTTTTTCTCTCCCAGGAGGGATACCTTGTCTATTTATCATAGGAAAAAAGGGTTTGGGATACGGAAATAGAAATAGTTTATGAATATTCTTTTATTGAGGATAGCAGGAGGAAAGGTCCCCGGAAAGGATAGGCAGCAACAGGTATTAGCAGTAGAACATTACAGGAAGGGAAGTTCCAGAAATGGATCCGGTAAAAATCAAATACGGTCTTGAAGAAATGCCCTCTTTCGGAGAATTAATGTTGCTAGGATTGCAGTGGCTGGCAATTATGATCCCTACAATTGTTATCGTGGGGAAAGTGGTGGCCGTCCTGCACTATAGTCAATCAGCAGAGCAGATAATCTATGTTCAGAAAGTCTTTTTTATTATTGGAGTTTCCCTTTTGTTGCAGTTATTGTGGGGGCACCGTTTGCCGCTGGTAGTGGGGCCGGCAACAATACTCCTTGTGGGTATCGCTGCCGCCAGCAGTAGCGAAATAAGTTCGATCTACACCGCTATTGCGATCGGCGGTATCGTTCTTTTTGTGGTGAGCGTTGCAGGGTTGTTTAACCATTTAAAAAAACTATTTACAGCACCGGTGGTGGCGGTTATCCTTATTATGATTGCTTTTACCCTTACGCCGATGATTATAGACCTGTGCATACCCTCCACCTCCGGGGAGCTTGCCTGGTTAAATTTATGCTTTGCCCTCTTCTTTGTGTTCTGTGTCTTTGCCGTGAGCAGGTTTGTTACGGGCTTTTGGAAATCAACGCTCATTATGTGGGCGCTTATTGCCGGAACAATAGTTTATCACCTGTTTTTCCCCCAGGGCTTTGAGATGGCGCATACCGCTCAGTCGTCAATCAATGCTGATTTTTTATTAAAGACAAAAATTAATTTGAGCTTTGAGCCGGGAGTCATTCTTTCATTTCTGGTATGTTTTTTGGCTTTATCCATTAATGACCTGGGGTCGATTTTCTCTGTGGGCGAAGTGCTAAAGCTGAAGGATATGTCGGGGCGGGTTACCAGGGGGCTTTCACTTACAGGGATATTTAATTTCCTGGCGGGGCTCTGGGGCATAATCGGTATGGTTAATTTTTCCCTCAGCCCCGGGGTGATTGCATCGACAGGATGCGCTTCGCGGTTTGCCCTTGTCCCTGCCGGAGTGTTATTGCTGGCTATGTCGTTTTTGCCGCCGGTTATAACATTTTTAGGCGGTATTCCATCCGTGGTGATCGGCGGTATTTTTATCTATATCATGTGTTCACAGATAGCTGCGGGGTTGACGATGGTTCTTGATACCCGGGAGGGCTTTCGTTTTGAAAACGGACTGGTGATAGGACTTCCCCTCATGTTGAGCATTGTTATCTCCTTTCTGCCGGATAATGTCTTAAACACATTTCCCGTTATTCTGAGGCCTCTTCTCGGAAATGGGTTTGTGGTAGGGGTTTTAGCGGTGTTGATTATGGAGCACCTTATCTTTGGGAAGGAACGCTGATTGGTTAAGGAAAACGAGAAACGATTGCCTACGATAGAACAATACAATAGAAGGCTAGAGGATGGCCAGAGGAGAGGTATCATGGGGAATTATGAGTTTGATGGAGAAAAATATAAAAAAGCTTCTGCTCATCAGCAGGAGTGGGGTAATAAGATAATCTCTGAACTTACTTTTACCGGAACGGAGAACATTCTTGATCTTGGATGTGGCGACGGGAGACTGACGAAGCGGCTGGCTGATCTGGTTCCCGAAGGAAAAGTAGTAGGAATTGATGCTTCGGTTGGGATGATTAATACAGCAAGGGAAATTGAGCAGCAAAATTTGTCATTTATCTGTATGGATATTAATAAGATGAATTTTGACAACGAGTTTGATTTAATTTTCTCCAATGCAGCTTTACACTGGGTTAAAGACCATCAGAGGCTTTATGATAACTGCAGAAAAGCATTGCGGGCAAAAGGGCGAATAAGGTTTAGCTTTGCTGGAGACGGCAACTGTTCCTATTTCTTTGAGGTTATACGACAGGTTATTGATGATGCGGCGTACCGGGAGTACTTTAAAAATTTTGTATGGCCATGGTATATGCCGAAGTTAAGCTACTATAAAGAACTTGTCAAAGGGCAGGATTTTAGGGAAATGAGGATATGGGAAGAAAACGCTGACAGATACTTTAGTTCAAAAGAGGATCTAATTAAATGGATAGACCAACCCACCATTGTCCCCTTTTTAGAGTTGCTTCCGGATGAAATCAAGATAAGGTTCAGAAATGAGGTCGTTCAGAGGATGGTAGATAAAACAATAAACCCGGATGGAACCTGTTTCGAAACTTTTAGACGAATAAACGTATTTATAAGAAATTAGGAGCAAACGGTTTTGCGCAATGCCTGCAAATGTTTTCTGGAAAGGAAGGGCTCGCTGTGAAAAAGACGATCATTGGAGCAGTAATGCTTATTGCGGGTGTGTTACAGATAATTGGAATAATTATAAGTGGGGTTATTTATTTGCCGCATCAAAGCGAGTGGTCTACAGCGTACTCTTCAAAATTGTGGTTTTTAATCATGGCCGCTGGGGTCGGTTATAATCTTTTTCATGGCCTGGATGATCTGTCAAAGCATTTTACTTAACATTAGTGAAACAAAAGCCAATAAAGACGTTGACGATGATTAGTTCTGCATAATTAACCTGTTATAATATAAGAAGGTAATGGTTCCGGATTCTATGAGCGTGAGGTGAAAGCTGATGAGGAAAAATAAACCATTGCTTATTTTTTTATGGCTTTTTTTGATAATTATGTTAACAAGCTGTACCATCCAGGGAACTGCTCCTGCTTCCGGGGATAAAGAAAGCCTGGGGGAGGGACAAACTTCCCGGGATTTCGGGAGAAAAAACCCGGGAGATGATGAAGAGGACCCTGAAGAAAAGCTTAATAAAGAAATACTCAAGATGCTCCAAGAGATGACTTTGGAAGAGAAGATCGGGCAGATGGTTTTTGTCGGGTTTGAAGGCCCCGGGGTTGATGACCACGTAGAGTCCATGATCAGGGAGCATCAGATCGGCGGGCTGATATTGTTTGAGAGAAATATTGAAGATGAAGATCAGTTGACAAGCTTAACCGCCGGCTTAAAGGCTGTCAATAAAGACAACAGGCTGCCGTTATTCATAGCGGTGGATGAAGAGGGTGGGAGGATCAGCCGGCTGCCAAAGGGTTCACCGCGGTTTCCTTCGGGCAAAGCACTTGGTGAGCGAGGCGATCCGGATTATTCTTTTACAGTTGGGCAGGAAATAGGCACAGCACTCGCTGCTTTTGGGTTTAATATGAATTTTGCCCCGGTACTCGATATCTTTAGCAATCCCCAAAACGAGGTAATCGGCGACAGGTCTTTTGGGGATAACCCGGAAATTGTCAGCAAACTGGGTACAGCAATGATGAGGGGGCTGCAGAGCAAAAACATTATCCCCGTTGTCAAGCACTTCCCCGGCCACGGGGATACCCGTATGGATTCACACATTGACTTGCCGGTAGTGGAACATGGCCGGGAAAGGCTGGACGGTTTTGAGTTTGTTCCTTTTAAAGAAGCAATCGATAGCGGTGCAGAAGCGATAATGACCGCACACATCATGTACCCGGAGTTGGATCCCGAAAAACCGGCAACGATGTCCGGGAAGATATTAACCGATATTTTGCGACATGATTTGGGATTTAAAGGATTGATCATTACCGACGACCTGGAAATGGGCGCGATCACAAAGGACTATGCTGTGGATGAAGCGGCGAAGGAAGCGGTGCTGGCGGGGGCAGATGTACTATTAATATGCCACAGCAGCGATTATCAGGAACAAGTGTTGAGCAGGTTAATAGCAGCGGTGCAAAACGGGGAACTGACAATGGAGCGGATTGATGAGAGCGTGGCGAGGATAATTAGGCTCAAACAGAAATACAGC
>JAAYOY010000210.1 GCA_012520035.1 Bacillota bacterium
GCTCATAGACCGCTCCGGTGCCCCGGGTGAGGGAGACGGCACACCGGGTCCGGGTGAAGGAAGCGGCACCCCAGGCGAAGGGGAACGTGCACCGGGTAGCGGGGATAAACAATTTGTTGAGGGTAACGGAGAGGGCGCCGGTACTGCGAGTGCTGGTACAGGCTACGGAGCCGGTGATGGTGGCGACGCCGGAGCCGCAGGGGAAGAGGATCCGGTGCTGACGGCGCTGGCGGCAGAAGAAGAGTGGGAGAGGGCATCCCTGGAAGGGCGCCTGATAGCCCAAAGGATCAGGGAATTAATGGGCGCTGGGAAGGGACGCCGGCCTTTTTCCATTTACGATAGGAATACCGGGGAAAAGCGACCGGTGTCTTACCGGGATATCGTGATCCTGCTGCGCAGCGCGCGCAACTGGGCGATCCCCGTTATGAATGAGCTGCGCCGGTATGGTATTCCGGCCTATGCGGATCTGGGTACGGGCTATTTTGAAGCTGTAGAAGTGGAGGTAATGCTCTCCCTTTTAAAGGTTATCGACAACCCCTTTCAGGATATTCCGCTGGCGGCGGTGCTGCGCTCGCCCCTTGTCGGGCTTTCCGCCGATGATCTGGCCCGCATCCGCATGAAGGCTCCGCAGAAAAGTTTTTACGATGCGCTGCTGGAGTTTTGCCGGGGCGCCCAAAAAGATACCGCAAGCAGTAAAAGCTCCGAAGGCGGCGAAGCCTTTGGCGTCATTGGAAATGACGAAAGAGTCCGGGGTGATCAACCCGGCGGGATTACATTTTGCACCGGTAACCGGAAAACAGAGAGTAACTTTAAAAGCTATGTTGATGACGAGAATACCGGCGGCGGAATATGCAGTGACAAGGCCGGTGCCGGGACCGGCAACAGTGATAACGGCGTTAAAAATGGGGATGCCGGAGACGGTAAGAGTAGCGGTGCCGGCGAGTCTTTTCCCCCGCTGCAGGAAAAACTGAGCTACTTTTTAAAGCAGCTTTACACCTGGCAGGATGAAGCCCGCCAGGGCTCCCTGGCGGAGTTGATCTGGCGGATTTACGGTGATACCGGCTATTACGAGCTGGTAGGCGGGATGCCGGGAGGGGGCCAGCGTCAGGCCAACTTGCGTGCGCTTTACGACAGGGCACGCCAGTATGAGGCCACCTCCCTGCGCGGGTTGTTCCGCTTTTTGCGCTTTATTGAGCGCCTGCAGGACCGGGGAGGAGACCTGGGTGCGGCACGGGCACTGGGCGAACAGGAAGATGTCGTGCGCATTATCACTGTGCATAAGAGCAAGGGGCTGGAGTTTCCGATCGTTTTTCTGGCGGGGCTTTCCAAACAGTTTAATCTGCAGGACCTGCGGCAGGGATTTCTCCTGCATAAGGAGCTGGGTTTCGGCCCCAGATTTATCGATGCCGGGCTGGGCGTATCTTATCCTACGCTCCCCTGGCTGGCACTGAAAAAGCGCCTGAGCAGGGAGCTGCTGGCGGAGGAGATGCGGATTCTCTACGTGGCGCTGACACGCGCCGAGGAAAAACTGATTCTGGTGGGGACATCGGGTAACCTCCCCGCCGATGTGCGGCGCTGGGAAGAAGCCGCCCGGGGAAAGGCGCGGCTTTTCGAACCCGGTTACCGCCTGCAGGCTAAAAGTTACCTGGACTGGATCGGCCCCGCATTGCTGCGCCACCGGTGCTCCGTAGCATTGCGGAAGATGCTTGCAGATCCTGAAGGGGTATCATGTCCCGGGGAGGAAGAGCTGTCCTTGTGGAATGTCCGGGTTGTCAGCTCACGTGATGTTATTGCCGGGGAAGAGCCGGTCCCCGGTGAAGAAGGGGAGGGGCAAATCCTATGGGGGAAAGTTGCCCGCCTTGAACCGGTTTCCGGCGGGGGAAAATGGTCCGAAGAGGTCAAACGGCATCTGGAATGGAACTACCCCTGCAGGGCAGCCTCCGGGCATTATGCCAAGGTCTCCGTTTCGGAGATAAAAAAGCTTTATGCGGCGGGGCTACCCGGAGATGACGCCGACGAAGCTCCCTGGATAAAATTTTGGCCGCATGCCGGGCCACGCCCGCGCTTTTTGGAAGAGGGCAGCCTTACGGCCGTCGAGCGGGGAACGGCATATCATGCAGTTATGCAGTATATCAATTTTGATTGCGCTGCGGGTCCTCCTGCGGCAGAGGAGATATCCCGCCAGATGGGAGAAATGGTTGCTGCGGAACGGATAACGGAGCAGGAGAGGGAAGCCGTGGATCCCGGCAAAATCGCCGCATTTTTTGAAACCCCGCTGGGGAAAAGGGTCCTCGGGGCAAACCGCGTAAGGCGCGAGGTTCCCTTTAGCATGGCGCTTCCGGCGGAGGAAGTATACCCCGGCTATCGCGATTATGGCGATTACCCCGTTGCAGGGAAGCAGCCCGGGAAGGAGCTTGTGCTTATCCAGGGGGTAATCGATTGTCTGGCCTGGGAGGATGACGGGGGGGTGCTGCTCATCGATTTTAAAAGCGACAATATCTCCGGGGCGGAAGTCGAAGCGCTGAGGGAACGTTACCGGCTGCAGCTCGATCTTTATAGCCGGGCGGTGGAAGAGATCTGGAAAGTAAAAGTCAAGGGGAGATTCCTCTATTTCTTTGACGGCGGAAGGGTAGTATCCCTGGATGAAAATTGCCCTGGATGAATCATCTGGATGAATCCGGATGAACATAGATGACGTGGTATGATATAATAATAAGTAACGGTCCGGCTTGAAACGGTTTAGTTTGTATAAGGGTATCAGATAATTAAATGCTTAACTGTTTACTTATTTAGCTTTTTAAACTATAGTGACTAATTATTGCTAATTATTAAAAAGGGGGTTTTTCTGATGCGATATGAAGGAGCTATTTACCGCCCTCCCAGCGAAGCAGGAAGCCTGATACTGCAGGTTACCATCGGGTGCTCGCATAACCGCTGCATCTTCTGTGTTTCTTTTTTGACTAAAAAATTCCGCGAGCGAAAAATGGACGAAATACTGGAAGACATTGAGTTTGCATCTGCACAGTACAGGGGGGTCAGGCGGGTTTTTCTGGCCGATGGGGATGCCCTGGTAATGGATACTGCGAAATTACTGACGATACTGGATGCGCTTTACGGTTCTTTCCCTTACCTGGAACGGGTCGGTATTTATGGATCTCCACAGAATCTTCTAAACAAGACACATGAAGAGCTTGTCACCTTAAGGGAAGCAGGGCTGAAGATCGTATACCTGGGAGTGGAGACGGGAAACGAGGAGCTTTTGGCCTGGATTCGCAAAGGTGCCACCAGGGAGCAGGTAATTGAAGCGGGCAGAAAAGCCAAAGCTGCCGGCATTATCCTTTCCGTTACTGTCGTTAACGGGCTTGGCGGGAGGGAAAAGATGGCCGAACATGCATATGATACAGCCACGATCCTCAACGAGATCGATCCCGATTATCTGGGGCTGCTGACGCTTATGGTTTGTGAAGGAACGCCTCTGGCCAGGATGGTTGAAAAAGGTAAGTTCGTGCTTCCGGAGCCGCTGGAGATCCTCGCTGAAATTGAGATGATGCTTAAACCTCTGGAGCTGACAAACTGTGTCTTCCGCTGCAACCACGCTTCTAATTACCTGCCGCTGAAAGGAACCCTCCCGGGGGATAAAGAGCATTTGCTGCAAGCCCTGGGCTCCGTGCTCCACAGCGGTGATTCCTCCAGGCTGAGACCGGAATACCTGCGGGGGCTCTAGTTCAGCTGAATTGCCTGCATAGAGGTTTTTGATCTTTGGGTCTTCAGGAATTAAATTTTTTTAGAATAGACACGCACTAATTCCCTTTCAATCCCATATACTTAAACAGTGATTTTAAAGGTGGGATGAAAGGGATGTTTGCTGTACTGGCAACCTTGGCCCTGGTGCTCAAGGGTATTATGCTTCTCGTTTCTTATATTACCAATGATTCTTTTCCTCAGCCGCTTTCCCCGGAAGAAGAAAAGTATTATCTATTGCTTCTGAGCCAGGGTAACGAAGATGCCAGGCAGATTCTTATTGAGCGAAATTTGCGCCTTGTCGCCCATGTGGTAAAAAAGTTCGAGAATACGGGGGAGGACAGGGAGGACCTCATTTCCATCGGCACCATCGGTTTAATTAAAGCCATCAATACGTTTGAAAGTTCCAAAGGCGCCAGGCTGGCCACATATGCTGCTAAATGTGTGGAAAACGAGATATTGATGCATATCAGGGCCAGTAAGAAAAATAAACAGGAAGTTTCGATTAACGAGCCTATCGGAATCGATAAGGATGGGAATGAAATCTGCCTGGAAGATGTGCTGGGCAGTAACCCGGAAGAAGTGCTTGATGAGGTAGAGCTGATTTTATTGAATGAAAAGCTGAAGAGGGTGATTAAAAAATTAAAAGCACGCGAGCGCAAAGTCCTGATCATGCGCTACGGACTGGAAGGGAAAAGACGTTATACGCAGCGGGATGTGGCCAGCGAGCTCGGCATCTCCCGCTCTTACGTCTCCAGAATAGAGAAAAAAATTCTTTATAAAATCGCCGAAGAATTCCAAATGAATAACAATCTGTAAAAAAAAATATAGAATTATCATCAATAGCATAGATGAAATTTGTAGAATAATAATGACTATAGTTTGGGCTCCCTGTTAAAATATATATGAACATGTTATACTGGTTGCTGAAAGAGTATTAATTGTTGGTTGCATTGATTATAATAATATCGGGGAGCGTTTAAGAGTGTGGAGATATTTATGCCCGAAGCAATATGTGCAAGATATTCAGCAGGTCGATTTAAAAAACCTGAAGAAAAAGGGTATTAAGGGGATTATCATGGATCTTGATAATACCCTTGTTCCCTGGAATGATGATGCTGTTTTCCCGGAGATAATCGAGTGGATTAAGGAAGTGAAAAAATCCGGTTTTAAAGCCTGCATTGTTTCAAACAATCGCGCACAGCGGCGTGAGGAAATAACGAAGATTTTCGATGTGCCGGCTTTTTGGAGGGCCGTTAAGCCTCGAAGGAGGACCTTCCGCAAGGCGATAAGGATGATGGGACTCAAGCCCTCGCAGGTAGCCGTAATCGGTGATCAGGTTTTTACAGATATCCTTGGCGGTAATCGTCTGGGCCTTTATACAATTCTTGTGCATCCATTAAACAAACGGGAATATTTCGGGACAATGTGCATGCGGAAAATAGAAAAGGTGGTGCTTTTTGGCCTAAGGCACAAAGGACACCTGAAGTAGGGAAAAAGGGAGGCCGGCGCTGAACTAAAGCTAAATTGCTTGCATTTACTCAAAATATACTTTGAGCCGGATATTGCCGTTTTCCCCGGCCAGAAAAGAAAGCTCCGAAACATTTAGCTTAGCCAGATTGGGGTTTTCTTTTTTTATTTCATCAAGAGCTTTTTTTACCGCTTTAAGCAGCGAAGACGCTTTTTCCGAACCAACCTTTTGCAGGTTAAAATCAAGGTTCCTGGTTATGATAATACGTTCTAAAGTCTGCATATTGCACCTCAAGCACAATGTATATTCGTTTTTTTTTATTGTATGTATTAACTATTATTATTGCCATTAACTTTGCCATTTTGCGGCGCAAAGGTTCCCAGGTTAAAAAATGTTGCCGGTATTATTATTATGTGTTAATTAAATAGCTGTTTTTCTATTTTAAAGGAGAAACGGGAGTTAATATGGAAATATTTATTAGATTTTGCCGGAATTGAAATTATGGTTCGCTTGTTCGAACACAGATTGGGGCTGTATACTTTGGTTGCACACGATAGTTTAAAACTCCGGATTCCTGTTCTTGTAACGTTACTGGCGATTTATCCGCTGATAGCAGTTCCGTATGTCTTCCCCCGCTGGGCGGCGCTGGCGGCAATAAGCATACTGGCCTTGCTTGTCATCTTTAAAGAAAAGTCACCTGTTTATAACAATAGTTACATACCCCTGGGGCTTTTTCTTTTATTAGTATTTATTTCCTCTTGTTTTTCAGAATATCCCGGGGAAGCCTGGCTGGGATCACCGGGTTATCTGACCGGTTTTATAACTTATATTTTTTTTGCTATATTATTTGTTTTTGCTTATAGTACGGCTTTAAAATTTCCTGTACAGACCGATAAAATTATTGACATATGGCTTTTATCGGCCGCTTTAATTGCCCTGATTGGCCTGCTGCAGTACCTGGGTCTAAATCTTCTGCCGCTGGGAACAGATATTTTTAAATCAACCAAAAGTGCTTCGACTATTTATAATTCAAATGACCTTGGAACCTTCCTATTAATGGCGTTTCCTTTTGCTGCCCTGCGCTTTATACAGGGCATTAATTTCCGCTCAATTATGATTTTGAGTCTTGTTTACGGAACGCTGTTGACGACTCTCTGCCGTTCAGCCTGGGTCGGGTTGGTTCCGGGAGTTCTTCTGTTAATGATCTGCTGCAGGGATAAGAAAAAGGTAACTGCTTTGCTTGCAGTTATGCTGATTGTTACTGTGCTGTTAATGCCTTTATACAACTGGCGAATACTGAGACAGATGGGAACTTTTTTCGGTGAAGCGGAAATGACTCTTGCCGGTGATCCTGAAGGCGGCAGTGCCAGATCACTTCTCTGGCAGGAGGGTATAAAAGCGCTGCCGGAATCGGTTTTTCTGGGCAGCGGGGCGGATACCTTTTACTATGTTTCACCGGAAAAATTTGCGGCAAGATTTGGGGAGGGCGCGCGCGCTGCGCATAAGGCACACAATATCTATCTCGAAATTGCAGTAACCATGGGGATACCTGCCCTTCTGGCGTATTTATGGTTTCTGTTTTCGGTCCTCCGTAAAACAGACAGGAGCAAACCGCGGGATCTGGCATTTTTTCTGATGGTTATTATGTACATGGCCAAGGGGTTTTTTCTTGTGGATGTAATCACCGTATACCCGCTGTTCTGGGCACTTATCGGTCTTTACCGGGGATTAAAAGCTTCCGGGGTTGAGAGGAAATTGCATTTAACACAAAATTTTTAAAATAAATCTATATTTTATGAGGAAATTTAGATAATTTTTTTTATATTTTCTTTAATTATTGGTAAAGGAGTATATTAATTGGCTGCGGGCAAGAGCTTTATCAAGCCGGATATAAACCTTATTCCCGGTGACTTTCTTCTTGCAAGGTGGAAAAAGCGGCAGAAATATCACCTTTTACTGGTATTGTTTGCGGTGCCGCTGTTTTGCCTGCTCGTTTACCTTTATCCTGAAATGCTTATCCGCAGGTTTGAACGTGAGATGCTGGAAATAGAGGATGCCTTGCAGCAGGTGCAGGATGATAGATTGCTTTATGAGTTTTTTCTGGATCAAAAAGAAGAGTACGAAGAGATACTCAAAGTATATGAGGAAATCTCCGGCCGGGGTTTCAGTGCTGTGGGAATCCTGGAAGATCTGGATGGGATCCTGCCGGCAGATGTTGCAGTGGATAATATTCACCTCTCAGGTGAAAAAAGAATGGATCTGTCGCTGCGCACAGCAGATCCGCTTCAGGCTGTTGAACTGCTGGTGATCCTGGAAGGAGCGGATGCTTTTCAAATGGAAAAATATCCGCAGATCCCCCTGGCAGACCGGGAAGAGATTATAAGCCTGACGCTTCATCATCGATGATTGCTTGTGGATTTGCTGCAAATAAGTTGCCGGCGCCGGTTTTTGGCGGCCTTTTAATTAAAAGGCGGGTTAGGCAGTTGAATTGCTGAAGTTAACGGGGATAGTTTTAAAAGCTGCCAGGATATGAGGAGTATTGGGCCGTTTTTGAAACTGGCTGCGCCGGAGGCAGGGGTTTGCAGAAAATGGACAGTCTCTTTGAAAATTTTAGACAGAAGCAAGGGTTATTTTTAATTATTATTTTTGGACTGGCTGCTCTTTTCTTCTGTGCCCGGTTTATACTGGCTTTACAGATGGAAAGGCTGGATTATACAGCCGAAATGCTGGAATCACAGAGGAAATTTTTAGAGGGCTGTCGGGAGCTGGAGAAAGATGTGAGAGGTTTGCAGGCGGAGATCGAGAAGCTGACCGCTGAAGCGGCGGCAGTGAAATCCGCCATACCGTCTTCCGAAGATCTGCCTGCCCTGGCAACGCAAATCTATGAACTGCTTAAGAAACACAGGTTGGAAGGGGACCGGATCGTCATCGGTGAACTTGTCGCTGAAGAGAATTATAATTATTTTACGCTTGATTTTTCGGCTGAGGGGAAACGGGAAAGTATTTTGGGTTTTCTGGCCGATTTAGAGCGTCTTCAAAGGAAAGTAAGCATTATTGATTTGCTTCTGACCTCGACAGGGAATGATAGTTTCAAGGTTGCGCTGCAATTGGAAGCCTATGTTTTGACGTGCCGTCCGAAGAAACAGTGCAAAGGAGATAATTAAGGTGTTTCCGGTAAATATTATCCATTATATTTTTCTCTTTCTTTCAGGGCTTGTTACCGGTGGCATTATAGGGAGGGTTGTGCGCCGGTATTGCAGCGGAAAGCCGCAGGGGTCTTCATCTTCGGCGTGCAATAAACGCTTCTTTTTGGCGGGCACTCTTTTTTCGCTATTTACCGGCGTGTTTCCCGGTGTAAAGGGGGCCGGTGTTAAGGGCGACAGAGGTATTAAGGCGGTTTTTGGAAGAAAGATTCTGCCCGGGCTCGTTTCTGCAGTTCTTTTTCTTCTCAGTTTCTATTACCTGGGTTTCTCTGCGCATTTCTTTAAATATGTCGTAATTTTCAACCTTTTGCTGCTCGTTTCCTGTATAGACCTTGAGGTGGGGCTTATCCCCAACCGCTTTGTTTTGATTATTTTTATCTGGGTTCTTCTCTGGCAGCTATTTTATCCCGGCCTTTCACCGTTGTCGGCGCTATTGGGCTTTATTGTCGGGGCCGGCTTATTTTTTATCATTGTCCTGCTGAGCAGGGGCGGCATGGGCGGTGGCGACGTTAAGCTGATGGCCGTTCTTGGGCTGGCGGCAGGGTGGCCTGATGTGCTCATTGTTATGGTACTCGCTTTTGTTTTGGGAGCTGTTACAGGGGCAGGGCTGTTGATAAGCAGGAAAAAAACGCGCCGGGATGCCCTGGCTTTTGCACCTTTCCTTATGCTGGCCTTTATCCTGGTTTCTTTTTGGGGGCGGGAAATATGGCAGTGGTATCTGGTATCGATGTGAGGAATTTCAGATGCGGAAATGGAGGCATGGGAGAAACAATGGCAATGGTACCTGGTATCGCTTGAGCTATCCGGTAACGCTTGAGGCATCCGGTATCGCTTGGGGTATTTGGCATCGCTGTGAGGAGGAAATTTTGAAATGTATTTGTATAAGACAACGAAAAAAACCCCCGGTGATCTTTTGTTGCAGGCGGGGGCGATAAACGGGGAGCAGCTCAAGGCGGCTTTAGTTGAGCATGAAAGAAACCGTGGGAGCCTGGGGGAGATTCTTATCCAAAAGGGTTTTATTACGGAGGAAAAATATTTGGGCATCCTCGAAGAGCGCCTGAAAATACCGCGCGTTAGCCTGTACAAACATCATATCGCCCCGGATACGTTCAGGCTGATACCCCTGGCTCTGGCGCAAAAATACAATGTAGTCCCACTCCGCAAAGAAGGGGATAAGCTAACGCTTGCTACGGCGGATCCTTTTAATATCGTTGCCCTGGACGATATTTCCATCCTTACAGGGTGTTCTGTTATACCCGTTCTGGCAGCGCAAAGTGAAATTACAGAGGTAATATATCATTATGCTGCCCTGAAATTGAAAGGTTCCGGCGATTATCCGGAAGAAAAAGATGGGAGGGCTTTCCCCGGAGTTAACGTGGCGGATAATCACCCGGAAAAAATTGTGGAAGATGTCCTCGAAGATGCGCCGGTGGTGCAGATGGTCAACTACCTTTTGAATCACGCTGTCAGCAGGGATGCCAGTGATATCCACCTGGAACCCGGCGAGAAGGGTTTAAGGGTCCGCCTGCGTATTGATGGCATGCTTAGTGATTTTACTACTTATCCCGGTGATATTATGCTTTTGATCATTTCCCGCCTGAAAATTATGGCGGGGTTGGATATTGCGGAAAGAAGGCGCCCTCAGGACGGCAATATCCAGCTCGTGCTGGATAAGAAGCTTGTTAACATCCGTATTTCCACTTTACCGACAATTTATGGTGAAAAAATGGTCCTGCGGCTGCTCAGCCCCGATAAGATAATTATGCCGATTGAGACGCTGGGATTTAATATAGAAAACCAAAAGCGTTATCTTAAATTTTTGGGCAATGCTTATGGCATGATCCTAATATCCGGTCCGACCGGCTGTGGGAAATCGACGACGCTTTACTCTACGCTGCACTACTTAAATAACCCGGCAAAAAATATCGTTACTGTAGAAGACCCGGTTGAATACAGGCTTGATGGGATCAACCAGGTCCAGATAAACAATAAAATTGGTGTTACATTTGCCGGTGCCCTGAGAACAATCTTGCGCCAGGATCCCAATATTATCATGGTGGGTGAAATACGTGACGCTGAAACTGCTGAGGTTGCCACCAGGGCGGCGCTCACCGGCCACCTTGTTTTTTCGACCCTGCATACCAACGATGCACCAAGCGCTGTTACAAGGCTCCTGGATATGGGGGTGGAAAATTTTTTGCTCACGTCTTCCCTTGTTGGAGTAGTTGCTCAACGGCTGATCCGCATTAATTGTAACAAATGCCGGGAGGAATATCTCCCCCCGGAAGAGGAGTTGGCTTTTTACAGGGATGCAGGCGGCAGTGATATCGTCCCGGTTTTCACCAGGGGAAGGGGTTGTGAGGATTGCGGTTATAGCGGTTTCAAAGGGCGAACTGCCATTCATGAAGTAATGCCCGTTGATGCAGAGATGCGCCGGCTTATTATGGTATCGAGTGATACGGAGGAAATCAGGTATCACGCGGTAGCCCGGGGAATGCAGACTATACTTCAGGATGGAGTGCACAGGGCGGCTGAAGGGGTTACTACGCTCAAGGAAGTAATGCGGGTAGCCTGCACCAATTTCTAGTGCGACAACGGGGACGGTTCTCTCTGTCGCAAACGTGCGACAACGGGGACGGTTCTCTCTGTCGCAAGGGGTGGGCAATATTGCCGCTGGGGGTGATGTTTATGCCCGAGTATTATTATCGCGCCAGGGACTTGAAGGGCACGGAAAAAGAAGGGGTCGTTGTGGGAGATAAGCCGCTGGAAGCGATCAGGGGTTTGCAGGAACGGGGGTACTATATCGTAAGACTCAGGGAACGCGGGGGACGGCCGGGAGAGCGCAACGGGGAGGCCTGGAGAGCCGACCGGGCTTTTTCAAGCCGTTATAACGGAGATCCGGAGCGAAGCTATATTGAACGGGTGGTTGCAGCCCTTAATAAACCTGTGCAGCTTCCTTTTATAAGAACCCGGCTTCAAACGAGGGATATGGCGGTTTTTTGCCGTCAATTTGCCACAATGGTTGGTGCCGGTATTACTTTTCTTTACAGCCTGAAGGTCCTTGCCCGGCAAACTGAACAGCCACAACTAAAGGAAATAATCGGGGATATAGCTGCCAGGGTAGAAAAAGGATTTTCACTGGGGGATTCATTTAAGGCGCACAGCGGTATTTTTTCCGATCTAATGGTTAACATGGTGATTGCGGGGGAATCCGGAGGCGTACTTGATACGGTTTTGGATAGATTGGCAGTTCATTTTGAAAAGCAGTATGACCTGGAACAAAAAATAAGGTCAGCGACTCTCTATCCCAGGTTTTTATTCTGTGCCGCTATCCTTGTAGTTGTATTTATGCTTGTATTTGTTATCCCTTCTTTTCAAGGAATTTATGTCGGCATGGCAGTTGATCTGCCACCTTTAACAGAATTGCTCATCTTGCTGGGGGAGGGGCTGGTCTCTTACTGGTACCTGTTCTTTCTTTTGACGGTTGCTTTTGCCTTTTTGCTGAAAAGAATTTTAAGTACCGGAAGAGGGGCTTTTATCTACGACTGGCTGCTTCTTGAACTTCCGCTGTTTAATGCGCTTTACAAAAAGGTAATTCTGGCAAGGTTTTGCCGCACACTGGGTACTTTGCTGGGAAGCGGTGTTAACCTGCTTTTATCCCTGCAATTTGTTGAAAGAATTTTGGGGAACAGGATTGCTGGAGCTGCAGTCCGGAGAGTTGCCGGAGGAATAGCAGAAGGGAGGGCTCTGGCAGAAGCTCTTGCCCTGGAGGATCTTTTCCCTTCAATGGTTGCGGAAATGGCCGGAGTGGGAGAAGAAACGGGCAAGCTGGACGAGATGCTGATCAGGTCTGCCGATTATTACGAGGAGGAGGTTTCGTGTATTATTGAACGCCTGGGCTCAATGCTGGAACCAATATTAATCCTTGCCATGGCGGGTATAGTCGGGTTAATTGCTCTTTCTGTTTTATTGCCTGTGTTTGACATATACCGAATGATCTGATTATTACAAAGAGAGGGAAAGATTATGAGAAAAATCTTCCTAGATAGAAGTGGTTTTACTTTGATAGAGCTGCTGACGGTTATTGCGATCATTGCTATCCTGGGCGCTGTTGTTGCTCCAAATTTATTCAGGGCTGTTGACAGGAGCAAGGTTTCAGCAGTATTGGCAGATTCAAGGGCCATAAAAAGCGCGGCCACGGCCTATTACAGCGATACAGGGGAATGGCCGCCCGATAAAAGCGATGGAACCGACCCCGGTTTTACGGCTAACCCTGAGGATGGAATTGCCGGCTGGAGTGGCCCTTATCTGGAAAGCTGGCCTGCTAAAAATCCCTGGAACGGAAAGTATTGTTACCGCAACGGCGAAAGCGGGGTGTTTGGTGGAAAGGCCTGTTATCTGCAGCTGGATAAAGTGCCGGAGGATGCCCTGGATGAACTTATTGAAAGCCTGGGTGACAAAGCGGTTAAGAAAGATGTGGATTACGTATACATATTAATTTCACAGGAATAGCAGGAATAAAGGAGGTGCGGCGAATGCCGGTCAGGATGGGAGAGGAAGGTTTCAGCCTGATTGAGATTATTGCCGTTGCCGCTATTCTGGGGATAATAATGGTCCCCGTTCTTTCCATGTTTGCAGGTGCCTCTTTCGCAACCCTGAGGGCTGGAGAAGAGACGAAGGCCACAATTCTTGCACAGGGGAGGATGGAAGAACTAAAGGGAGCAGGTTATGATGCACTAAAAATGAGCCTGGATGGTAATGGAGAACTGCGTCTGGAAGAAACGCTCGGCTCCTTTAAGAGGGATACCCTGATTAGCAGCGTAGGAATTGACACTATTCTCCCGGGAGAGGAAGGGGAGTTGCTTTTCCTGGAAGTTTCCGTTTCCTGGGGTGACGGGCATGGGCGTTCTTTTTCTCTATCTTCGTATCTGGGAGAGGGTTTACGGCGATGAAGTTTTTTTACTCCAGAATATGGCACTCCAGAATAAGGCATTCCAGAATATGGCGCAGTTTTGCTGCAGGGGCTGAACGAGGGATGACGCTACTTGAAGTTTTGCTTGTCTCTGCTGTTTTCAGCGTGATTTTCGCTGCTGTTCTGAATTTCTACAGCGTGGGCTTGCGGAGCTGGTCAAAAGGTTTCGCTGCGCTGGATTTGCAGCAAAATGCCCGTATTGCACTCTACGGGATCTCCCAGGAGCTGCGCTATGCTGCCGGTATTGAAGGTTTTGAAAATGAAGATCTTCTTCCGCTCTGGCGCGGTGAAGGGCATTCGGGGCAGGGAAGCAGCCGGTTGATTTACACCTCGGTTGAAGGCCAACAATGCGAGATCAACTTTGATAAGACGAAAAGAATCATTACCATCAAAAAGGCAAACGGTCCCCGAAACGAATTCGCCTGTCAAATTACCCAGTTGAGTATTTTTCGTTATCTTCCTGAGATGGCCGGATCCGATGATTTTCCGGAAAAGAAGGGTGTTTCTCCGATGATTCTTATAATTCTCGGTACGCAGGAGAACTGCAGGGGGGAAAACCGGGGCAACCCGTATATTTTACAAAGTAAGGTACGCCTGTTTAACATGTTCTGATAAACGGGAAAGAAGGAAAACGGGAGAGAATGAAGATAATTAAGCAGCCGATGACTTATTACCGGGATGAGAAGGGGGCGCTTCTTTTTCTGGTGCTCTTTCTTGTCTCAGCCTTAATGATCGCCGGAGCGGTTTTATTGCAGAATTCCCTGATAGAGCGTACCATTGCCAGGAATTATGAATTAAAGATCCGGGCGCATTATATTGCTGAAACAGGAGCAGAGGTGATGATGCTGCTGCTAAATAAGCAACCGGATTATTTTCTGCAGCGTACTGGTATTGAAAACCCCGTTTATTTGAAGCGCGGGGAAGAGGAAGAGTATTTCGTCCTTCAATGGCTGGAGCCCGGTAATCCCGAAGGAAATGAGGAATATTACACTATCATTTCCAGCGGGTATTACCGTCATCTTGTGAAAGGGGAAGAAGCGCGGGCGCTCCTGAGGGCTTTTGTGGAACTGATATTTGAAGATGGCACCAGTAACGATGATAGAAAGGAAGGCGCTGCAGACCATGATGGAGATGGCGGAGAAGATGATGTTGATGGGGATGAAGGCGGGAACCTTTCAGGGAAAACGGTTATTGAAGCAAAAATTATTAGCTGGAGCGGATGGTAAAGATAACGTTAAGGAACAACCACACATTAAATAAAAGGGGTCTGATTTGATGTTTGGTCAAAGGTTTTCTCCTATCGGCCTTGATCTTGGGGAGAGAGCGAGCAAGGCGGTACAGTTAAAACTGGACGGGGGCAGGGTTGTGCTGCATGAGTATGCTGTCGTTGATACCCCCAGGGGCTCTCTGGATGCGGGGGAGATCAAGGACATCCCTGCCCTGCAAGAGATTCTGGCCGGGCTGGGGCGCGGCAAACGCTTTAAAGGGCGCAGAGTCAATTGCAATATCAACCCGCAGCAGGTATATCTGCGTCCACTTACCCTTCCGGTGATGGCTCCTCGTGAACTATCGGAGGCAGTTTACTGGGAGACTTGCAAATATGTGGAAAGCGCGATGGAAGATCCGGTGGTTGATTTCTGTACACTGGGAGAAAAGGAAATAACGGGAAAGCTTTTGCTGGATGTATTGGCCGTGGCTGTTCCGCGGAAGGTTGTGGAGAGTTATTATTATCTGCTCATACGGTCGGGTTGGGAACCGCTGGCGATGGAGATCGAGCAGCTCTCCCTTTTCCGCCTGGTCGGGAATATAATTTCGAAAGGTACGCTGCCTTATGATCTGCAGGGCAGGCCTTTTCTTGTGCTTGATATCGGTTCCGGGAGCACGAAACTCATCATCATGGAGGGCAAAAAACTGCTTTTTTGTCGTACGATTAAGGCGGGTATAGATTCTTCCGGGAACAAGCCTGTGCAGAACGGCGGTGGAGATAATAAGATAAACAGAGAAGAGTCTTTTAATATAGGGGAAAGCGGTCTTTTATCAGCAGCCGGAATAATTTTGGCTGAGGTGGAGCGTTCTTTGGAATATTTCTCCTTTCACCTGGATTACGGGGGAAAAACGGTACGCTCTTTATACCTCACCGGGGGAGGTTCTGCTGTGAATGGGCTCTCCTCTTTTTTTAGCGAGAAACTGGGTATGGAAACGCGGTTTTTAGATCCTTTCACCCAAATTCGCATCGGGGAGGCAGCTAAGGAAGTGAATAAAGATACAGAGGCAGCCCCAATAAGTCCGGAAAAAGTTTTGCAGGATGCAGCCGGTGTGAGCGGAGGAAACATTTCATTTCTTTTAGCGCCGGCGCTTGGTGCATCCTTAAGAAGGTGGAATGGTGCTACATCCCTCATGCGTAAGTAAAAATTTTCCTTCCGCACAACCTGACGAAAAGGGAATGTGCGCTGTTTCTCTAAACCACAGAAATGCGACAGCGGGATCCGTCTCCTTTGTTGCAAACCGTAGAAATGCGACAGCGAGAACCGTCCCC
>JAAYOY010000211.1 GCA_012520035.1 Bacillota bacterium
CTGGGCAAAGAGAATAAAACCAAACACTATGATCGCTGCAGTACGCAGAGCGACACCATAAATAGAATCTGCACCCAAGAACAACTGTGTAACCATTCTTTCCCAGGAAATTTTTTGAATTTCCAGTATTCCCGAAAACAAATAGCCAAATTTAAAATAAACTATAAAAAATAACACTACAGCAACCAAGATCCAACCGCTTGTTCTTCTTGTCCCTTCGATTACCAGAGATATTACGATAGTGCCTATAAAGACTCTAAACGGCGTTATTACTCCGATCGTGCTTATCAGATCCGGGTAACATATAAATATATAGAAACCGGTAAAAAGGCTTAATAAAGAAAAAATAAGGTCGTACCAGGGAAGACTTCTGCGGGAAGATTTAGGGGATGGCGGCAGTATGATAAACATTAACGCCATGAGAAGCCCTAGAAATAACCCCAGAAACTGCTGGTTAAAAAGAGAAATTCCAAAATAAAGGGGTAAATTTAAGATAAAAACAATCCCTATAATCGGTATCAAAATACCAAGTACTTTTTGATACAGACGTACTGGCCCTTTTAACACACGATAACGCTGTTTTTCTTCCTGTTCTTCCGATAATAATTTTTCTTTTTCTTCCGCCGATATTTCTGCCATTATTACTCCTCCCAGTCATTGTAATAGGAGAGGCAGGGCTTACTACACCGCAAACCCATGCCTCCTCCAGGAATGTATCAGGAATGTATAATGCCTATTGTTCTAAGGAAAGCAACTCTTCCTGCAAAGCATCCATTTCCTCGCTCCAGACGCCTTTTTCTTTATAGAATTTAATAGCGCCGGGATGATAAGGTATCGTGGCCTGATCAGTTACAAATCTTTCTGTATTCCACTCCTTTAATCTCGGGTGGACGGCAGCCAACTCCTCATTATGTTCCCAGATAGCTTCAACCATTGCATAAGCTGCTTCATCGGAAAGATCGGTGCGTCCAACCAGATAAATATCATAGGCCATCATTGTCATAGGTTCCCTCACACCGGTAAATCCCGGTCCAGGCTCGACTTCAATTGGATATAAAGTAAATTCTTTTTGAGCCCGTTCAACTGCCTCAGGGGAAGGATCAAAGGCTAAAAAACGCGCTCCTCTGGTTGCCTCTAATTCCTCGACAAGGGCAAACCCGATATTGGCAGAACCGGCACAATCGGCACGCCTTTCAATAATTGCCTTAACGCCGTCCGAAATGGAGGGAACAGTGATAACATTTATATCATCTTCAGTCAAATTATGATTTGCTAAAAATGCCTTGGACTGGGCGGTTATACCTGCAGCACCGGTATAATATACTATAAAATTTTTTCCTTTAAGATCTTGAGCTGTTTTAATACCCGAATCTTCTGCAACAAGGGCACTATAAATTGAGAAGGAACCATTGGTCAGCAGGCGGACAGGAAAGCCTTCGCCTCCGGAAATGGCTGCATAATCCGATTCCCCAAGCCAGCCCATTTTGGCATCCCAACAATTTAAAACCCCCATGTCCATCTCCCCGTTTATAAACATGGGAAACCACTCAATTGGCCCTGAAGTAGCTATCGCTTTAACTTCCACGGGAGTATGCTTGCTCGCCACTGTAGCTATACCGGAACCCATTGTGTTATAAAGCGAACTCATCGCGTGAGTACCGATAGTTAACATCGAGGGTAATCCCTCTGTTCCTTCTGCCCCTTCCGTCCCAGCAACACCTGAGCTTTCCCCCTCCGTTCCATTGCCGCATCCGATGACTTGTATTACTGAAATC
>JAAYOY010000212.1 GCA_012520035.1 Bacillota bacterium
AGGTGAGAGAAATGATAGTTGGTGAACGAAAACCATTGGCAGAAATCTCCAAGATGCTGGAACCTTTCCGGAAAATATGTATTTTAGGCTGCGGCACCTGTGTTACCGTATGTCTGGCGGGAGGCGATAAGGAAGCGGCTGAGACAGCAGCTGCCCTTTCTTTGCTCAGTCAAAAAGAAGGTAAAAATTGGGAAATCGGTACACATACACTTTTGCGTCAATGTGAGTACGAATACATTGATGATTACGCAGAAAAATTGGCCGAATATGACGCTATTCTTTCCCTGGCCTGTGGCGTAGGTGTACAGACAATGGCTGCCAGGCTTCCGGATAAAATAATCCTCCCGGGATTAAATACAAAGTTTATGGGTTATCCCCTGGAGCAGGGCGTTTGGAAAGAAAACTGCCTGGGATGTGGTAATTGTGTCCTGGATTTAACGATGGGTATCTGCCCAATAACGCGTTGTGCCAAGAGCATGCTTAATGGGCCCTGCGGCGGTTCTCAGGACGGCAAGTGTGAAGTCAATAAAGACATTGACTGTGCCTGGCACCTTATTTATGAGCGCCTTTCTAAAATGGGCATATCGGACAGAATGGAAGCAATCCAGCCCCCGAAGGATTGGTCTACTTCCCACCACGGAGGCCCGAGAACTATTGTAAGGGAGGATGTCAGGCTTGAGAATAGAGAGTAATCTAGAAAAGATACTAAGCAGCGGCCATTTTGCAGTTACGGGGGAGCTGGGGCCGCCCAAGAGCGCTGATTTAGAAACTTTAAAACACCATGCATATGAAATGCGCAATCATGTCGATTCGTATAATATTACGGATAATCAAACAGCGATTGTGCGTACTTCCAGTATAGGGGTTGCAGCGAGCCTTATACAAATGGGTTTGGAGCCCAATGTGCAGATGACGGTTCGGGATAGGAACAGGATCTGCCTGCAGAGCGACCTGCTTGGTGCGGTAAGCTTTGGAGTAAGAAATTTTCTCTGTTTACAAGGTGATCACGGCAAGTTTGGGAACGAGCCTGCAGCCAAAAACGTCTTCGATCTGGACTCTATGCAACTTATTCAGGCAGTAAAAAATATGCGGGATGAAGGCGTTTTTATCGGCGGTGAAAAACTTGAGCATCCTCTGCCGAGGATCTTTATTGGAGCAGTAGCCAATCCGTTTGCTGATCCCTTTGAGTACCGTCCCTTGCGCCTGGCCAAAAAGATTGCTGCCGGTGCGCAGTTTATCCAAACACAGTGCATTTTTGACCTGGACCGCTTTGAAAAATGGATGGAGAAGGTCAGAGAACTGGGGCTGCATAAAAAGGCATATATTATGGGCGGGGTTACTCCGATCAAATCAATTGGTGCCGCCCGTTACATGCAAAAAAATGTATCCGGCATGATTGTTCCCGAAGAGCTAATCACCCGTATTAAAGGCGCAGAGGACAAAAAGAAAGAGGGAATTAAGATTGCTGTGGAGACTATCCAACGCCTGAAGGAGATAGAAGGCGTTGCGGGTGTTCACATTATGGCAATCGCCTGGGAAGAAATAGTACCGGAAATAGTTGAAAGCGCCGGGTTGTATCCTCGCCCAAAAGTCAATTAGTTTATTGAATGAAAAAAAAATCAAGATTTTGTTTGAAGAAAAACGGGCTGCCTTAATATCGTGTTCATAGGGACACATGCTGACCCGTGGGTTTAGCAAAGGCAGACAGCATTTTTGGCTGTCTGCCTTTGCCGTTATACGGCTTTTTTGCTTCTTCCGCAAATGCGCAGAGAACATCAATTTTTGACGTTTAGAAAACAATAACTGTAACCGTGTAGCCGATGGGCATCTCGAGGATACCCATAAGACCTTATCCAGGCAGGCAGGACTTTCTTTAGTAAAGGTTGTCCCCGGTATGAGCAAACCTGCTGCTGTATAACAACAGTTGTTGTGGTAAAGAGCTAGGCAATAAAAATGCAAGTTTTTTTTGTTTCGGCAGGATTTAAACGGTTCATAAAGAATCTTTACATAAAAAGGAGGTCTTTGTTTGGGGAAGCAATTTGTCAAGGATTTAAAAATAGGCAGCCATGTTCATTCTCAGTTTGTTGTGGTTGCTCAGAAAACACTATCCTTTTCTGCCCCTTCCAGGCAAGGGGAGTATTTTATTAAACTGCTCCTGGGAGATATAAGCGGGACAATTAAAGGAATTATCTGGAACAGTTCCATGGTCAGGGAGCCTATCCGTCCGGATGAAGTGCTTTTAGTAAGCGGTGAAGTTGAAGATTACAATGGCCCTCAACTGGTAATAAATGATTACAGTACAGTAAAAAAAGATAAGATAAACAGGAGTTATTTTCAGGCTACTTGCCCCAGAGACACAGGTGAAATGTGGGGTAACCTTTTGGGGATCGCTTCAACAGCGGTTAGCAATAAACATCTATCCCGGCTTTTGGATGTTTTTTACAATGATCAGGAGCTGGTAAAGGGTTTTCATCTTTCACCTGCAGCCAAATCCATTCATCATAATTACCTGGGCGGGCTTCTGGAGCATACTCTGGAGGTTGTTCAAATATGTGAGTATCTGACAAAATTGTACCCGGAGGAAATCGACAGGTCGCAGTTGATTACGGCGGCAATATTTCATGATATAGGGAAAATTGAAGAATACAATGCAGACAGCTTTACTTTTGAACAGACCGACAGGGGGAAGCTTTTGGGGCACATAACTATAGGGCTGGAGGTAGTTAGAAAAATGATCGAGATGGTTCCCTCCTTCCCCGACGATCTTAAAATGAAACTCGAACATATGATTATTAGCCATCATGGCGAAAAGGAATGGGGCTCGCCGGAGGTCCCCCAAACCTTTGAGGCGTTTGCGTTATTTCACGCTGATTTGCTCAGTGCCCGTTTAAAACAATTTTCAAAGCTGCTTAATAGTCATAATGCCAAGAGTTCTGCCTGGACTGAGTGGGACCGTTTTTTGGGGCGAAGAATTTTTGCCGCAAAATAATGGGCCAGGTCAAGATGGATTAAGGTGGGTGAAAGCATGAAACAGGTTAAAAATTCACGTAAAGTTGTGCCTCTGGTAAAGAATGCCGAATATTATTTTCAAAAAGGCAACTATTATAGCCGGCAAAATAAGCTGGAAAAGGCGCTGTTATTTTATAAAAAAATGATTGAGGTTGAACCGCATAATTCTATAAACCATTATAACCTGGCCTGCCTGTTGAGCAGGATGGGCCATCTGGAGAAGGCCAACCAGGTTTTTTCATATATCGTTCATAAAATGGACCCATCTATGACCGAATGCTATTTTCTTATGGCAGTTAATTACGGGTTGCTGGATGATTTGGATAAAACCCGTTATTACCTCAATTTGTACCTGCAATTATCCCCGGATGGAGAAATGGTCGAAGATGCTGAAGAGTTGTTTTTTGCATTGAGTCCCGAAGAGGATTTCATTAGTTTTGAGGAGGACCATTCCGATGATGAAGAGAAATACAGGGGAGATGAAGAAATAGCCAGGCATTATCGTGAGGATAAAGAGGTAAGAAATATTTTATTTAATGCCCTTTATCATAATAATGAACAGCACGTTGAAAAAGCTATCCGCTTTTACGGATCATTAATGGAGGGGACCGGCGAGCAAATTTTAAAGGAATTTGTTCGGAATCCCTGGGTTAAACAGCGGCTGCGTTTGCAGGCTCTCCTTGAGTTAAAAAATATGGGTATAAAGGGATTGGTACCTGTATTCATGGAAGGAACACTGCGTGAAGTGGATATATCATATTATCCATTAGTTGCCCCCAGGTGGCAGGATAAATGGCAGCAGGTAATGGATTGCACGCTCCAAAATATGCGTTTAAGCAAGTCTTATAATGAACGCTTTTATGAAGATGTTCAATCAATTTGGATTGATTTTTTGAACAACATCTATCCCCGGGTCCCTCAAATCAAAAAAATAGAAGTATGGGCAGCGGGCCTTGAGTATGCCCTTGCCAAATACCATTTCCTGGGTATAACGCAAAAAATGCTGGCAGAACAGTATAATATCTCTCCTTCCAGCGTTTCCGCCAGATACAAAGAAATAAATGAAGTGTTGCATATCGAGCACCGGGCTTATCAAAATATGCTCATGTACCTTACCCGGCGCGATCGGGATAAAGAATGATAGATCCTATTCTTCTATAATTTTTTTCCAAAGGCTCCTTATCTCTGCTGGGGAAAGTCCTTCACCGAGATAACTTTCGCCAATCCATATTTCAAAATGCAGATGTGCATTGAGCGTGCTGCCTTCGGCGCCTTCACTGGTTCCTGAATTACCTATGTTTCCGATATAGTCACCTGTTTCTACGCTGTCTCCTTTTTCAAGGTTACCTGCAGTATCGCTAAGATGTGCATAGCGCGTGATGATGCCGTTTGAGTGGATTAACCAGACCTGCCTTCCCCGGAGCATGTCCAAAATATCCTCAGGGGTATCATCCATTTCCCAGGCGGTTTCCAAGAGCATTTCCCTTTCACCTAAAGGTAGCTCAACAAAATCGTGGTCGATTCTATAAACAATACCCGGGCCTGCCGCAAAAACCGGATCTCCGTATTTAACAGAAATGCCGCAGTAGCCCTCATAAAAATCCAAACCTTCATGAGTGCCGTTCCTGTAGGAGCGCGGTGCCCCGGGAAGCTGTGTGTCCCTGGTGGTTACTTTGGCTCCCGGAAGGGGGCTTTCCAGAAAAGTTAACGCTGCCAGCAGAGAATCATCATCCCAGTTTTTATTGCCCCGCGAAGGCAGACCATTCTGTTCTTCGCTTTCTTCCCCGGGAAATTGCCCGAAATCAGGGTTTTTACCAGGAGCAATATCTGCGATATTCCCCCCGGGGTTATGTACACTTACAGTATCCTCATCTTCCTCATTAACCACCGGAGGGAGGTTATTTATATCCTCCAGCTCATTTCTATTTTCAGGTATTGCACCTGAACTATCGGGAAAGATGTGCGGAGCAATAACGATACAGACAGCAAATATTATTATCAGTGGAATAAGTTTTTTAATTCGCATAATAGACAAAAGCCTCCATTAGAGTTAATCCATTTTCTTATATTAACATATTTTAGGGGAAAATGTCTAAGTTATTTTAAGGAAAAAAATAAATTTAGAGGATAAAGCAGGACATTTGCAGAATCTACTTATCAAGTGGGGGGATGAGATTGTGCAGCAGAAATGCGTTGCCGGTTGTATTAAAGAATTTTGCCGCCCGGGATCCCCGGGAAATGGCGGATTTAAGCGGTGCTCTTTTTCAGGAAAATACAATTATTCTTCAATACTGTAATCTTCCCCTTGCGGTTACCTATCCCCAGGGGGAGATTAATTTCCTTGAAAGAGGTAAAAACTCTACAACAGGGGAGAACTTACAGGAAAAGTTGTCCACGGAGGAAAAAGTTGTCATTTTGCAGTATCTTACTCAAGCAAGCGGTCTGCCGGTAAGAGGACAATGGCTTTCTTTTCTCGACCTCAGGGGGGGGCCGCTGCACTGGAAGCCTTTTCAAAAAGAGGCTTTGGAGCCGCTGGCAAAAAAATACTGCAATAAAAAGGAACAATTCTTGAAACTGGCTCTCGAGCACGGAGGTTCGCCGTTGGAGCAGGGAGATGCAGGGGTTGTTATACCGGTGTTTCCCCGGATTCCCCTTGCTTTTATACTCTGGGAAGGCGATGAGGAATTTGCACCCCGTTCAACGATACTCTATGATACCGTAGCCGAAACCTACCTGGATACGGCCGGATTATATGTTCTTGGTATCCAGGCGCTTATCCGGGTCTGGTTCCCGGGGGATACCAGATTTGCATAGAAGAGAGGGGAATCCCTTTTTGTTTCCCAAAAATCTATTTAATCTAAATGATTTATCACCGTCTGCCATAGAAGAGATCATGAGCAGAGCCGCTTATTATAAAAAAAGAAAAAATGAGGTATTTTCTTTACTCAAAGGAAAAAATATTGTGCTCTCTTTTTGGGAACCAAGTACCCGTACACGCGTTTCATTTGAAATGGCTGTACAAAAGCTGGGCGGCAGAGTTATAAATTATTCGCCGGATACTTCCAGTGAAAAAAAAGGCGAAAATTTAAAAGACACTTTAAATACACTCGTGGCGCTGGGTGCTGATGCGGTGGTTTTCCGGCACAGGTCTCCCGGTTTTTTGAATTTGATTTCCAGGATGGTGGATATCCCCTTTATCAGTGGCGGCGAAGGATGTTATCAACACCCTACGCAGGCTCTTCTTGATCTTTTTACCCTGCGTGACAGGGGAGTGAAACTATCGGAAATAAAGGTAATCATGGTGGGGGATATTTTACACAGCAGGGTTGCCCGGTCCCATTTTTATGCACTGTCCGTTTTTGGTGCCGGACTTACGCTGGTAGCCCCCCCTGTTTTGCTGCCGGTAGAGCTCGTTCCCGACAGTGTAAGCTGGTCTTATGTTCTGGATGATGTTCTTCCCGATGGTGATGTTATATATCTTCTCAGGGTCCAACAGGAGCGGCAGGGGAAAGGGCTTCTGCCATCTCTTGCAGAATATTCTGCGCTGTACGGAATTAACGAAAAAAGGATTTCTTTGTTAAAAAAAGGTGCTCTGCTGATGCATCCCGGTCCTGTCAATATCGGGATTGAAATCAGCCGTGGTGCAGTTGAATTTTTACAGCGGAATTACCCGCAGAGGATCCTTTTTCAAGAACAGGCTCTAAACGGAGTATTTGTACGCATGGCTGTTTTAGATCTGCTATTAGGGGGAAAATAAAGAGGATGGACCTGCTTTTAAAAGGAGGTATTTTGTACGACCCCGAAAACGGCTGGGAGGGACCGGCGGAAGTCCTGATCAGGGGAAGCAGAATAGAGGCGGTTTCCTTAACCCTCGGTCCCGTCGATGTCCCCGCTTTGGATCTTCAGGGGAAGATTATCCTTCCGGGGATGGTGGATATGCATGTCCATCTGCGGGAACCCGGATATGAAGGCAAAGAAACTATTGCTACCGGCTGTGCCGCTGCTGTTGCGGGGGGGATTACTGCCGTAGCCTGCATGCCCAATACGGACCCGCCGGTTGATAATAAAGAAATTATCTGTTATATCAAGGAACGGTCAAGGCAGGCGGATCTGGCACGGGTCTATCCCATAGGCGCAATTACCCGGAATATCGATGGAAAAGAAATTGCACCCATGTGGGAGATGGCACAGGAAGGGGCCAGGGGTTTCTCAGACGATGGCAACCCGGTTACCGACAGCGGTGTTATGCTCAGGGCGATGCAGTATGCTTTAAACCTTGGCCTTCCCGTGATCTCCCACTGCGAGGACCTTTCACTGGCTGCGGGAGGCGTTGTCCATGCGGGGGCTCACGGTTACCGGCTGGGGTTGCCGGTTATTACCTCCGCCTCCGAGGCGGTGATGGTAGCCAGGGAGATATTGCTCCAAAAAGAAGTAAAGGGGAAGCTTCACCTTGCACATCTTAGCGCTAAAGAGAGCGTGGAGCTGCTGAGGTGGGCAAAAAGTACAGGTACAAACGTAACGGCGGAAGTAACTCCGCATCACCTGCTTTTAACGGAAGAAGCAGTTGGAGATTTTAATACGAATGTGAAGATGAACCCTCCGCTGCGCACTTCAACAGATAAAGAGGCCTTACAAAAGGCATTAGCGGAAGGGGTGATCGGGGTAATCGCCACAGATCACGCTCCCCACAGCCTCCTGGATAAGGAAGAGGATTTTCTCAGTGCGCCTTTTGGGGTAATTGGGCTTGAAACTGCTTTACCGTTGCTCTGGACAAAACTGGTGGGAGAAGGGCTGCTTTCACCGGGCGAATTTGTTGACCGTTTCTCATCCGCGCCGGCACGCCTTCTGGGAATCCCGGGGGGCTCGCTTGAACCGGGATCTCCTGCGGATCTGGTTGTAATTGATCCGCATACTGAGCATATAGTAAGCAGCGAAAGGTTTTATTCCCTGGGGAGAAATACCCCCTTTGAAGGCTGGCGTTTAAAAGGTTATCCTGTAATGACCATGGTGGACGGGGATATAAAAATGTGGCAGGGGAAGGTTAAGGGATTTAGCAAAGATTTTCCTGCAATAAAAAGAATTCTTCAAGCAAAGGAGTAAAGCTGTTTGTTATCAAAGGCGCGTGTTCTGAAAATAGAAGAAATCTTTTCCGGCTGCTTTTTTTTGCAGCTTGAAGAGCAGCGAATTGCCGGGGATTCTCTTCCCGGGCAATTTCTACATGTGCGCGTAGCGGATAATACGGTGCCCTTTCTCAGGCGTCCTTTCAGCATAGCGGGTGCTTCTCCCCGGAATGGAACGGTAGAGATCATCTTTCGCGTTGTCGGAGAAGGTACCAGGATTTTGTCCCGTTTGCAAAAGGATGAATTTCTTGATTGTCTGGGACCGCTGGGAACCCCTTTCTCTCCCGGCAAGGAATTCCCGGTGAGCATCTTGCTGGCGGGAGGGGCGGGGATAGCTCCCTTGCTATTTTTAGCAGGTACTTTAGCCGGTAAAAGGGAAAAAATACTGGTTTATTACGGGACACCGAACTCCGGGGAACTCCTTACACCAGATAAGTTTTTGCCGCCAGGTGTGGACGTCTTCCTGGCTACTGAGGATGGAAGCGCCGGTTTTCATGGCCTGGTGACGGATTTGTTTGAAAGAAGCTTAAAAGATGACCCGGGGCGGGCTGAGATTTTTGCCTGCGGTCCGGAAGCTATGCTCAAAACCCTGGCAAAAAAAAATAGATCCTGGGGCTTTCCTATGCAGCTTTCCCTTGAAGAGCGGATGGCCTGCGGCATAGGCGCCTGCCAGGGCTGTGCTGTTCAAGCGCACAGGGAAAATAAAACCGGCTACCTCAGGGTTTGCCGGGATGGTCCTGTTTTTAACTCCCAGGAGGTGGTCTGGTAAGTGATAAATCTGGAGGTTAATTTAGGACCGCTTAGATTAAAAAATCCCGTGCTGGCTGCATCAGGCACTTTTGGCTTCGGTGAGGAGTATGCCTCATTTTTTGAACTTGAAAAGCTGGGGGCAGTTATTGTCAAGGGGCTGACCTTAAGGCCCAGGCAGGGGAACCCTCCACCCAGGATAGCTGAAACCCCTGCGGGGATGTTAAATGCTATCGGGTTGCAAAATCCCGGGCTGGAGGCCTTTTTGGAGAGGGAACTCCCCCGCCTCAGAAGTATTAATGCAGCGGTTATTGTGAATATCGCCGGCGATACGGAGGAGGAATACCTCACGCTGGCGCGGGAGTTATCGGAGACAAACGGGATACTGGCTCTGGAGCTTAATCTTTCCTGCCCCAATGTAAAAGAGGGAGGTATTTTTTTTGGTACCTCGGCGGATGTTATGACCAGGCTGATCAGGAAAGTGCGCCGGGTATGCCGCTTGCCCCTGATTGTCAAGCTTTCCCCAAATGTGACGGATATTGTGGAACTGGCCGAAGCAGCTGAAAGCAGCGGAGCGGATATACTATCCTTGATTAATACATTAAAAGGAATGGTAATCGATGTTTCCAGGAGGCGCCCGCTTCTGGGAAATATTACGGGGGGGCTTTCCGGGCCGGCAATCAGGCCGGTAGCGGTAAGGATGGTATATGAAGTATATAGATCTGTAAAGATACCCATCATCGGAATGGGAGGTATCACTAACCTGGATGATGCGCTGCAGTTTTTTTTGGCGGGTGCCCGCGCTGTAGCGGTTGGCTCAGCCAGCTTCATCAATCCTTATACCATACCCCGGCTTATTTCGGATTTGCAGCTTTTTATGGAGTCGGAAGGGTTGCAGAGTTTGGATGAAATAGTAGGCGCAGCGCAAAGGTAATTATTCTTAACAGCAAGGGGTTTCCAACGGCAAAAAATCTTACAGCCTATTTAATAAAATTGAAAGAGCAGGATACAGCCATGAAAGATAAAAATGAGGCCGCCCGGAGAATTATTGTGGCGCTTGATGTTGAAAATGAAAAGGAAGCTTACAATCTTGTAAAACTTCTTTCCCCACCAGTTACCTTTTACAAGGTGGGCATGAGGCTTTATACCGCCTGCGGGCCTCGTATCATTCAGGGTTTAAAGGAACTCGGCGTCAAGGTGTTTCTGGATTTAAAATTTCACGACATACCCAATACCGTAGCTTCTACAGTCGAGGTAGTAGCAAGTTTTGGGATTGATATGTTTAATATTCATTTAAGCGGAGGCAGGAAAATGATTGAGGCAGCGGTAAAAGCAGCCGGACAATCTGCGGAAGAATCGGGAAAAGCAAAGCCGCTGGTCCTGGGTGTTACCGTATTGACCTCCTTAAACGAAAAAATGTTAAGAGATGAGGTGGGAATTGAGAAACAACTTGAGCAGCATGTTGTGGACCTGTCTTTAATGGGTAAAGAAAGCGGGATAAACGGTGTAGTGGCCTCCCCGCGCGAGGCGGCGCTAATTCGTAAGGAATGCGGAGAAAAGTTTCTCATTGTATCTCCCGGTGTCAGGCCATTGTGGGCTACATCCGGCGATCAGCAGCGGGTTTTTACTCCCCGGCAGGCAATGGAGGCAGGAGCAGATTATATAGTAATCGGCAGGCCGATTATCAAACATCGTTCTCCACGGGAAGCGCTGGATATGATTTTATCCGAAATTGTCTACTGAAGAATAGTCGAAGGGATTAAGGATAGAAAAAGGCAGCAGAAAAGAGGTGCCGGAAATGAGATTTGGTATACATATGCCGCAAAAAGGCGGATTTGCAAGGAATGTAAAACGTGCTGCGGAAATCGGCTGCCAAACATTGCAGGTGTTTGTGGGGAATCCAACCAGCTGGAACCCTCCTCTGCCAAAACCCGAAGAGCTTGTTCAGCGGGGCGAGCTTTTAAAAGAATATTCTATTTTTCCCCTGATAGTACATACTCCTTATCTTGTTAACCTGGCAGCCGCAAAAGAAGAATTTTATCACAAATCGCGATTACTCTTTCGGCAAACACTGCAAAATGCCCGCAATCTTGGTTCTCCTTATGTAGTGCTGCATGCAGGCAGCCATGGCGGCAGGGGATATAAAGAGGGGATGGAGCTTTTTATCTCTACGCTGAAAGAGGAGATGGAAGACTGGCCATCTTCGGGGATAGAACTGCTCCTGGAAAATACTGCAGGAGGGGGGACTTCCCTTGGGGGAACTTTTATTTCCATCGGGAATATATTAAAAGCTCTGGGGGAAGAAGCGCCTCTTGGAGTATGTCTTGATACCGCCCACGCCTGGGCAGCAGGTTATGATCTCTCCACTGGCGAAGGGTTGAAAAAGGCTATGGATGAATTAATTGAGCATATTGGTCTGGAATGCGTAAAAGTCATTCATGCCAATGATTCAGGCACCCTCCGCGGTTCTCACAGAGATCGCCATGCTCATCTGGGAGAAGGTTATATCGGCGACGAGGGATTTAAGGAACTTTTTCGCTACCCATGGTCGGAAGAGTTACCCGTTATCCTGGAGACTCCGGAGATTGGAAGCAAATGGGATGTTGTTAACCTGTCTAAGTTGCGTTTATACGCCGGGGATGCCCGGGACGCCTGAGGGAAGGAGAATGTAACGGGATGGGCAGGGAGAAAATTGTATATGTATGCAGTGAATGCGGTTATGAAGCGTACAAATGGGTTGGACGGTGCCCGGGCTGTGGCGGCTGGACAACCATGGCTGAAGAAAGGGTAAGCCGTGCAACTCCGGATAAAGCCGCCGGGGCAAGGCCTCCCGGGGAGCTAACATCGCTAAACGAGATTGAACCCCATGCTGTAATGCGTCTTTCGACTGATATAGCTGAACTGGACAGGGTGCTGGGAGGGGGTATCGTTCCAGGTTCGGTAATCCTGGTTGGAGGCGATCCCGGCATCGGGAAGTCCACCCTTTTGCTGCAAGCAGCAATCAAGCTTGTCTCGGGGGGTTGCTGTGTTCTCTATGTAGCTGGGGAAGAATCCCTCGAGCAGATAAAAATGCGGGCGGACAGGCTTTGTCAACCAGGGGTGCCTCTTTTGGTGCTGGCAGAGACCGAATATGACCGCATTGCAGCGGCTATTGCCAAAAACAGCCCCGGAGTAGTGGTGATTGATTCTATCCAAACCATAATGAAAAGCGAGTTGGGCAGTGTTCCCGGAAGTGTGGTCCAGGTTCGGGAGATAACGGCATCACTTGTCCAACTGGCAAAAACCAGGGGGACTTCTTTTTTTATTGTCGGCCACGTTACCAAGGAGGGAACCCTTGCCGGACCCCGTTTGCTGGAGCATATGGTGGACTGTGTTCTTTATTTTGAAGGGGACAGGTACCAGAGCTTTAGAATATTACGGAGTGTTAAAAACCGCTTTGGAGCTACAAACGAAATAGGAATTTTCTCCATGGGCCCCTGTGGCTTGGACGAAGTGCAGAATCCCTCAGCCTATTTTTTGAATCAACGCCCGCAGAACATGGCCGGTTCGACGGTAGTTCCAATTATGGAAGGCACCCGCCCGCTGCTGGTAGAGATTCAGGCTTTAGTTACCCCTTCTTATTTTGGCGGCGTTCCCCGGCGGACTGCTACAGGGTTGGACTATAACCGCGTAGCCATTATTATCGCAGTGTTAGAGAAAAGAAGCGGATTACAGCTGGCTAATTGTGATATTTTTACAAACGTGGCCGGTGGTGTTAAAATAATGGAACCTGCTGCAGATCTTGGTGTGGGGCTGAGCATAGCATCGAGTTTCAGAGATAGGCCGCTGCTCCAGGAGACGATGATTGTGGGGGAAATAGGGCTAACGGGGGAAGTACGGCCGGTCAACCGTATAGAAGAACGGCTGAGGGAAGGGGCGAAGATGGGTTTTACCCGGTGTATCCTGCCACAGGCCAATTTAAGCGGAAATAGCGGATCTTACATTAAGGAAATGGAAAAGGAGCTGAAAATTACAGGCATTTCAACCCTTGCGGAGGCCCTTGATATTGCTCTCATATAAAAAAAATCATAAATGAGAGAAACAGCTAACTTTACGAGAGGTGAAAATATCCCAGGGCCTTAAGTTTTTCATACTCTTTAAAGAAAATATCCTCCAGTTTGAAACCCAGCAGGTTACACAAAGCGGTTAAATAGAAAAGGTGGTTTCCGATTTCCTCCTCGATGACCTCCCTGCAATTTTCACATAAATGTCCCTCAAGATGTGACAGCATGTATTTCCGGCATTCTTCAAGGGAAGTTCCGGCAGGAAGATGTTGCTTGCGGGCATTAATAGAGATACAGCCGCAATCCGTTACTGACTTTGTGATTGCTCTGTTTATTCGCACAGCCGTCTCTGCATGTTTGGAAATACTATCAAGGATGCTGCGGTGCCTGAGGAGTAATTCAGACACTTTATCTTGAAAAAGGTCAACAACCTCATCGTTCCCGGTTTTCATGTCTTTATGTCACCTCTTTGACTTTCTTATTCCTATTATACTTGCTACTTTAAAATCTTGTCAACTTCTACGTGATGCGTAATGATTGATAACTGCAAAGGTGGCAGAACATCTTTTTTGGTACCCGGGTGGCCGGCTATAAAAATGGATTAAACCTGTTATTACTTTCCATCTCCAAGCCGTTGTACGTTGACAATATATTCCCGGGCCGGTGGGTAACAAAAAAATTTTATAAATTTGTTCATTACCTCAAAAATAATAAAATTATTTTGTTGACATTAAGTAATCCATATGATACGATATATTATTTTTTTGACATAAACGATTTTTTGTGTTAAAATTATTACAAGGTGGTTTATGTTCTTGAGGGGAAAATAATAGTCATTTCCTAATTGCGGGCACAAGGTTTAAGGGGGATTACATTTAAATGTTTAATATTGGGGACAAGGTTGTTTATCCTATGCACGGAGCGGGTATTATTGAGGCCATAGAGGAAAAAGAAATCCTGGGGAATAAAAAGAAATATTATGTGATGAATATCCCTGTTGGAGATATGAAAGTAATGGTTCCTATGGATAATGTGCAAAAGGTAGGCCTGCGGGATGTAATAGAAAAGAGTGCAGTATCGGAAGTATTTAATATACTTGAAAATGGGGACGAAACTGTAAATGTAAACTGGAACCGGCGTTACCGCGCCAACATGGATAAAATAAAAAGCGGGAGCATTTTTAAAGTTGCGGAAGTCGTACGCAGTTTATTATTGCGGGAGAGAAAGAAAGGGCTTTCCACGGGGGAAAGGAGAATGCTTGAGAGCGCCAAACAAATCTTGGTGAGCGAGTTAATTATGGTTCAGGGTATCGACAGATCCGAGGTAATGGACAACCTGGAAAGGCTTTTTGATCGTCATGATTCTTAACAATATAAATATTAAGATAAACTAACAAATAAAGACATCGGACGATGTCTTTATTTGTTAATTGCCTGGTAACATTAATCACCGGCGATGGATTTACAGTATATAATTGTCCGCGCTATATTGAAAAAGCTGTAGGCCAATTTTATGGGGATTTTAAACAAATTAGCTGATTTAGGGTATAATAATCCTTGAATTGGGACAAATATATAAGTTATAATATAAAGTAATACTTAACTTAGCGAAAGGAGGTGTACACGTGTTAAAGGTTATAATGCGCTTTTTTGTAACAATCATTAGCTTTGTGGGTGGTTATGAACTTTTTAAAATTACCTTTCCTTCATTAATGGCGGTAACGAATCTGTCCTTGCCCCTTCCATCTATTACCTGGTTTTCTGTTATGGGAGGAACTTTATTTGGACTTATTTTTTATTTTATTACCCCCGTGATAATGGATTATCTGAGCAAGCTAGCCTCATGGTCCGATAGCAGAATGAAGAACATTCCGACTCAGGATATTATCCTTGGGGTAGTAGGGTTAATCATAGCACTGATCATCGGTGTATTATTGAATTTTCCTCTTTCCCGCATACCCTGGGTGGGACCATATATATCACTGGCAATTACCCTGGTTCTGGCTTATCTGGGGATCACTTTTTTCTTAAACCGTAAAGATGAGTTTTCCATTCTTACTTTTAATATAATGAAACGTCCCGGTTCTGCTCATATTCATAATACTCCAAGGTCGTCTACGGTAAAAATATTGGATACCAGTGTGATTATTGACGGAAGAATTATGGATATCAGCAAAACGGGTTTTCTTGAAGGAGATCTCATTGTCCCCGGTTTTGTTCTGGAAGAGTTGCGCCATATCGCTGATTCACCTGATTTGTTAAAAAGAAATCGCGGTCGCAGGGGTTTGGACATCCTGAATAAGATGCAAAAAGAGATGGATGTAGAAATTAAAATTGTCAATATAGATTATGAAGATATTGCCGAAGTTGACAGTAAGCTTGTCAAGCTTGCCCAGGACCTGAAAGGTTTGATCGTTACAAATGATTTTAACCTGAATAAGGTCTGTGAACTGCAGGGTGTTTTTGTATTAAATGTCAACGAGCTTGCCAATGCGGTAAAGCCGGTTGTCCTTCCGGGAGAAGAAATGAGCGCCCATATTATAAAAGACGGTAAAGAAACCGGGCAGGGTATAGCTTATCTTGATGACGGCACTATGATCGTTGTTGAAGGTGGCAGACGATTTATCGGTGAAACAGTTGAAGTTCTTGTTACCAGCGTATTGCAAACCGCTGCCGGACGAATGATTTTTGCCAGACCGAAGACTAATTCCCATGAAAGAATCAGCCTTAAACAATAATTCTTAGCCCTGTTAAGCGGCAGGAGGCCTTCTCTTATAAAGGTGCTATATTTTGGAGCCACTGCTTTATTAATGCTTTTTATTAACTTATAATTTGGGTCATGAATCTTTATACAAGCCACATTACATAAGACAGGAGGATGCGGTTCCCATATTTTCAGGCCCGGCGGCCGGGCGAGTATTCAAAAGTCCGGCCGCCTTTTCCTTTGGGATGTTATTTATGTTGGCGGATCATCAAAAAAATGTTTTGCTTATCGCTGCGGCAGGCCGGGGAAAGCGACTGGGAGCGGAGAAAAATAAAGTTTACCTGCCCCTCAAGGGCAAGCCATTACTGGCTTACACCATTGAGGTGTTTCTGAAAACGGATCTTTTTCCCCTTGTCGGAGTAATCATAGCCCCCGGAGAAGAAGATATTTTTTGTAAGGAGATCTACACTCCTTTTTTTTCCGGTGATCGGCGAATTTTTACGGTTGCCGGCGGTGCTGAGCGTCAGGTTTCTGTTTTTAACGGATTAAAGGCTCTGAAGCAAAAGGAAATCCCTGAGGATGCCATAGTATGCATTCATGATGGTGCGCGCCCCCTGGTTAAAGAATCTCTTATCAGAGAGGTATGCCGCGAAGCACTTTTAAACGGTGCAGCCATAACCGGCGTTCCCTTAAAGGATACTATCAAAGAAGTAGATCGCGGGTTAATTGTCAGGAATACTCCTCCCAGGGAACAATATATGGCTGTACAGACCCCCCAGTGCTTTAAATTTTCCGTTCTCTGGCAGGCTCATGAAAAGGCTGCGGAAAAAAACTATACCGGCAGCGATGATTCAACACTTGTTGAACACCTGGGAGTAAAGGTAACTGTTGTCCCTGGTAGTTATGAAAACTTGAAAATAACCACTCCTTTTGATTTAAGAATAGCCGAAGTATACCTCGCATACAAGGAGAAGGAGGCTTATAAATGAATATACGTGTTGGCATGGGGTACGACGTGCATCCATTAAAAGAAGGCTTGCCTCTGATACTGGGAGGGGTCAAGATACCCTTTTCTTCGGGATTAGCCGGTTATTCGGATGCGGATGTCCTATTACATGCAATTATAGACGCTTTGCTGGGCGCCGCTGCCCTGGGGGATATCGGCACCCTCTTTCCGTCCGGCGACCCCCGGTATAAAGATATCTCAAGCCTTGTGCTTCTCAAAGAAGCCGCTGCCCGCCTCCGGCAGGCCGGTTTTGAAATAAATAATCTGGATAGCGTTATTGTTGCCCAGCGGCCGCGGCTGTCCCCTTATATCGGTGAGATGCGGAAAAAGATTGCGTCAACTCTGAACATGGAAAAGGATCTTGTCTCCGTCAAGGCAACAACTACCGAAGCCCTTGGTTTTGTCGGCCGCGAAGAAGGAATAGCCTCATATGCCATCGCCGGGATCAGGCTTGCATAATTGCATAACTTAATTCTTTTCGATCCGGATTCTGCCTGATATTCAAGCCTTGTGTTCTGATCTTTTTGCATTTGCTGAATCTTCATTTACACCCATTTACACCCCGACATAGCTCCCTGCCTGCCTGTGGAATTTAATTCTTATCTTTCAGGCCTGTCTTATACCTGCGTGTAGAAATCCCTTTGCTGAAAGCGAAAGGGATATTCTTTTTTATACCCCGTTGTTAGCCAAACTTTATGCCCCAACATAATATACAGTAATAGAGAAGTAAAGGCAGAATCTATTTTTTTACATTAATTTGTGTTTGGCAGGGGCTGATGAGATGAAGGTTCAAGATCGTTTTCAAGAAATGCTTCTACCTGTTTCCAGGAAAATAAAAAATGAGTGCAATTACAATTCAAAAAGCTGTACAGACGAGTTGTCTTTTATACGGCTCGGCTTTAAATCAATTAAAAAGGAACTTATGGAAACACTTGGGATAGTTGTATTATTAAATCCAAGTGCAAAGGAATGGGAAAAAATCAGGGAAACGGGCGAGAACTTTTTAGAACTGCAAATTAATACAATAATTAGCGGCCTTCCCACGTTATATGATAATGGCGATAATCATCAAAGCGATATTGCATTTTTGAAGAAAGAAGTAATAGCAGAGTTTAATGCCTTTATTGATGGCCAGCTAAAAGAAATTATACGCAGGCGCAAAAAGATTCTTTCCGATTTGATGGTCAAGATAATCAGCGGTATAGTGGGCGGCCTTATTGTTTATTTTTTAACAAAACCTTTCTTATGGCAGTTTTTTCTGCTTATAATTAACGCCAATTAGCGGTAAATTCAACCGGTTGACAGGTTTTTGGGATAAAGCTATAATGATTTATAATAAATTCAATACCCAAAGGCAAGGACGGGGAAGAGTACGCCTGCAGCGGCTGCCAGAGAAAAACCTTCAGCGGCTGGAAGGGGTTTTCAGTGTCAGGCAGGACGGAAGTGCGCTCCTGAGCTTTTTTCTGAACGGAAAAGGATATGTCCATGCGTTATTCTTTTTCCCTGTAAGAATTAACGGTGCCCGCTGTTAAAGGGTTTCAAGCGGGGCGGCAATGCTGCCCAAGCAGAGTGGAAACGCGGTTATAAGCCGTCTCTGTATTATTAGAGGCGGCTTACTTATTTTAAATTGAATTAGATTGTGATGCAGCAGGGGGGATTTTTGAGTGTTTGAAAGGATAAAGAGAGATATTGAGGCAGTATTTGAAAGAGACCCGGCCGCTAAAAATCTTCTCGAGGTTATCCTTTGTTATCCCGGTTTGCATGCTATCCTTTTACACAGGATTGCACACTTTTTCTATAAAAAAGGCCTGGTAGTGCTGCCGCGGCTTATTTCGCATTTCTCCAGGTTTATAACGGGAATAGAAATTCACCCGGGTGCAAAACTTGGTTCAGGGGTTTTTATCGATCACGGGCTGGGCGTTGTAATCGGGGAGACAGCGGAGATTGGTGATAACGTTACGATCTATCAGGGCGTTACCCTGGGCGGGACGGGAAAAGAAAAGGGCAAAAGGCATCCTACAATTGGGAAGAATGTTGTTGTTGGTACGGGGGCGAAGGTCCTTGGCCCGATTAAGATTGGTGACGGGGGACGTGTGGGTGCCGGTTCGGTGGTCTTGCAATCTGTGCCTTCCGGTGCTACTGTAGTGGGTATACCGGGGAAGGTGGTTTTTCACAGGGGTAAGAGAGTAACTTCTTTTGATCTCAACCATGAGGATCTCCCGGATCCTGTAGCACAAATGTTTAACCGGATGCAGAACCAGATCGACGAACTGCGTGTACAACTTGAGAGTATCAGCTATTACAGTGAAATTAGGGAGGGGAAGCGAATTGATAAAGCTTTATAATACGATCACAGGGCGCAAGGAGACGTTAAAGCCGGTAACGGATGGTAAAGTCGGTATTTATGCCTGCGGCCCCACTGTATATGATTATTTCCATATCGGAAATGCCAGGGTTTTTATCTTTTTTGATGTTCTGAGACGCTATCTCAATTATCGCGGTTACAATGTTACCTTTGTTCAAAATTATACCGACATTGACGATAAAATGATCAAAAGAGCAAGGGAAATGGGGATCTCCGTAAAAGAGGTGGCGGATATCTTTATTAAAGCCTATGAGGAGGATACCGCAGCCCTGGGAATTCTGCCTGCTGACCATCACCCCAGGGCAACTGAGCATATTCCCCAGATCATTGGTCTGATCCAAAGACTGATTGATAACAACCTGGCATATGATGTGGAAGGGGATGTATTCTTTGATGTTGCCGCATTCCCCGACTATGGTATCCTATCCCAACAAAATCTGGAAGAGCTGGTTTCAGGCGCCAGAGTAGAAATTGACCACAGGAAAAGACATCCAATGGATTTTGCCCTCTGGAAGAAAGAAAAAGAAGGGGAGCCTTCATGGGAGAGTCCCTGGGGAAGGGGGCGACCCGGCTGGCATATCGAGTGTTCGGCCATGTCCATGTATTATCTGGGCGAGACGCTGGATATTCACGGCGGGGGACAGGATCTGATTTTCCCCCATCATGAAAACGAAATTGCTCAGAGCCAGGGAGCTACAGGCAAGCCTTTTGCCAGGCACTGGGTCCACGTCGGTTATCTCAACCTTGAGCATGAAAAAATGTCCAAAAGTCTGGGGAACGTCCTCACCATCAGAGAACTGCGCAAAATCGCAGATCCCCTGGCGCTGAGATTTTTTATACTCTCCGCGCATTACCGTAACCCCATCAATTTTTCCAGGGAATACCTGGAGCAGGCTGCCAAAGGAATGGAAAGGCTAAATACGGTTATTTATAATCTTAAAGACCGGCTTGGCAGGGTCGATACAGGGTCTCCCGATGATCGGGAAAACGCGCTGCTTGATCTGCTTCAGAGCTGCCGTGAAAAACTAATCGCTGTAATGGACGATGATCTCAATACAGCGGAAGCCCTGGCTGTATTGTTTGAGCTGGCGAAAGCTACAAATACCTACCTTAACAGGCCGGAGGGCCAAAAGAAAAATGTCCTGGAGCCTATCCTCAATTTTTATAATGATATGGATACAATCTTTGGCTTTATGAAAAATGAATCATCTGCTATTCTGGAAAAGGAGCTGGAAGAATTGATTGCCAGGCGGGAGGAGTACCGCCGGCAAAAAGAATGGGCTTCTGCCGATGCTATCCGGGACAGATTGAAAGAGCAAGGTATTATCCTGGAGGATACTCCCCAGGGAGTAAGGTGGAAAGTGATTGCGGATGAGAAAAAGGGCACAAAGTGAAAAAAAATACGATCTTATCTGGGGCCGGCAGCCTGTTCTGGAAGCCCTGCAAAGCCAATTACCCCTGGAGCGGATTAATATTTATGAAGGTGCCAGGGGTACAATTATTGATGAGATTCAGAGGAAAGCAGAAGAAAAAGGGATCCCGGTACAAAAAATAAAGCGGGCACGGCTGGAAGATGAGGCCGCAGGGCAGAATCACCAGGGTATTGTGGCTTATATGACTCCCTATGCATACCTTTCAGTTGAAGAGTTGCTGGAAAGTGTTCGCCGGAAGGGGAAATATCCTTTTCTTTTAATGCTCGATCATCTTCAGGATCCCCAAAATTTGGGATCGCTCATTCGTACCGCTGCTGCAACCGGAGTCCACGGATTAATTCTACCCAGGGACAGGGCCTGCGGGGTTACCCCCGCTGTTTTTAAAAGTTCTGCAGGTGCTCTGGCACATGTCCCGGTTGCCAGGACGGTGAATCTGGCCAGAGAAACGGATTATTTAAAGAAAGAAGGCCTCTGGTTTATGGGTGCAGATATGAGCGGCGAACAATCTTTTTACGAGGCCGATTTAACTCTTCCGCTGGTGCTGGTGCTCGGAAGTGAAGGCGGGGGACTTTCAAGGCTGCTTCGGGAAAAATGCGACTTCCTTTTGCATATACCGATGAAGAAGGTGATCTCTTCATTGAATGTTTCCGTAGCCGGGGGTATTATTTGCTATGAAGTATTTCGCCAGAGGGGTAGGAATAATTAAACCGGAGAGCCGCTATGTCCTTATTGCTTGTTGACGGATATAATATTATCAACTGCTGGCCGGAGTTTAGCGACCTGCGTTCGGAAAATATGGATATTGCCAGAATAGAACTGGCTGAAATGCTTGAAGAATTTGTGCCGCTTATCTGGCAAAAAATTATCATTGTTTACGATGCTTATCAAATTAAAGGAAAGGCTGTTTCATTTGATACCGGAAAGGGTGTTGAAGTAGTATATACCGCAGAAGGGAAGACCGCCGACGCTTTTATAGAACGACTGGTGGTTAACTTAATTGAAAACGGTGAAGAGGTGGAGGTGGCTTCATCTGATAACCTCGAACAGCATATAGTACTCTGGAAGGGAGCGCGGAGGGTCACTGCCAGGGAGCTAAGAGAACGCCTGGATGAGTGCCGGGCTGCTTTGAGGAAGAGTTACTTGCGCCCTCCTCCGAAAAGCGTTCTTGATGAAAGGCTTCCAGACAAAGTAAAAACTATTTTGGAAAAATGGCGGCGTTTGTAAATGCTTGTAAACTGGCCAATAGTTGGTTGTCGTTTATTTCTATTCTGGTCTTGACGCTTTTGCAGCCATAGGATATAATACATGAGTGAGAATGTCCTAATAAGACTATGGAGGCGATGTTTGTGGTTTTGACGGCGCAGGGTTTAAGGGAGGATGACGGCCCATGTATGGAATTAGATCTCTTAAAGGTCGGAAAATATGAAGATAAGACTGACGAAGAAGTTGCAGTTGAAGCCAAAAATGGCAATGACATCGCCCTGGAATACCTGATCAAAAAATATAGAAACTTTGTAAAAGCCAAAGCCCGGTCTTATTTCCTGATTGGCGCTGATCGCGAGGATATTATTCAGGAAGGAATGATTGGTTTATATAAAGCTATCAGGGATTTCAAAGGTGACAAACTTTCTTCTTTTCGGGCTTTTGCCGAACTCTGTATAACCCGTCAGATTATTACCGCCATAAAAACAGCAACTCGCCAGAAACATATTCCTTTAAATTCTTATGTTTCTTTAAATAAGCCTATTTATGATGAAGATTCGGATCGCACTCTTCTGGATATTCTATCCGGGACAAAAGTGACGGATCCCGAGGAGTTAATGATTAACCGTGAAGAATATAACGATATAGAGTTTAAAATTGGGGAGATATTAAGCGACCTGGAATGGCGTGTTCTCATGCTCTACCTGGAGGGAAAATCTTACCAGGAAATCGCTTTAGAGCTGGCCAGGCACGTTAAATCGATAGATAACGCTTTACAAAGAGTAAAGCGTAAACTGGAGCGTTATTTGGAAGTCAGGCGGGTGTAGCTCAATGGTAGAGCGCTGGCTTCCCAAGCCAGTTACGTGGGTTCGATTCCCATCACCCGCTCCAATTGGATAACTTGATTATCTAAATATAGAAACCTTCCCTTGACAACAGGGAAGGTTTTATTTTTCAAGTTTTGTTTAGACAGCTTATTGCATAAAAAGCGCTTGAACCTGCTGAATCTCCTGAGGGCTGGCCTGCTCTGCAGGTTTGTAAAAACCCTTTTGCTCGGCAACTTTGTACAGTTGATACTGGAACTGTTCATCAGCATTTCTGATCTGTGTTATTGTCTGTCTTAAATTTGGATCAGCACACTGGGCAATTACATTTGCATAACCCGTCAGGCTGCTGTTGATCATCGACAGGACATCATTTACCATAACTTTTTCCTGCATTCTTAATACCTCCTTTATTGTAAAAATGACATCAGTTTTTGTTTTGTCGCTTTGGCCGATTGGGCGGATTGTTGGAACATCTGTTTAATTTGCGGGTCAACACACTGCTGGGCATACTCCTCAAGTTTTTTGGAAGCAGTATCGTGTGAACCGATCAGGTGTCTTAAGTTTTGCAGTTCCTGTTTGTTCAGCGGCATATATTCAACCCCCTTTATAAGATTTGGATAATCGTTATTATCTTTCCTTAACAGTAGAATATTATTCAATTAATTAATCTCTATAATTGGGAGATAATAATAACACCTTAATCGCAATATTTTTTCTGCAAAGGGGATGAATTATTTGAAAGCGGTAATTATGGCGGGCGGCGAAGGTGCGAGGTTGAGGCCTTTAACCTGTGACCGTCCCAAACCAATGGTTCCAATTTGTGACCGGCCAATGATGGAATATATAACCGACCTGCTGGTTTCACACGAACTAAGGGATCTGGCGGTGACCCTCCAGTATCTTCCGGAAAAGATAAAGGATCACTTTGGAGAAAGATCGGACCAGGGGGCAAATTTTACCTATTTTTTGGAGGAGGAGCCTCTGGGAACAGCCGGCAGTGTAAAAAACGCTTCTTCTTTTTTGGATGAAACTTTTTTGGTGATTAGCGGCGATTGCCTCACCGATATTAATTTAACAGAGGCTATAGAATTTCACCGCCGCAAAGGGACACTGGTTACCATTGTTCTAACTCCACAGGAAAACCCCCTCGAATACGGTGTGGTTATGGTTGATGATGAGGGGAGGATTACGCGTTTTTTAGAAAAGCCTACGTGGGGTGAGGTTTTCAGCGATACCGTTAATACAGGCATATATATTCTTGAACCCGAGGTGCTTGATTATATCCCCGCAGGTAAAAAATTTGATTTCAGCAAGGATCTTTTCCCTTTACTTATGGAAAAGGGGCATACCCTTTTTGGCTGTGTGCTGCCGGGTTACTGGTGTGATATTGGTAATTTAGAACAATACCGCTATGCACATTATGATATCCTCGACAAGAAAATTAATATTAAGCTTCCGGCGGTGGAAGAAGAACCGGGTATCTGGATTGCCGACGAAGTTTACATAAATGCGGATACCCGGTTAATACCTCCCTACTATATTGGCCAAGGAACATATATAGGTTCTAAAACAGTTGTGGGTGAGTATGCTGTCCTGGGCGCTTATAATCACCTTGAAAAAGTTTCCATAAAAAGGGGAATAACCTGGTCAAAGGTTTCCCTGGAGAAAAATGTTACTATTAGAGGAGGTATTTTGGCCAGCGATGTTCGCCTGGAATCTGCGGCGTCTGTCTACGAAGGAGTCGTGATCGGTGATAGCAGCATTATAGAAAGTAAAGCTACGCTCAAGCCCGGTGTAAGAGTATGGCCTTGTAAGAGGGTGGAAAGCGGCGCCCTCGTGAATAACAATCTTATCTGGGGCAACCAGTTCAGGCGTTCGCTGTTTGGCGCCGACGGGGTCCGGGGAGAGATAAATGGGGATCTTTCGCTTGAAAATGCCCTTAGAATGGGCTCTGCTTTTGCTTTCATGCTCGGCGGAGAGGTGCCGGTGGTTATCGGGGGGGATGCATGGGAGCCTTCACAGCTGTTAAAAAAATCCCTCATTGTAGGGCTGCTGGCCGGTGGAGCCGAAGTGCTGGATATTGGAGACACTATTGCCCCTGCAGTGCGCGTGGGCATCCCCGGCCTGGGCGCCGGGGGAGGTATATTCGTGCATTCGTGTTCATCTAATTACGGATACAGCGCCATCCGTTTTTTTGACCGTGAAGGTTTGAACCTTCTTCATGGAGATGAACGGAAACTTGAACAGATCTTTCTAAGGGATGATTTTCCCAGGGCAAGGAAAGATAAATTGGGTATTAGTAAAACAATTGAAGATTTTAACGAGATATACAAGCGCATGGTATTTAACGGCTTATCAATAGAGTCAATAAAAGAAGCAAATCTATCAGTTCTGATGGCCTTCCCACCCCCTCATTTACAAAAAATCCTGGTACCGATGTTGCAGGAGTTAAACTGTAATCTGGTGATATTGTATCCTCCAGGACGAACAAAACTTGCTTGCTGGAAAGAAGATGATTTTGCAGTAAATAAGAACGATATATCGCGGAGCATTATCAGGGATGAGATTGACCTGGGTTTCTGGATTACCCCTGAAGGAGAGAGCATGATCCTCTTTGATGAAGAAGGCCGTGAAATATCCGGAGAAGTGTACCAAGCCTTGCTCTCTCTGCTAATTTTACAATCGAAGGAAAAATCGATGCTCGTTCAACCAATCTCCGCATCCTGGATACATGAGGAGTTGGCTCGAAAAAATAAGGGTAAAGTTTTGCGCAGTAAAACTTTTCCCCGGCATTTTCAGGAAAAAATCAGGGAAATGTGCAATAGTATCTGCTCCATGGAAAACGACGGCGGCTACATGCCTGCGAATTTTATGCAAATAGATGCCGTAACAGCCCTGCTTAAATTGCTTGAAAGCCTCGCCCGCGGAGGTAAAAGTCTTTCTACCTTTATTAAAGAAATACCGGGGATAAATATGCGCCAAAAAGAAATACCGTGCCCCTGGGGGCAAAAGGGAAGGGTAATGCGCCGGCTGATACAGGAAGGGCCCGGCAGTGCCGAAAGGGTGGAGATGATCGACGGTTTAAAATTCTATTATCCGGATGGCTGGGCGCTTGTTCTCCCCGACCCGGAGAGACCCTCCTATCGAATATACGGCGAGGGTTTTACCGAAGAAATTGCGGAGTCCCTAACCGATCTTTTCGCCGAGAAAGTTAAAACATTACAGAAACAGCCTCATCCCTGAAAAGGAATTAAAAACTCGGAGCTTTTGCTTTGAATCCCCTTTGGTTCGGCTAATAGCGGGCTTAAGCGCACTTAAATTGTTGACAATAAAGCGCTTCTGTGTTAAAATTACAAAGCGTTACCGCCCGGTTAAGGTCACTAAAATTTTACCCATGGTTGTTTATTTTGCCGGAAGTAAAATTACCTTGAACGGCGAGATTAGAAAGAGAGAGGTATTCGATGTACGCTATAATTGAGACTGGCGGAAAACAGTACAGGGTATCCGAGGGAACGATTTGCAACGTGGAAAAGCTGGATATCGGTATTGGTGAAGAGGTTGTATTTGATAAGGTGTTGTTAATTAAAAACGAAGAACGCACAGAAGTGGGGTCACCCTATTTAACGGGCAGAAAAGTATCGGCCAAAGTTCTGGAACATGGCAAAGGAAAAAAAATTATTGTCTTCAAGTTTAAGCCCAAGAAAAACTACAGGCGGAAAAAGGGTCACCGCCAGCCTTTTACCCGGATTTTAATAGAAAAAATTTCATGAGTACTTGCGGGTAGAGGGAAATGGTTAAGGTTAAGGTTGTAAGGGATAGCGATAATCATCCTCTTTCTGTGGAGGTTAAAGGACATGCTCTTTATGCTCCGGATGGCAGCGATATAGTATGCGCTGCTGTTTCCATTCTCACACAGACGGTGCTTTTTGCGCTGGAGGATCTACTCGGACTTAAAACCCCGGCAGTGCTCAGGGAAGGGTATCTGTTGATAACATCTCCGGTAGAAATTGAGCAGGAAAAAGAAGAAAAGTACTACCTGCTTATTGAAACAATGCTGCTGGGGTTAAAAGAAACCGCCAGATCCTATCCCTGTCATATTCTTTATGTCGAAGAAAAAACGTCATCCTCTCATGGATGCAGGAGATGATTTAAGTGCATCATGCATGGAATTTTACAGGAGGGAGGTGTGAGGCCTGACCCAGGTTCAGGCTGAGCTTATGCGTAGAATTGACCTGCAGCTGTTTGCCCATAAAAAAGGAGTCGGCAGTTCAAGGAACGGGCGTGACAGCAATGCAAAAAGACTTGGAGTTAAAAGGTATGGTGGCCAGGAGGTTACTGCCGGCAGTATTATTGTTCGTCAGCGAGGTACAAGGATTCATCCCGGAAATAATGTCGCTAAGGGAAAAGACGATACCCTTTATGCCCTGGTTGATGGATTGGTTGCTTTTGAGCGTCTTGGCAAATCAAAAAAAATGGTAAATGTGTACCCAGCAGAATAACCCGGGCTACCCGGGATTTTTTTTAGGTAAGGTGATATTGCTTGTTTATCGATCGGGTTAAGGTCTTCGTAAAAGGGGGCAGGGGAGGAAACGGAATCGTTGCTTTCAGGAGGGAAAAATATGTCCCTCACGGGGGGCCCGATGGGGGAGACGGCGGAAATGGCGGCGACGTAATCCTGGTGGCCTCCGAAGAAAAAAACACCCTCATTGATTTAAGCTACCGCCCCCACCTGCGGGCCGACAACGGTGTCCACGGCCAGGGTAAAAAAAAGCATGGTAAAAACGGCGATCCCCTATATGTAAAAGTGCCTGTGGGTACGGTTGTCAAGGACGAAGACGATACTGTGCTTGCAGATCTGGGCCGTCCGGGTATGAAGGCCGTAGTCGCCAGGGGGGGAAGAGGGGGCCGGGGGAACGCCCGTTTTACCACTTCCCGTCGCCGGGCTCCGGATTTTGCCGAGAAAGGTGAACCGGGAGAAGAGCGCACGCTGATTTTGGAATTAAAGCTGCTGGCGGATGTGGGCCTTGTCGGTTTCCCCAACGCAGGGAAGTCAACCCTGCTTTCACGCATTTCCGCTGCTGCCCCAAAAATTGCAGCTTTTCCTTTTACCACTTTAATACCGCAATTAGGTGTTGTTTACCTGGGAGAAGAGCGCTCTTTCGTTGTAGCCGATCTTCCCGGAATAATTGAAAACGCCCATCAGGGGGCGGGTTTGGGGCATCAATTTTTAAAGCATATTGAAAGAACGAGGGTTTTATTGTTTATTATCGATCTTTCCGGGGCAGAAGGTCGCGACCCCTTCCAGGACTATATTAACTTAAAGAAAGAGCTGCAGCTTTTTAAGTGGGAATTGATTGAAAAGCCGCGTGTAATAGCGGCTAACAAGCTGGACCTGCCTTTTGCAGAAAAAAATCTTCAGCTTTTCCGGTCCCGGATAAGTGACGCCCCGGTGTTTCCTATTTCTGCCGTAACCGGAGAAGGGATAAGTCCCCTTCTTGAGGAATTGCATAGTATAATACAGAAAAATCTTTCAAACGATCCGGTAGAAGGATATAATGAAGATGAACTTATTTATCTCCCCCCAACCGCTTACAGAGGTCTTAGCATAAAGGTAGAAGAAAATGTATATACCGTCAGCGGTGAAGATGTGGAAAAAGCTGTTTATAAAGCCCACTTTGACAGCCCTGGTGGGTTAAACCGATTTCAGGAAATAATGAAAAACCTCGGTGTAGAGAGAGAGCTCATAAGAATGGGGATTAAAGAGGGAGATACGGTAAGAATTGGAGAGATGGAATTCACCTATTATTTTTAAGATATTCCGGGATACAAGGAAGAGTGAAAATGAGTTTTTTACTGCCAAAGACAAATAAGCAAATTTTAAATATTGGAATCATGGGCGGAACGTTTGACCCCATTCATATGGGGCATCTGGTTACTGCTGAAGTCGCCCGCCAGCAGTTTAAGCTGGATTATGTAATCTTTATTCCTGCAGGCATTCCTCCCCATAAGGATATTAAAACCATTAATGATGCAGAACACCGTTATTTAATGACTTTGCTTGCTGTGGTAGACAACCCGTTTTTTACCGTCTCGCGCCTGGAGATAGAGAATAATCAGCCTTCTTATACGATTGACACCGTGCGCCGTATTTTTGAAATATATAACGGAAAACTCAATCTTTATTTTATCACCGGCGCAGATGCTATTTTGGATATAACAACCTGGAAAGATTACCAGGAACTGTTGAACACTTGCTCTTTTATCGCAGCATCCCGTCCGGGTTATTCATTCAGCAAGCTGAAAGATATTTTTGGCTCCCTTTTCCCTGAGATTATTAAAAAAATCAATTTGCTGGAGATACCGGCGATGGCTATTTCTTCTACTTTTATTCGCCGTCGCGTGGCAGAGGGAAAAACAATTAAATATTTAACCCCTGAACCGGTAGAGCAGTATATCTATAAAAACAGGCTTTACATAAACAGCGCAAACGACCTTAAATAGAGTTGATACCTTGACTTCCCTCTTATTAGATGCTATGATGATGAAGAAAAATTTGTCTTGATATCTATTGATATCTATTTGTAGCTTAATTGTGTAGGATTTTGATCAGGCTGTTTCAATTAATAGCGATGGTTTTATTTTAGCTGATGCCTTTGGAGTAAATGATTTAAAAAAAGGAAGCATTTTGAGTTCTTTTTTATGTTACCCACCGGCATTATTTCTCAGGAGGTGAAAGAAGTATAAACTACTTTTTTCTATTGCATAATATAAATGAATCCAGAATGCCGGGAAGCGAGGTGACAAAATGGTTAAAACCTTGTATGTAGGAAATGTTTCCTGGGGGACCACAGAAGAAGATCTCCAGAATGCTTTTGCCAAACACGGTGAGGTGCTGGGTTGCCGCATCATAACGGAAAGAGCTACAGGTCGTTCCAGGGGGTATGGTTTCGTCGAGGTAAACGATGAAGATGCGGAACAGATAATGGAAAATATGAACGGTGCTGAAGTAGACGGACGCCGGTTGGTGGTAAATGAAGCAAAACCGAAAGAAAACAGGCAACTTTAAGTTGCCTTTTTTATTTTTTTATCATATAGAGAAGGAAAGCTTTATTTTCTGTCAAATTATATTACGTATGAAGGTGATCTCTTGCAGTGAAGATAAATAACGAGGAAGCGCGAAAAATTCTGAAGCGCAGAATGAGCGAGGAGTTGTTCATTCATTCGCTGGGTGTAGAAGAAACTGCTTATAATCTCGCTGTACTCCACGGGGTTGATGAAAAAAAGGCTGTACTTGCCGGGCTGTTACATGACTATGCCAAAAGCCTCCCCGTAAACGAACTCAACCGGCTGGCTGCCGAACATGATCTGGCGGACGATATCTCCCGGCGGGAACCGGCACTTCTGCACGCTCCCGTTGGTGCCTGGTTGCTGGAGCATGAACTAAGGATAAAAGATCGGGAGATCCTGGAGGCGGTCAGGGTACATACAACAGGTTTCCCGGGGATGTCTACCCTGGCAAAGGTGGTATACCTGGCGGATTGTCTGGAGCCTGGAAGAGATTTTCCCGGGTTAATTGATATAAGAAATATTGCCCGCAATGACCTTGACCGGGCACTGCTCATGGCGGTCGATAGAACACTCAGATATATTATAGATAGAGGGAAAATTATTCATCCTTCTTCTTTATTTTTTCGCAATTCCCTGATTTTATCTTTGAAAAAAATTTCGGGAGTAAAAGAGTTATGAGGTCCAGCACAAAAAAACAAAGAGCGCCGGGTAAGAAGGGATGGCAAAAAAAGAGGCTTTTTTTTATATTTATTTTTATTCTTTTTTTGGTTGTGGTATCCCTGGGAACGCGTTATGTACGCTCATTTCAGGATCTGCAAAACAAATCCTCTTGGGCGGTAAATTTACGAAACGCTTCGCAGATTGCCGGCACCAATTATCTTCTGTACGGGCTTGTTGAAAATAACGGAGCGGCCGATATAGAAGAGATGTTTTTCCTTAATTACTCCCCGGAGGGGACATCCTGTAATATAGTATTTATTCCCGGAAAAATCTTGATGCACCGGCTGGAGGAAAATGAAGAACCATCCCGGGCTCAGACAGAAGGGGAAGCTTCAGAAAGTGCGGGATCCGAAGATGGGGGCACTGAGGATGAAGCTTCTAAAGAGGACACCATTCTTCCTGTCTATACCCCCAGCCATTTTTATAATGAGGGGGGAGGAGAATTACTAATCAAACAAGTTGCGCGTTTTTTGAATGTTCCTGTTCATCATTTCATAGAAATTAAATATAATGGTATTGCCACACTTGTTGATTATAAAGGAGGAATTTCCTACCAGGGTTATAATTTAAACGGGCAGGATTATCTGGATTATTTTTTAAGGGAAGGCGAAGATGAAGAACCGCTTACACGAGCGTTACGGCGGGCAAAGACAATTAGCGAATTTATTTCCATTCTTGGAGAGAATAAGGGATTTTTGGGGATTTCTTCGCTGGTGAAGGAAGCATCGCCCTATATTGATACTGATTTCTCCTGGAAAGAACTGCAGGACAATTATGCAGTTTTTAGTACGCTTGTTGATCCACAAAGCATGATCGTTGAGCTTCCAGGTTTATGGCGGGATTTTGACGGGGAGTTGTTCTTTGAGCCAAACCGGTCACAGATTGCTTCAATGATGGGAAATCTGGGGAAGAAATTTATCCTGCCACGTGAACTTATTTCGGTGGAGGTACTCAACGGCAGTGGGGTTTCCGGTGTTGCTGCCCAGGTTGGGCAGATGCTTGAGGATGAAGGTTTTCAGGTGGTAAGAATAGATAATGCCGATAATTTTGATTATCAGCGCAGCCATGTAATATCCCGCCTGGAAGATATCGAACCTGCCAAAGAGGTGGCAATCCTTATTCCCGGGGCGGAGTTTTTTAAAGAGCCACTTGCGGAATATCCTGCTATGGTTACGGTGATCATTGGAAAGAATTTTTCTTTCTGACCAGTGGAAGATAAAGGTGTAAAAAAATGAGGAGGAGATATGGCTTGGCTTTAAATGCAAAGGAATTTGCCCTCGAGGCAGTTCGTTTGTTAAATGAAAAGAAAGCAGTGGATGTAATACTTCTGGATCTCGCCAACGTTTCTCTTATCGCCGATTATTTCATTATTTGTAATGGGACTTCAAAAATACAAACGAGGGCACTTTGCGATCATCTGCTGGAGAACCTTCCAGGAGAAGAAGGCTACAGCTTGCTGCGAGTTGAAGGTTACAGGGACGCCAGCTGGATCTTAATGGATTATGGCGTTCTTGTTATTCATATCTTTATTGCCGAAGAGCGTTCTTTTTATAATTTAGAGCGTCTCTGGGGAAAAGCGACGGTAATAGATTCAGAACCTTCAACTGCTTCCTCTTAAAAGCGTTTTGAAATATGGCGAAAGGAGACTAGAGAATGAATCCCCTTGGAAGATACCATATTGAACGGGAAGACATTCTGCGGGGGTTTGCTCCCAAAAAGGTTGTTGCCCTGACAGGCGCAGGTATTTCTGTGGCAAGTGGTATCAGTCCTTTTCGAGGACCGGGAGGGCTATGGGAGAAATACGATCCGGAGGAAGTTGCCAATATTGAAAATTTCAGGAGAAATCCCCGGTCCTCCTGGGTTATGCTGAAAGAGGTTCTGGAGGTGGTGGAGAAGGCACTGCCCAATTCCGCGCATTTATCCCTGGCCAGGATGGAGAAAAAGGGCTTTATCAGCAGTGTTATTACTCAGAATATTGATGGTTTACACCAGAAAGCGGGCAACAAAACGGTGATCGAGTATCATGGGAATACTACCAGGCTGGTTTGCCTGAGTTGTTCCGCCCTTTTTTCTTACCGTGAGATAGATCTGGGCAGCCTTCCTCCTTATTGCCCTGCATGCGGTGGAGTATTGAAACCTGATGCTGTTTTTTTTGGGGAGCCCATACCGAAAGCAGCATTACTGCAGGCTCATGCCGAAGCTCAGCAGTGCCGGGTAATGCTGGTGATAGGTACATCGGGGATGGTTCAGCCTGCGGCGGGCCTGCCCTTTTTAGCTAAAAAAAATGGTGCCCGGATTATTGAGGTGAATCCCGAGCGTTCGTACCTAACTTCTTCGGTAACCGATATTTTCTTGCAGGGGAAAGCAGAAGAAATCTTGCCGATCATTGATGAATGGTTGAACGGTTAAGGTATTGAGTGGTGGAGAGAGGTGTTTTTATGCAGGGACTGGACGATATTGTAAAATCGTATGCCGAAGAAGCTATTTCGCCTGCAGGCAAAGTATATTCGAAATTATCTTGTAATAATGCGCGGCTTGTGGTATCGCAGCTTTCTTGCTCATTAAAAGATGTAGAACTCGCTGCTATGAGTAACGGCATTATCCCCGAACGCTATGAGCGGAGCCTGGGTACTGTCGGAGGGGTTGAAGGCCAGATTCGCTTATTAAAATCCCGGGCAGCGGTAGTAGGTCTGGGCGGTTTGGGCGGCCTTGCTTCAGAACTGCTGGCACGGATGGGAGTAGGAACGCTTATCCTCATCGACGGGGATACTATCAGTGAGAGTAATTTAAACCGCCAGGTTCTTGCTACGGAAGAAAACATCGGGGAAAGTAAAGCAGAAGCCGCCCGGAAGAGGATCAAGCAGGTTAATGCCGTTGTAGAGACAGTACCTTTTAAAGAGATGGCGGATAGGGAAAACATTTACGGCATGCTCCGGGGTTGCCATGTAGTTCTTGACTGCCTGGATAACCTGAAGACTCGTTTTTTATTGCAGGAAGCCTGCCGGGAATTGGGTATCCCCCTGGTACATGGGGCTATTGCACAGTTTTATGGACAGGTGTTAACTATATTCCCCGGCGACCCCGGCTACAAAGCTATTTATAAATCTTATGAAATTGGAAAGGATAAGGGTATAGAAAGAGAACTGGGAAATCCCTCTGCGACGCCTGCTCTTGTTTCTGCCTGGCAGGTTCAGGAGGCCATAAAAGTAATCTTAAATATCAAGGAGCTATTGCGTAATCGTTTGTTATTCATTGATACACTGCAAGGCTGTACAAAGGTAATTCAGCTTGTAAGGGAAGAATGATTAATGTCCAATGATATGAACAAGAAAAAGAAAAAGCAATTGATCATGAAATTAAAAGAAGAAATCGCCGGTGAACTGGGACTGAATGTTAATATTGCTAAAAAAGGTTGGGCTAATCTTACGTCAAGAGAAACTGGAAAAATTGGGGGTTATGTTGCTAAAAGATTAAAAGAAGAAAAGCGATAATTGGTTTTGGATATAATCAGTTTGGTAAAGGAACAATATCCAGGCGAATTTCATAGTCGAAAAATATTTTAAATAGCCCGGTGTCCAAGACCGACACATACTTCATTTAAATGGAGGAGACCTATGGCAAAAAATATTGCCACGGCAACATTATCTCCTTTTCTTGCAATGCCGACTTTGCCCCCAACATTCAAACCGATGGCCTTTGGCATTACCTGGGAAAGCGCTTCCCTGGCGGCGCCCGCTACAGCTCCTTCGCCCAGGTGAGTCTCGTCGACAATACCTTCTCTTTTAGCCGCAACGACGGCTCTTTCCAGTACTTTTTGCAGAGAATTTATAAATTCGCCACCGTAATCAACAGCCGTTGCCCTGATTCCCTCTCCAAGGTATTTCTCCTTAAGTTTCTTTTCCGCTTCCCTGCCGGGGCTCAGGGCAAGCTGTAAAGCTGCCCGGGCTGCAAGTACGCTCTCTACTC
>JAAYOY010000213.1 GCA_012520035.1 Bacillota bacterium
CAGGTTTGGTTTTATGCTTATTACTGCTTTACGCTTTATTCCCATTTTTCACCTGGAACTGGAACAGGTGAAAAATGCACAGATGGCCAAGGGGATTGAGCTGGAGGGGCTTTCGCCGCGTAATTTGCTCAGGGCGGTGAGGTACCTTTTGGTTCCTCTGGTGATCTCGGCCTTGAGCAAAGTTGATTTTCTGACCATTTCAATGGAGAGCCGCGCCTTTGGCCTTTATCCTTCGAGAACTTATATGCATTCCCATACTCTGTCTAAAAAAGATAAAATTGCTATTATTGTTGTTCCCGTGTTTTTCTTAGGCTTATATCTTACTTTTCATTAGCGATTGGTTGTCAAAATTTCAATTTTTCGTTGACATATCTCCTTTGTATCGTATATAATCTTATTGTCTTTATATGTAGCAGGTCACCGTTTGATGCATATTTACAATCAGACATACATAAATTTCTCAGGAAAGCTGGAAGCGATGAAGCGATACCAAGCAGCAAAAAGCAGCATCAAAAGCTGCAATATTTTTAGTGTCATTATGCTTGCATATACATATCGCAAAGCTAAATAAAGACAGCACATTAAATACATATAAAAGTGACACTAACAAAGTTAATACCCGTAGAAGCATATTATTACGGACGTAATTTTTTTACTCTGTCCATATGAACCTTCAAGCATAATGACAGTAAATCTGAATAAATATATTGGGAAATGTTTTAGCATTACAAGTCATTATTTTATATCAATCATTATCGGCAACGCTATAAGCTTAACCTCCTATTTGTTTCGGCGGTGGAGGTAATAACTTCCGTTCTCTAATAATGAAAAAGATGAAATTTTTTTCCTTCCTTCTCCGCCAAAACTATCTTTTTTTGGGATTAAGCTGTTATTGAAATATGATTTTACCTTACAATCTTTTAATGGTTTGCTTAAAATAATATTTTTAATATGGAGTGATTTTGTGTTAGAAAACTCCGCACGAAATTTTAGTAAAGTAATGCGCTGTTTTTCTGTGGAAAAAAAATTTATCAGCAGAAAGAACAACGTTTACCTGGTCAAAACAAATAAACCGGGTAATAAAAATAAGTATCTGGTATGTAAAGAATACTCCCGTCCCGATAGAATGCCTGAAGAAAGAAAAATGCTCTCCCTGTTAAAGGAAAAAGGGGCTCCCGTTCCTGAAATTTATGGTGGTGGAGATCATTATATTTTACTGGAATACCTGGAAGGGCCGTTATTCGCAGATTTTTTTTTCTGGCAGGAAAGCGTTAGCGGATCTGAAAGCAATTTCCTGACAGGACCTGCCTATCAGTCCATCTATAGCCTTTGTTGCTGGTTTAAGGATTTTTATGCTGCCTCGCGGGCGATTGCAGGTAAGCAGTTAATCATGGGAGATGTCAATTTCAGGAATTTTATTATCAGGGAGAGGATCTACGGGATCGATTTCGAAGAATGCCGGGAGGGAAAAATTGAGGAAGATCTTGGGAGCCTTTGTGCTTTTGGCCTTACCTACTGGCCGCCTTTTACTCCGTGGAAGATGGCTATGATAGGGGAATTGTTTCAAATATTTAGCAGTGAATTCTGTCTGGATAAAGAGCTTGTAAAACAAGAATTACAAAGGGAACTTTTATTTCTATCCAGCAGAAGGGGAGTGCTCCAGGAAACAGTAAAGCTTTTGGTGGGCAACCTGCTGGAGACAAGCGCACACTTTGTATAAAAAAAGAACTGATTAGTTCGGTAGAAAAAGTATCAGTAAATTTTGAAAAGGAATAGAGTTAAAATATAAGGAAGAGATCTGTTGTTATAGTTGCTGTGGTTCTCGTTTTATTGTTGTTACCGGTGGCTTTTGCCGCTAACGGCGGCGGTGGCGGCGGCGGCGGAGGAACTGGTGGCGGAAAAGATGATCCGCTGGCACTGGTGGCCTCTGACCCTGAGGACGGGGCTACAGATGTTATGCAACCGGTGGAGATCAGGCTGGTATTTAATAAAAATGTAGTCCATATGTCCGTACGGGATGCGAATATGGAAAAATTTAAAATGACAACTCCTGACGGCACCCTGGTGCCGCTGGAGATTCGGATGGCTGATGACCAGATTGAGCCGGAAAAAAGAGAAGAAGTGTACCTGATTCCACAAGAACAACTTTTACCTGATACTGTTTATACAATCACGATTTCCGGCGGCCTTGAATCGAAGAGTAATGCTGTCCTTGGACAGGACATTAACCTATCTTTTAGGACTGCCACTGCAGAGGTATCTGCATCCACTTTAGATACCGTTTCGCAGGATGAACTTCCGCGGACATCGTCAGCTCTTTCTCCATCAGCAGTTGGAATTGCAGTGTTTGTCTTGTTAATTGGCGCGGCAATCGGAATAACGGTGGCTAAAAGGTTAAGACACCAAAAGAAAACGCAATAAGAAACAAAAACGTAATACGCGATAATTTTTTTGAAGAATCAGGTGAGGAGAATACGCTGGAGAGGCCTTTTTTTACTGTTGGCGTTAGCACCGTTTGCTTTAATTTTGTTTTCACTGGGGATCGGCCGTTATCCGTTACCGCTGTCTGTTATTGCTGAAGTATTGTGGTCACGCCTGTGGGGCCTGGCAGGAGGGCATAATAGGTTAATTTGGTAAAATGTAGTCATCTTGCTCTTTGACAACTTCATATGGCAGTGTTAAGTGATACCACAACAGGTTTGGCCGGAAAAAAGGCATACGGAATTAGGCCCAGCGGCGAGAATGCTTCCGTCCGGGCTAGTCAGGCAAGATCTTAAAAATCCCTGCTAATCAGGCTGTTCTTTGCTTTAATCCCAGGCGCACAAGTAATGAGCATTTTGTAACAGCAATTTGCTGCGATTCTAAAAATGTCAAGTCCCAATTAAGGGCTTATAGCCAGATTTAAACGTGATTGCTCTGTCTAACGCTCTATATCACTTAATATCGCCATATGAAGTTGTCACCAAAATTGGAGGTAAAATAAAAAACTCCATGAGCAAGAAGCAGCACAGAGTCTTATGTGAGAGTTTCCGAGAAAGTACCTTATTTTCTTAGGGGGTGAACATTTTTAATAGGTGTTTTGTTGGCAGAGGGTTTATTTTTTTACTACCGGTATGCTTAAAAAAACATAACGGGACCAATTAAAGCTAAGCAGCTCCAAGTCATATTTC
>JAAYOY010000032.1 GCA_012520035.1 Bacillota bacterium
CCGTAATCAACAGCCGTTGCCCTGATTCCCTCTCCAAGGTATTTCTCCTTAAGTTTCTTTTCCGCTTCCCTGCCGGGGCTCAGGGCAAGCTGTAAAGCTGCCCGGGCTGCAAGTACGCTCTCTACTCGATTCATATATCTACTCCCCTTTTAAAATCTCAATAAAATTATAGCATAAAAGCACAAGAACATCAGAAAAAAGATAAAAAAAAAGAACCCACAATGACCTTCGCTTCCGGCTGCATCAAACCCTTTTTACAGCCTGTTACAGTCCTTTGACTGTAACAGACCATGTTTTAGAGCCTGATGCAACCTTGGCTCGACCAGTATAAATCCCCTCTGAAGCCGTTGACGATTTTCCAACCGTCAACGACCTCAAACTTGTTTTAAAGCTGCTACCAAAAATTTTTTTAATTTCTATGGGAACTCATACTGATCTTAGCTCGATTGTGTTATATCCTTGATGACCCCAGGATGATCTTCCTTGACCATCCTGGAGCCAATTCAGAACATAACACAATCTTCCCTCCGGCTGATATCGAGCCCTTTTGACCCGATACCAACCTTTGGCCGGCTACTGTAAAGCCATTTTGACCTTACAGTAACCTTCGCTCGGCCATTGTGGACCCTTATTACATGTTTATTTTAACCGTTTTACTTTAAATTATTAGTATTTTTTTAAGGTAAATTATGGAAATAACAACGCTAAGAAAAGTAAAGTAATAAATAAAAACTTCTAACTTTTAAAGAAAAAAAATTTAAAATTTTTTTATTTTGCCAGGCAGGAATTTATAAAACTATATAGAATTATTAAAATAGTGAAAAAGTTAAAACCTAACCTCCTACAAATAATTTTTACAGGGGAAATATTCCCCTGTTTTTTTTGCATAAAAAATAAAGCCGTATTTGACGGCTTTATTTGACAAAGATGTGATTTCCTATTGTAGTGCAATACTGCCTGTTGCGTATCCAGCGATTGGTTGTTTTGGCCGGATTATAAAAAGACAACGCTCCACCGGTTGGATCGTTCCCCTGCAGGGCTTCTTTTGCTGCTTTAAGTGCTACATCGTCGGCGGGCAGGTTAATCTGCCCGTTACGCACCGGGCAATACTGGAAACCATGATTGTATTGATAGATTACTTCTCGTATTGTGTCAGGATAGGCGGAACTATTAACCCTGTTGATTACTGTCGCTGCAACTGCAACCTTTCCTTCATAAGGTTCACCTTTCGCTTCAGCATGTACCAACCTGGCCAGCAGTTCAATCTCCTGCGGGTTGCATTGTACAATATTTTCTACCGGAGCATTATCTACCGAAGCAAATTTATCTTTCGCGGCTTTATCTTTTTCGTTATTGTTTGTTGAGCTATTATCTTCTTTTTCGAGCAGAGCTGCCGCAGGATTAATAATCAAATCTTCATTTACCGGATTCTTCAGAACTGCTTCAGATATTGCAGGACATAACAACAATGATAGACAGATAATGGTTATCAAAGCCTTTTTCATCCATATTCCTCCCTTTGCCTCCGGAGTTAGCTGACGGGTTCGGGCCGGGATAGCCCTTCTTAAATCATAAGTTCACCCCAAAAAACGGTTTCTCCGTACCCCAAAAAGGGGATTCGGCATTATTATCGTTTGTTTTTGTTGGGAAGTAGTATAACAAAAAAATCAGCGATACTCAAACAAGCTTAAACAAAGGATATTTGCGAATAAAGGGCTTTAAGGGGGAGAGTTGACATAATCCCGGATAAGGCCCTAATAATTCTATAAACCTTTAAAAAACTTTTGGATGGTAAAACGTTACTGTCAGGATTTTTTCTGTTATACCGGCACAATGTTGAGAGCTGAAGCAAAAGTGGCCAAAAATAAATCCGGTATTTTTTATTACCGGATCGTATTAATCGCTGTTATTTTCCCTGTCTATACAATTAATAATGGGCTTTTTTGGGGTTTCGCGCACTGTTAACTGCTTTTTGATACATTTTTTCGTAATATTCCTTGATCATTCTATTGGAGGAGAAGTTTTCGCTGGACATCTTTATACTGGCACGCATCATTTCTATCCATTTCGGGCGGTTCTGATAGTAAGTAGGTATCGCTTCATTGAGCAGGATATGGTAAAGTGCTGTGAGATCCCGTTCGTCCTCATCAGCATGTTCAAGGGATATGTGGGGGTATTCATCCAGCAGCCAGCCGCAAATGCCGTGTTTAACACCTTCACCTACCCAGCCGTCCAGGACGCTCAAATTGAGAGCGCCGTTTAAAGCCGCTTTCATCCCGGAGGTACCGCTTGCTTCAAGGGGGCGGCAGGGATTATTGAGCCATATATCACAACCCCGGACGATCAGACGTGCTATTTTCATATTATAGTTTTCCAGGAAGACCACACTATCTTTAAAATACCGGTCCATCTGGACCAGTTCTTTAATTATGCTCTTGCCGATATCATCATCGGGATGTGCCTTTCCGGAGAACAACAGCTGCAGTTTCCCTTCTTCGATTAACGGTGCGATTACCGCAGTGTTCCGGAAAATAAGATCTGACCTCTTGTAAGCTGCCGCCCGCCGGGCGAAGCCCACCAGCAGGGCTTCCGGGTTCATCCGCGCCCCCGTTCTCTGATAAACAAAATCGATTAATTCTTTTTTTAGCTTCATATGAGCTTCCCAGAGTCCATTTTCTTGATTATAGGCTTCTTTTATCTCCGGCGCCTGCCAGGTGTTTATATGAACGCCGTTGGTTATGGAAATAATGGGGGACCTGTTATCAATATCCTTCCACATTTTTTTTGCCGTTTGGCCATGCATTTTAGATACACCGTTGCTGATAAAGGATATACGCAGGGCTGCCGCGGTCATATTGAATGGGTCGCCGCCTAATTTGACCAGTTGTTCGTAACTTAAGGTATTATTCGCTCCCAGATTGAAGAGCAGGTCGTAATTATGCTTCTCATTACCCGCTTCTACAGGGGTATGTGTGGTAAAAACCACCTGGCGGCGAGTCATCTCCCAGGCTTCTTCAAAGGAACAGTTCATCTGTTCCATCTTCTCCCTGATTAACTCCAAACCTGCCAAAAAAGCGTGTCCTTCATTAAAATGGTAGAGGTCAACATCAATATTCAATGCCCGCAGTGCTCTGATACCCCCGATACCCAGAATTATTTCCTGGGTAATTCTGTCAGTGCTTCCTCCGGAGTACAGCCTTGCTGTAAAATTACCGTGCTTTTTACCTGGCTTTCCGGCATCAAGCAGGTAAAGGGGGGCGTTGCCAAAGTGATCGGTATGCCAGATCTTTAACTCAACCTCATCTCCGCCTACGGTTACTGTAACTGTAACTCCCGTGTCGTTCAAGAATTCATAGTTATAGCTGGGATAAATGTCGTATGGATTTCCCTCAGCATCGATGTATTGTTCGGTATAGTCCTGTCTCCAAAGAATTCCTATACCGGTTACAGGCAGATTAAGATCATGAGCCGCTTTGAGGTAATCTCCGGCCAGCACTCCCAGCCCTCCTGCATAAATGGGTAGCTTTTCATGCAAGCAGTATTCCATGCAAAAGTAGGCTACTCTGGGTAAATTATTAGCATTGTTTTTTATGTCCTTCAAAGAGACATCCTACCTTTCCGGTCCCTGTTGGTATTCTTTCTTTAATAAAATCTCTATATAGCTTTTGCAAATATACCTTTAAACATTCTCTTCTTGAAAACGGAAAATGTTTACAATTGTTTACTATTTACCTTTTTCCTTTAATTGGAGCAAGTAAGAGCGACTTTTTGCCGGATTAGATGAAGATCACAGGTTCTAATATGGCGGCTTGCAGGAAATAGCGGGGGTCTGCGCGAATGGAGTAATGAGGAGATTAAACAGGCGGGGTGCCGGCGTGTAAATTTTAAAAAACAGTCTTCTTTAAAGATTAATCCTTGTCAGCGAAGTCCCGCCGGCATTTTATCCTCAACTATGAACGGGGGTGGTGTTGTGCAAAGCATACCGGGCAGTTTCCCAAAAGGGGAAATATATAAGAGAATCGGACAGCTGCAATCAAAGCTAAAGGAAAAAGAAATTGATGCGGCGGTTATCGCTCAGAATGTTGATCTTTTTTATTTTACAGGAAGTTGTCAGAGCGGGCACTTAATTGTGGCTGCTGACGCCGGTAGTGAACCCTGCTATCTTGTAAAAAAAAGTTATTCAAGGGCCCTTTCGGAATCGCCCCTGAATAATATCAGGCTGCAAGAAAAATTTCGGGAACTTCCTTTCTGGCTAGGTGAAGTCGCTCCGGATGCAAAAAGGATAGGGATGGAGCTGGACGTTCTGCCCGCCGCGCTTTACTTCCGCTACCGGGAGCTATTTCCCGGGGTGGAGATTGTCGATCTTTCTACGGAGATAAAAGAAATTAGGATGATAAAAAGTCCGTATGAGCTCGAGATAATTAAAAAAGCGGCAGGGCTCAGCGATAGGATGTTTGAGGCGGCTCCCCGTTTTTTAAAAGAGGGGAAAAGGGAAATTGAATTTGCAGCAGAAGTGGAGCATTTTCTGCGCAGTAACGGGCACCAGGGCGGGATGCGTATACGGCAGTTTAATCAGGAGTGTTTTTTCGGCCATATTATGTCCGGCGGAGATAATACCACCTGTCCTTCCTTTTTTGATAGTCCCACCGGTGGGCAGGGGCTTTCCCCGGCTTATCCCCAGAGCGCGGGATGGAAAATAATTAACAGGAACGACCCGGTATTGCTGGATTACCTGACGATCATTAACGGGTACAATGTGGACTGTACCCGTGTATTTTGCCTGGGCAAGCCTTCCGCTACCCTGGAAAAAGCCCACCGGGCGGCGCTCGATATCCAGAACGAAATTGTAAAAATTGGAAAGCCCGGCGTATTATGTTCGGAGCTATATGAATTTGCCCTTAAGATGGCTGAAGAACTCGGTTACGGGGAATACTTCATGGGATTGGGGACGGATAAGGCCGCATTTATCGGCCATGGAGTCGGACTGGAGCTGGATGAGCTGCCGGTTTTGACTTCCAGGCATCAATATCCCCTGGAGGAAGGGATGGTTTTTGCCCTGGAACCCAAGATATTGCTCCCCGGTATCGGGGTGGCCGGAGTAGAGAACACTGTTCTGGTTACAGCACAGGGCCTTGAAAAGCTGAACCTTCACCCGGAAGAGATTATCGTCTGTTAAGGTCTGTAGGGATAGTAATTTTAAGCGCTCCTATTTAGCAGGCAAAATGACGCTGTTGTGGAAATCTAAAGAGCGGTGACAATAACCCCTGACGGGACAGTAAATTACAGAATTACAGCAAGGTGGAAGTTATGATCGAAAAAGTTTTACCCGGGATATTTAGAATTGAGCTGCCTTTGCCCGATTTATCGCTGCAGTCGGTGAACGCCTATCTGCTCAAGGGTAAAGAGCGCAACCTCATTATAGATTCGGGGATAGATAAGCAGGAGTGCAGAAAAGCATTAATCGATGCTCTCCGGGAGCTGGATGCAAACCTGGAAAAAACAGATTTTTTTATTACTCACCTTCATGAGGATCACTTTGGCCTTGCCCCTGAACTGGCTTCAAATAGCTCCACCATTTACATTAACGCTCCGGAGGCGGCCTTTTGGGGTGTTCACGACAGGTGGGCTGAAGGCTTTAGGCATGGCGAAAAAAACGGTTTCCCCAGGGAAGAGCTGGATAAATTTATTCGGAAGACACCGGATTTTTTAAAAATACTTCCCCTGGAAGAAATGAAAAATGCAGTAGAAGTCTATAGAGGCAAATCATCATCCCGGGAAGGCCGCTTGCAAATTGTTGGCGATGGTGAAAGTATAAATGTAGGAGAATACTCACTCAAATGCCTGGCAACGCCCGGACATTCCAGCGGGCATCTCTGCCTCTACGAACCGGGAAAAAAGTTACTTTTCTCCGGAGACCATATTTTAGAGACGATTACCCCGGCAATCTTCCTCTGGCCGGGGGAAGAAAACCGCAATCCTCTGAACGAATTTTTCGAGAGCCTTGAGAAAGTAAATGCTCTAGAGGTTGAGCTTGTTCTACCCGGACACCGCAGGACCTTTCAGGAACACCGCGGTCGGGTATCCGAGTTGAAGAATCATCATTTTCACAGAGAACATGAGATTGCGGCTGTCCTCGAATCAAACGTGAAAAGCGGAAAAACCGCCTATGAGATTGCCTCCGGGGTGAGCTGGCACATACCGCTGCCCTGGGAAGAATTTACCACGGAGCTAAAGTGGATGGCCCTGGCGGAGACGCTGGCGCATTTAAAATACATGCAAGATCAGAAAAAGGTAACGAGTAAACTATTGAAAGATAAGAATGGTGAAAAAGAGTACTATTTCTTGCTGACGGAAAGCTGA
>JAAYOY010000214.1 GCA_012520035.1 Bacillota bacterium
TACTCTTCACCTGGAAGGGCCGGTTGATATGGGGTTAATGGAAACTGGGCAGCTGAAATATGTGAATCGTGAGCGCCCGGATAAATACTCGCGTATTCTTGTACTTCCTCGCGGAATAGATACTGAGCGGGCGGTGGCCGATGCAAAAAACGGCCTTGTCCTGGTTCGCTTTCCAAAAAAAATTACCGGAAAGCGGTTGGAGGTAAATCAGCAACAGCAACAGTTACAGCCCCGGCAACAGCAATTGCAGTCTCAACAACAACCGCAACAGTATCAGTTCCAGCAACACCGGCAACTTCAACAACAGCAACAGCAGCAACAATATCATCAACAGCCGCAACAACAACAGCAATCGCAGCAGCTGCCGCAGCAAAATTTTGGCGCCCCTTCACCGGATTCTCCTTTAGGCAAAGAATAGCGCCCGGGATTTTAGAAATTCAAATTTCTGCTTTTTTATCTGTTTAGAAAAGGAAATGGTTTTCTCCCTGTTGAATAGTTCAGATAGTAGAAGAGCCGGATAACCCGCAAACAAGCAGGCTGAACCCTTCAGCATACTTTTCTTGAAGGTGACTTTCCGATGTGATTTGCCCGGGGAACTTCCATCTGTGGGTGCTGCAATTACAGCTGCCGGTGAAGAAATTATTCCAGGGAGGTAAGAATAATGTTATCAAATGTTAAAGTAACAACGCTTTGTGAAAACAGTGCTCCTGCACCCAGCCGCGGGGTAATGGGGGAACACGGAATGAGCATGTTGCTGGAAGCAGGCGGCAAAAGGATTCTATTTGATACCGGCGGAGGCCTGAGCTTGCTACATAATGCCCGCAGATTGAATGTGGATCTCGGGGGATTGGACGGGCTGGTATTAAGTCACGGGCACTATGATCATACAGGTGGCCTGAAGTATCTTTTGGAACAGGTTGGTTCCCTTTCTATTTACGCGCATCCCGATGTTTTTGCCGATAAATACCACCTGCTTAAAGACGAAGAGCCAAGAAGAATCGGTATTCCCTGGCCAAAGGAAGAACTTGAGCACCTCGGTGCAAGATTTTCCCTATCCAGAGGTTCGGTAAAACTTGGTGAAGAGATCATTCTTACGGGCGAAATTCCGCGGAGAGAGAGCCGTGAGGAAAATACAGCGACCGATCTGTATTATAAAAAACCCGACGGTAGTTTTGCGCCGGATTTGCTTGCTGATGACCAGGCGGTTATTGTTGAGAGCACTGCAGGAACCATTGTCCTTCTCGGCTGTGCCCACTCAGGTTTAATCAATACACTGCGTTATGTCTGCGATCTTACCGGAAAAAAACAAATATATGCCTGTATCGGGGGGACTCACTTGATGAATGCCTCTAATGAGCGGCTGGAATATACTATTGAAGCGCTGAGAGAATTTGACCTTCAACAGGTTGCACCCTGCCACTGTACGGGCCCCAAGGGTAGCTTGATGCTATTTCAGGCTTTTGGTGATCGTTTCGCCCATAATCCTGCAGGCACTGTCTTTAATTTTGGCTAGCAGCGGTTAATTCTTTTCTTTTAAATAGTAACGCAGTGCTCTGGGGGTGATTCCTAAAAGAGCGGCGGCTTTCACCTGGCTGCCAAACGTTAAATCCAGGGCGTTGCCGATAATTCTTTTGATGGTGTTATCAGTCCAGCATTTGAGATCTTCCTGCAGTAAATTTAAATTGATTCCATTTTTGATCTCCAAATTGTCCAGCAGGGTCTTATCAAATTCCTCCAGCAGTTCAGAGAGCTTCTCCCTTTGCGGATGGGCAAGGAATAGCTTTGAATAACCGGCTGCTTCTTGGCCTTCCTTATCCTTGTCTTTGTCCCGGTCTTGATTATTATCGGGCAGGGCTTCCCGTGTATTTTCCGGGATGGCGGCGGTCCCGGGACCTTCTCCCCTGGATTTCTGCTGTATTTTAGTTGGAAGATCTGCCGGAGTAATGATCGGCCCGTTGCAGAGCAGGGTTGCCTGAGCTACCGTATTTGCTAACTCTCTGATGTTTCCCGGCCAGGGATAATTCTTCATTAATTCCAAAGCCTCAGCGTTTATCCTTTTGGGCTGGGTTTTTTTATCCTTCATTTCCTTTTCAAGAAAAAAGTTGATAAAAAGTGGAATGTCTTCCGCCCGTTCGCGTAAGGGCGGGATATATAATGAGGCCACGTCGAGGCGGTAAAATAGATCTTCCCTGAATTGATTATCGTTAACCTTTGCCTGTAAGTTGGCATTTGTGGCTGCGATTACTCTTACATCGGCTTTGCAGAGCTCTTCCCCGCCTACTCTTAAAAATTCACCCGTTTCCAGGATGCGCAGCAGTTTCACCTGAATTGCCGGGCTTGCCGAATCTATTTCGTCCAGAAAGAGGGTTCCCCTGTGGGCAAGTTCGAAGATACCTTTTTTCCTGACGGAGGCTCCCGTAAAGGCCCCTTTTTCGTGACCGAACAGTTCACTTTCCAGCAGGTTTTCGGTAAAAGCCCCGCAGTTAAAGGCCATAAAAGGGCGATCGCTGCGATGGCTGACGGAATGAATATATCTGGCGAGCACTTCTTTCCCCGTTCCGGTTTCCCCATGAATTAAAACAGTAATATTTTTTTTAGCTATTTTTTCCGCTGCCGCTATCAGGTTTAGCATCTTTAGATTTTGACCGACAACAAAACCATATTCCTCTTGATACCTTTTGATATACTCCAGGTTGGCTCTAACATTTAACGCTTTCTCCAGCAGATTTTCCATCTCTTCAATATCGACAAAGGGTTTTTCTACGTAATCAAACGCCCCCAGCTGAATAGCCTCTACTGCCGACTTTACGGTAGAGTAGCCTGTAATAATGATTACCTCACATTTTGGCTGCTTTTCTTTGATTATTTTTAGTATACTCAGCCCGTCGTTGTCAGGCAGCTTGAGATCTACCAGGGCAGCATTGAATTGTAACGAGTCAATTTTTGCCAGGGCTTCTTTCCCCGTATTTGCCGTTTCCACTTCATAGCCCTTGTTTTTTAGCAGGTAGGAAAAAAAGTTACAGACCTCCTGTTCGTCGTCAACGATTAAAAAGCGTGCTTTTGTCAGCATGAACACCTACCTCCGGAGACGTTTTCTATGCTTTTTTGTTGTATTATGAGCAAATCTTGTAGTTTTTTGAAATTCTTAAGGCTACTTAATCTTTTTCACCGGGATTTTCACTCTCTTTATCGGGGTTATATTTCTTGATCGGAAGAATTAAACTGAAAATACTCCCCTTGCCGGGAACGCTCTCCACATCGATGAATCCTCCGTGGGATTGGGCAGTGCCCAGGCTTACCGAAAGCCCCAGGCCGGTTCCTTTGCCGACTTTTTTTGAGGTGTAAAAGGGGTTAAAAATTTGTGAGATTTTTTTCTGGTCAATTCCGCAGCCGTTATCGGCGATATCTACCGCCACAAATTTATCCGGCTTTATTCTGGTGCTAATGATTATTTCCCCTTTTTCCTGCTCACCGTCTATCAGTTGTTTTTGTTCTATGGCATCTTTGGCATTAAGCAGCAGGTTGATAATGATCTGTTCCAGCCCCTGTGCATTGCCCAGGATCATTAAAGGCGACTCGTCAAGGTTCTTCACGAGATTGATTTTACTTTTTTCTATCTGGTAAGCAGCCAGGTTGAGAGCTTTTTCCACCACCTGGTTCAAATTTATTTCCTCAAAAGTTAATTCATCCTGGCGGGAAAAGGTTAAAAGGTTTTGGATGATTCTCTGGCAGCGTACCCCGCAGAGCTGGATATCTTTAATCAGCTGGTAATGCGGGCTATCGGGAGGGGTCTCCCTGAGCAGCAACTGGGAATCGCCCACGATGGCTGTTAGAGGGCTGTTGAGTTCGTGCGCCACCCCTGCGGACATCTCTCCCAGGGAAACAAATTTAATCGAGTCTACAATACTTGTAACATCTTTTGCATAGTACGTTACTCCATAGGGTTCTTCGTTTTCCATATAAGCGGGATAGGCAAAGATATCGAGCACCCGGTTATAGCGGGTCCGGTTTTGAAGGTAGGCAGTCTTTTTACTCCTTAAGACTTGATCGGCCAGGCAGGGATTACATTTGGATTCGCGGCCATATAAGAGATGGTAGCATTTTTTCCCGAGTATTTCCTTTTCCTTCAAGGTAAAAAAGTCTATCGCAGCCTTGTTAACCCTTTGTATTTCGTAATTAAGATTAATAAAGAGCAATAGGTCCGTTACCGCTGAAAAAGTAATCTCCCACTCCTGTTTATGTTGCCAGACTTCGTTATACAGGCGGACGTTTTCCAGGCAGACGGCGAGTTGATCGGCCACCTGCTGCAAAAAAAGCTGGTCGTTCTCGCTGAATGGCTTTCTGCTTGCCGCTTCCAATACGCCGATGACTTCTTCATTTACCAGCAGGGGAATAAGAATTTTCGAAGTGATCCCCTGCTTAATAAACTTTATATCCTCTGGAAAGGAGCAGCCCTTTGAAGAGAGGTTGTTATGTAAGAGCGGTTTTTTTTCGTGGAGCACGTACCAGAGGGCTGCATCTGTTTCGCTGTCGTTTTTAGAAGACTTCTCCAGCTGGCTGAACTGTAAGTAGGATTCGGAAATCTTATGGCTGTTTCCTGTAAAGAATACTATGCGCTTGATAAGATCGCCCTTCATAACTACATAAAGGCTGAGAATATTGAAATAAACCAGCGTTTGCAATTTGGGCATAATGTTTTCGATTATCTCCTGATAAGACATGTTTATGCCCATATTTTTAGCCAGTTGATTAATGATCTCCAGTTGAATATTTCTTTTTGATAGCTCGCTCACTTTCTTCTTTAATTCAACATAATAAGACTTTTTGGAGCTGTGTATTCCTGTGAGTTTTTCAATGAGCATATTTTTATTATTGATAACCATTGGTATCTCCCCCTTAAAAATGCTGAAATTTATTTAGAGAGCTGAATAGAATATTTCATTTATATCTTCAACATCAGCGTCTCGGGGATTGGTAATGAAACAGGCATCCTTAATTGCATTTTGACTGAGCTCGGGAATCAGCTCTTCAGGCAAACCGAGTTCCGATAGACCCGATGGAATTTTGACATCTGCGGCAAGCGTTTGCACCATTTCAATTGCTTTTTCGGCAGCTTCGCGCGTGGTCAGATTTTCTACCTTTGCTCCCATGGCCCTGGCTATTTCAACATATTTATCCATGGAGGAGATAAGGTTAAAGCGCATTACATAAGGCAGCAGGATGGAACTGATCTCGCCGATAGGCAGGTCCAGCAATCCTCCAACCTGGTGGGTCATGGCGTGTACCAGGCCAAGAATTGCATTGGAGAAGGCCAGGCCCGCTTGAAGGCTGGCCTGAGCCATGGCTACCTTTGCTTCTTCGTTGACCTGGCTGGCAACCGAAGCCCTCAGGTTGGAGGAGATCAGTTTAATGGCATGCAAAGCGTGAACATTTGTCAGGTCGGTGGCCGCCAGGGAAACGAATGCCTCGATAGCGTGGCTTAAGGCTTCCATACCGGTGTGCCTGGTTAGTTTGCTGTTGACGGTAGAGAGTATCAGCGGATCGGATATGGCGATATCCGGAACAAGCGATTTAGAGATGATGGTCATCTTTATTTTTCGCTTGCTGTCGGCAATAATCGAGAATTGGGAAACCTCCGAACCGGACCCTGCGGTTGAAGGTACAACGATTAGCGGCGGAAGAGGGCTGTGGATAAGATCAATGCCCTCATAATCCTGAATTTTACCTTTATTTGTCGTCAGGGTGGCCACCGCCTTGGCCGCATCAATGGCGCTCCCCCCGCCAATAGCCAGGACTGCGTCACAACCTGTGTCCAGGTACAGTAAAGCTCCTTCTTCTACTTCAAAGTCCCTGGGGTTTGCGGAGAAATCGGACCAGATTTGGTATTCCAGGCCGATATTTTTAATAAAAGGGAGAGCCTTTTCTATCCACCCGTACTGGATTACTCCCTTGTCGGCAACGAGGAAAACGCGGGAAGCGCCCAGCCGGAGACAACATTCGCCTATTTGGTTGAGAGAGCCTTTCCCGAAAATTATTTCCGGGGTGACGAACTTACTTATATGCATATTTCTCACCTTTTAAAGGAAGTTTCAATTAGGAAGTTTTCAATTAAATACTATTAATTACCCTTAATTCCCGGGCAAAGCAATTTCAAGCATCCTGCTGAAAGGGGAGTTTGATAAGTGTCCCGGGGTTGTGCAACTCTACCCTGTAACTTGTATTTCTTTAACAATCGACAAAATTCCTCTTTGTAATACTTTGAATATATAACTTTTTAAAGAAAATAAAAGAAAAGAAAAAATCAGCCCCGCCAGGAATTGGTCCGGGGCTGAAAATAACTGCGTATCTTGCTAATTTGTATGCCTTGAAACGTCATAAAGTTTAGTCTGAATTTTTGTGCTTTAATGTAGGAGCGAATTCCTTTTCAATGGGAATGTCTTTCTGCTCTTGATTGCTGTCGGTATCGTCAATGATCTCCGGTAATGCACTGTAACCCACATTTGTTTCCATTATCTTTTTGCAGATAGCCCTTTGCTCTTCGGTGCAACCAAGGCCTTCCGCATAATCCTTGCTAAACTCTTTGGAAAAAGCACCGGCGCTGCAAAACATGGTCCAACCGTTCAGGCCCTGGTATTCCTTCCAATAATGGCACTTGACCATCTTTTCCATTTTCTTTACTCCTTTCTTTTTATTCGTATTACTTCTTACTTCGTATCAGCCGTCCCCGCCAGCTTCTGGATTGAGGGGCGGAGATAAGCGTTCCAGTAGATAATTGCTACGAAAAGGATACCTCCGACCATGTTGCCGATTGTGACAGGGATTAAATTATTCAAAATAAAACCCGACCAGTTGAGGCTTTGGCTGACACCCGATGCAAGGAGCGGTTGAAGAACTGCCTGGTTTTTAAGGAAAATGCCCATCGGGATAAAATACATATTTGCGATGGAGTGCTCAAGTCCGATAGCCACAAAAGCTGTGACAGGTAACATGATGCCAAGTATTTTACTGATGGCATCCTTTCCGGCCAGTGAGAGCCAAACAGCCATGCAGACGAGCCAGTTGCAGAAGATGCCGCGAACGAAAGCTTCTCCCCAGGGAAGTGATGCCTTGGCGCTGGCCGTGTTAATTGCTTTAATAGCTATGGAGCAGTCGTTGGCTTTCCAGATACCTGAGTAAAGAAAAAGGATTGCGATGAGAATAGAGCCGATAAAATTGAAAAGGTAAACCCAACCCCAGTTATTAAGAACCTGTTTAAGTGTTACTTTCTTATCTAAAAGTCCCGTAACCATAAGATTATTGCCTGTAAAAAGCTCTGCGCCCCCCATGATGACAAGAACAAGGCCGAGTGAGAAGGTTGCCCCTCCTACAAGGCGGGAAAGGCCGTCGCCGATGTAGGCGGCAAGATCGTTGGTTACCACTGTGGAAAGCACCGCCCCCATGGCGATGTATGCTCCGGCTAATAGTGCAAGTAGCTGAAGTGCCGGTGAATTGGTGGCTGCTTTTTTTTCTGCGAGACCAACGGCATTTTTAGCTACAATAGGTGGCGGATCGCAGACTACCGGGGGTGCCGGTGGCTCAGGTACTGCTCCTGTACCGATATTCAGTTCCATTGTTCCAAGGCATTCTTTTCTTTTTTCCGGGGTGCAGCCGATCTGTGCTAAGAAAGCCGGATTTACAGGCTTGTTGAAGGCTGCAAGATCACAGTACGAAATAGAACCTCCTATTGAATCATAATCCTTCCAGAATGGGCAGCGGTTAGGCATTTTAAAAGCCCCCTTTCTTTATATTGTTTTTTGATGTTCAACTATATCTATTGCAAGGTTTGTGCCAGGTTTTCAGGAAAGGTGTAAAATTTGTCCTTTTTATTTTTAGCTTGTTTTTTAGCGGTTTTTTGTTAAATATGCGAAATAAATGGATAAAATGGGCGGCGGGGTTTCCCTCCTTCCTGACGGCGCTGCCGAATTTTGTTGAATAAGTTACGTAAACACGTAAGAAGAAGTATCCTTTTGCGGGAGCGTACGGGGGTGTGGAGCGTGCCGGAGGTTTTAACCGGTTGGAAAAGGAATGCCATATAATGCCCATATAATGAGAGTTCCCTGGATGAGCAGGCAAGAGATGCTCAGGCAAGGGATAATCAGCGAGTGAAAATCTGACTTGTTCTCCGGTATGCGGAATAATTTCTGCCTGATTTTTCTACTTGAACTGCGGGTTAAAAAAAAATATGCTTAAAGTGAAACAAACCTCTTTCCGTTAGGCAACAATCAGTATTCCGGATATTTAAGCCGGACTTAAATTCTTCGCACCGGTGGGGGCACTTACGACATGCCGGCATTCCGGATATTTGGGCAGGCCGGACCCGGGTTAATCCAGTAAAAGGGGGAGTATTTTATGAACGCCATGTTTCCCAACGCCAGGTTCTCCAAAACACCAAACAAAGGAGGAAGAAAAAGAAAGAGCAGTAAAGAGCTTGTCAACAAGCTGTATAGAGCCCTTCTTTTGTTGGCAATAGTAGCATTTGGCGTGATCGGGGCAGGGACCTTTACCGTCGTCTACTCTTTTGTTAATGACGCGCCGGACCTGCGCACATTAAAAACGCTGACCCCTGCAGCGTCGCGTATCTATGACCGTTTTGACAATGAGATCGCGGTTTTTTACGGCCTGGAAAACCGAATTGAAAAACCCTTGGATCAGATTTCTCCGCATATTCAAAAGGCTTTTATTGCGATAGAGGACGAAAGGTTTTATAAACATCGGGGTTTGGACCTGATGGGATTAGGGCGGGCTTTTATTACCAACCTGCGCCAGGGAGACTGGACCGGGCAGGGGGGCAGCACCATTACGCAGCAGCTGGTAAAGAACACTCTCCTTTCCCAGGAGAAGACCTATGCCAGAAAATTAAAAGAGGCGTGGCTGGCGATTAAAATGGAGCGGCAGTATACAAAGAATGAGATATTGGAGATGTATTTAAACCAGATTTATTTTGCTCATGGAGCTTACGGTGTAGAGGCCGCGGCGCGGATATATTTCGATAAAAGTGCAGCGGAGCTTACATGCGGTGAGGCGGCTCTGCTGGCGGGAATTCCCCGTTCTCCAAATTATTATTCACCCTATAATAATTTTGAAGCTGCTTTGCAGAGACAGTCTTTGGTGTTGGAAAAGATGTTCGAGCAGGGTTATATCAGTGAAGACCAGCTGAAAGAGGCCAGAGAAGAGCGGATAACGCTGGCCGGCCTCCCCGACAGAGAGTATCCTTTCCCCTATTTTATGGATTATGTTTTGCATAACGAACTGATCAAAATACTAACCGGGCTACCGGGGTTTGACAGCAGGGCAGATGCTTACGAGGCAATTTACAGCGGGGGTTTAAAGATTTATACCACCCTGGATCCGGACGCTCAGTCCCATACCGAGGAGGTTCTCAATGATGAGAGCCTTTACCGCCGGAGCGCCAGGGTTGATATGGGACGAATGAAACAACTGCTGGATAATGGAGATTACACCGGTTACCCGGAGGAAGCTCTTGATGCGGGCGGGATTCCCCAGCCCCAGGCTGCTGTCGTAGTGGCGGAGCCTGCAACGGGTGAAGTTCTGGCCCTGGTGGGGGGAAGGGAATACGGCGAAGGCAACCAGGGCCTCCGTTACCTGAGCCCCAGACAGCCGGGCTCGGCCATGAAGCCCATTGCCGTATATGCCCCGGCTATGGAGGAGGGGCTGATCACGCCCGGATCCATTATCGATGATTCCCCCGTGGCCTGGGGGGACTGGACACCGGAGAACTTTGGCGGAGATTTTATGGGGCTGGTTACGGTAAGGGAAGCGCTGGTGAGGTCGCTCAATGTCCCGGCGGTGAAGGCATTCGCGCGTTTGACACCGGAAACAGGTCTGGAGTATGCGCAGAAGATGGGGATTACTACTATACATCCAGATGATTACAACCTGGCGGCATCGCTGGGCGGGCTGACCTGGGGAACAACGGTCTTTGATATGGCGCAGGCTTACTGTGTTTTGGCCAACGAAGGGAAAAAGGCAGACCTGCATGCGGTAAAAAGGATTGAGGATAGAAACGGCCACGTACTCTATGAACATAGCTCCCAAGCTGAGCAAGTTATCAGTCCGCAAACTGCATTTCTGGTTACGGATATGCTCAAAGATGTGGTGCAAAGGGGAACAGCATCGAATTTAAACATCGTGCAGCCGCTTGCGGCAAAAACGGGGACAACCAGTGAAAACCGAGATGCTTATTTGGTCGCTTATACCCCCGATATCGTTGTGTCGTTCTGGATGGGCCACGATATACAGACGCTGGGAAGAATTGATGGGGGCAGCGGTGAGGCTGTACCATTTATGAACGCTATTCTTTCTCAGGTTTTGAAGGACGTTCCCCCTCATGATTTCAGCGTGCCGCTGGGTATCACAGGCCCTGTCAGCATCTGCAGCAAATCCGGATTGAGGCCGGGACCTCACTGTCCCGATGAAGATATTGTAGAAGAAATATTTCCTGCTGGAAAAGCCCCCGGCAGGAGATGCGATCTGCATATCGAACTGGAAATTTGCACCCGCAGCGGGCTTCTGGCAAGTCATAACTGCCCGCCCTGGGGAAGGGTAAGAAGGACTTTTTTGTTGCGTCCTGAGTATGAGCTCACGGACAAGCGCTGGGGAAAAACAGGGAGGGGGCCGGAGGACGCCGCCTTACTTCCACCTTCACGCTATTGTATATTACACACCTGGTAGCAAAAACGGGGACGGTTCTTGTTCTTGCTTTTTTTCCCGCGCAAGCCCCGCGCAAGCCCAGCGCAAGCCCAGCGCGCAAGCCCAGGGACGGTTCTTGTTCTTGCTAGCAATAGCAAACGCAAGCCCAGGGACGGTTCTTGTTCTTGCTATATTTTCCTACTTTTTAAATACAAATAACATAAATAATTTCCTACCCTTTTAAAATTCTACTCACCCGGGATTCACTTAATCCTCCCATAAGTTCTCCAATTTCTTTTAATGTTAGGGAGGTGTTTTTTCTGAGTTCTTTTATCGTATCATTACGGTCTTTCTTATTATTAATTAGCTCTTCTACTGTCAGGTTTTTCCTGCGGGCTATATTATTAACTTTTTCCCTGGCATCATTTATCAAAGAAAAATAATTATCATTTTCATCCTCGGCGGTGATAAAGCTTTTTCTTAGAGTAAATTTCAGATCTTCTTCTGAATTGGTAACATATTTATAATATTCCTTTTGCGCAACGTATTGTTGATTAGATAGTATGCCTAATATTTTTGACATAGACAAAAGGCTATTCTTATGACAAAATTCTCCGTCTACATACTGTCTGAAACTACTCCATTTATAATCGATAGCATCTTTGACTATACCTGCTTTAACAGGATTGTTATGTATATATTTACTTAATTCCAGTAAATAACTGTCATTATCTACTATCTCACTTTTATAGCGATCTTGAAATAGATGGCCCACCCTTTTATATTTTTTATTATAATACATGGCATAACTTACATTTAAGCTTTTCATAATTAAAGAAATATCATTGCCATTATCATAAATTATTAAATGTAAATGGTTATCCATAAGGCAGTAGGCGTAAATTAGGAAATTATGTTTTCTTTTCGTGGTATCCAAAATCTCTAAAAATCTTTCTTTATCGCGGGAGTTAAGAAAAATGTCTTTCTTTTCATTGCCCCTTAAAATAATATGATAAGTTGTAAACTCTCCCTTCTGCCTAGGAATCCGTGGCATTACGATCACCCCGATTCTTTTCTGAAATTTAACTCAACTCAATCAATTTTACCATATTAATCCAGGCAAGTCAAGAACCGTCCCCGATCTTGCACGATCTTGCGTTGCGCGAACTTGCACGAACTTGCGTTTTGATGGGGATGAAAGTAATGGTATAATGTGTATGGAAGGTTTTATATGTTAATGCTGAAGGTGGTATAATTATTGCCGGTTAAAAGAAAAGTGATTGTTGTCGGCGGAGGTGCCGCCGGGATGATGGCGGCAGGCACCGCCGGTTCCCGCGGTCTGGATGTGCTGCTGGTAGAGAAAAACAAGAATCCTGGAAGAAAGATTTTGATTACCGGAAAGGGCAGGTGCAACGTTACGAACAACGCCGCGGATGTTGAAGATCTTGTTGCCGGTGTGCCGGTAAACGGCAAATTTTTATATACCGCTTTTAGCGCTTTTTCCAATCATGACCTGTTAAAGCTGCTCCATGGGCTCGGACTGCAGACAAAAGTAGAACGGGGCGGAAGGGTCTTTCCGGTATCCGACAGGTCTGCCGATGTAGTCGAGGCTTTAAAAAAATATCTGCGGCAGAATAATGTTGACGTTCTTCAGGGTGAAGTACATAAAGTAGAGACGCAAAAGGAGAAAGGCGGCTTCAGTGTCGTTCTGCGGGACGGGAGGAGCCTTTCGTGTGCGAGCGTTATACTGGCAACCGGGGGGATGTCTTACCCGCAAACCGGCTCTACAGGTGACGGCTACCGTTTCGCAAGGGAGTGCGGGCATACGGTAATACCTTTGAAACCTGCGCTGGTCCCCCTTGAAGTGGAGGAACCATGGGTGAAAGAGGCGCAGGGCTTAACGCTGAAAAACGTTGCGGTGACAATTTTTGATGAAAACAAAAGAAAAATTTACAGTGATTTCGGCGAGATGCTTTTCACTCATTTTGGGGTTTCCGGCCCCGTGATCCTATCTGCAAGTTCATTTCTGGAAAATATTGAAGATCATCAGTACAGGCTATTGATAGATTTGAAGCCGGCGCTTGCCGAAGAGCAGCTTGACCGGCGCATACAGAGGGACTTTAGCAAATATGCCAACAGATATTTTGCCAATTCGTTAGGTGACCTGCTGCCCAAAAAATTAATTCCTGTCATTGTAAAACTGTCGAAGATCCCTCCGGAGAAAACTGTAAATCAGGTTTCCAAAGCTGAAAGGCACAGCTTATCCGAACTTCTCAAAAATCTTACTCTAACAATAAAAGGCTTCAGGCCTTTGGAAGAAGCGATCGTAACCGCAGGGGGAGTCTCAACCGCCGAAATTGATCCCCGCACTATGCAGTCCAGAATTATTAAAGGGCTTTTTTTTGCCGGGGAGATTATCGACGTAAATGCCTACACCGGCGGTTTTAACCTGCAAATTGCCTTTTCTACCGGATATCTGGCAGGGTTAAATTGTTAAGGATTAA
>JAAYOY010000215.1 GCA_012520035.1 Bacillota bacterium
GAATCGCATTATTCCAAAGTATTGCTTGAATTGTAATTGGGTATCTTCCCATCGTTTGAAATCCGCTACTCCTCACTTAGAGGGGTCTTGATATTTATAAAATTTTGGGGTTATTCAACTGCCCCTACTTATTTGTTTTTATTTTCATCCTGCATGTCTTCTTTCGAATTATAATGAGCTTTAAAGAGAAATCTAAGATTTGTTTTTGCCTTTTCGGTAATGCCGGTCACAGTAGTCGTATCTATTGCGAATAACGTCTGTAATACCATAGTCCCGCCAGCGTAAAGGCCAATAAAAACAAAAAAGCAATTATTCCCGGTAAGAAGTTAGAAGCGGTTAACGCTTCTGAAGGGTAACTGGTTGGAGCAGATAAACCTCGTTCCCGGTTATTTTCACGGTTTCAGGGCTGGCTGCCATTAAACGTGCCCAGGCTGCAGGGATATAGATTGTCATAGCTATTAACATAATAACGGTAGCCCTTAACAACTTTAATTGAAGCATGCAAAAACACCCCGGCTATTAGACGGAAGGAATCATTATTGGGTTCCCCTTCTATTTGGTATGTCCCGAAAGGTTTATCCAGACCTACTGAGTCTTATTTATTTTAAACACACTTTTGATTTTTTGCAGTAATGAGACCTGGATTTTAACTTCAAGGTAAAGATCACCGGCTTCCCCTCCACCTTTTCCCTCTGCCCCCATCCCTTTCAATCTGATTCTTTGACCCTCGCTTATTTTTGGAGGCAGTTTCACCAGTATTTTCCGGGGAGTTCCCCATTTTTGAAATGAATATTCTACTTTTCCACCTCTTTCTGCCTGTTCCGGGGTCAAAATAATTCTATCATAGAGGTCTCTGCCTCTTTCCGGAAATGTTACACCAAAGGCTTTCCCCAGTCTGTGTTTTAAAAACCTGTTTAAAATTCCCGCAAAGGGCTGTGTTGGGGAAAACGGCTCTTTATCCCCCTGATACTTACCTTGCTGTCCTTTATAATCCCCTCTAGGAGTGAAACCACGAAAGATAAACCCCCTTCCCCAATACCCCGGCCTACGGAAAGCAAACGTTTCATACCTGGAACCGTAAAATTCCTTAAATATCTCATCAAAATCCCTAAACCCAAACATCCTGGACATTTCCTCAAAAATTTGATTGATATCCGAACCTCTAAAAATGTCTTCTTCTGAATAACTTTCCTTATATCTCTGGAAAGCAGAAGATCCGTAATTATCTTTAAAAGTATCGTATTCTTTTCTTTTTATCCGATCAGAAAGGACGGCATAAGCTTCATTTATATCCTTCATTTTTTCTGCCGCCATTGCATCCCCTTTGTTCCTGTCCGGATGATATTGAAAGGCCAGCTTACGATAAGCAGCTTTTATTTGCTCCTGGCCGGCATCTTCATTTACTCCTAAAATCTGATAATAGTCCTTGGCCATGCTCTCCTCATCCCTTTTTCAATTCATATATGCAAGTTAGGCAAGTTTGGGCAAGTTTGGGCAAGTTTGGGGACGGTTCTTGTTCTTGCTTATTTCTTTCCTGTGGCAAGTTGGGGATGGTTCTTCTTTTTGCCTAATCTTTTTGCTCGGCAGTTTCAGCAGAAGAGTCTTGGGTAATCATGAATTCCATTCCATTGCTTAAATTTCTTTACCGCATTCTCAAACCCTTCGTCTTCTATCGGTTTAGCTAATTGAAAAAATCTGCTGTTAGCTGTGCATCCTCCCCTTCCTTCCCCAATATATATCATAATACAATCAGGATTGGTTCTTCTCATTGTTTCTAATACTTCCGTAGCAGTGTTGTTCATAAATGGCCAGGATATGATGACTATATCTGTTTCCCTACCATACTTTTTTACCGCACTAATAGCATCGATTTTTTCTACTTCTACCCACATCATATTGTCTTCTTTCCAAAAATAATGAAAATTATCATCGCCGGAAAAATTATCCGTTGGTATAATTTTGATATTTTGCTTCCTTAAGGCATAAGCTAATGCCCCAGAACCTGACATCACTTCAAGACAATTACGATCACCTATCCATAAACTTAATGGAACTATCCAATCATTCGCTATTAAGACATATCCCATTAGCTCAATTATAATATCCCTTAACCCATAATTATCTATACGAGGATCAAATCTGCTTACCAGCGCCTCTGGATATGAATCTGGGATTATCTTATTTTTTATCATCTCCAGAATCTTATTTACTTCCTCGGGAAAAGACATTGGTATCACCTCTGTTGCAATCTTAAAGGATGGTGCCGGGAGGAGCAAATATCAGAACACCAGATGTGATATTGACTGCGTAAATTTAAACAGGAGCAGACAAAAACACTTCATCATCCCGCTGGCTAACAGTAAAAACGATAATGTTTTGGACAATCTGTTTGCTCAAAATTTATGGTTTGTCTCCAATGCTTCGGCCCCTTCCCGGTTTATTCTTCCTTAACAATGATGGGCTTTTGTTAATTTAAAAAAAATAAACGACAGTCCCTCTGAAATTTTTATTCTCTTTCCGGGCACTTAAATCCTTGCAGAATGCCGCGCTTTCTTTATCAAAAAATTAGAAAAAAATTGATACACTGACTTCTCATATTCTCACCCCATACCCCGGCACAAAGCTCTATCGCCGGATGAAGGAGCAAGGGCGGATAACCGACGATGAGCTGTCCAAGTACAATACATCGCATGTGGTGTATAACCCCAAGGGAATGACGGCAGAGGAACTTTACGAAGGCTACCTTTGGATATACCGGAATTTTTATTCCCTTCAAAACATATGGCGCCGTATGCCGGAGCATGGAGACAGCAAAAATCATACCTTTTGTTCAACTTGTTTTATCGTAAATTTGGGTGGATTACTTCGGCACTGACACAAGTTATACCGGGGAGGGCGATAGGGCGGCTGGCAGCACGAATCTCCTACCGGGTAAATGACAATGATGTCACAGCTTTAAAGATCTTCAAGTTTATTAACTTTCTTTTCAAAACACCAGAAAGGGACAAGGTCACTGGTCTCACTGTTGCTTTCCCGTTTTTGGGCCTGGTAAAACAATTTTCGCAATATGGTTGGATTATATGGATAATGCGCAGCAAGGGAAACGCTACAACTGGCGTAAGCTCATACTCATACTCGTGCTAATGCAATACAAATCCCCGGCACCAAAGATTTATTATGTTAGCCTACTCGACCCGCATTTAGCTCCATGTTTGCTAATTAACGTTTTTCATAAGCAATCTGTAGAAATAAACACAGAGAACCCATAATACGAAATATAGTGGGATAAAAGTATCCCATGTTCCTGTTCTGAAATAAGCCAGCGCGCCACCAATCATTAATACCAGGGGGTATAATAAACCCTTAAACAAAATCATGGCCCCTAATATATAGCCCCATTAGCAAGTTGATTATCAGACACATTTTGTAACCCAAATATTCTTCTTATACTAGCCGAGAATATTTGTCTGCTTCGACTATTACTTTCCCTTCCAGTACGATACTGTTCAACCCCCTCTATATATCCTCATAACAATAACATTATTCAAAAATAAAAATCTCCTCAATTGGTGCCTTTACAACTCGTGAAATATCAATAGCTAATTTAAGTGATGGATTGTACTTTCCTGCTTCCAGCCTAATGATAGTTTCCCTCCTAACTCCAACTAATTGGGCAAGTTCCTCTTGAGTCAACTCTGCAAGGCGGCGATATTTTTTTAAATTACAAGTAAACTTTTCGATAAAACTCACCCCTTTTAATGTTTATCATAATACCAAAAAAGAATAGCATAAGATATTAGCGTAACCGCCCATCCGAAAGCACAAGTTAAAATGATAAGTTCTTTTGTAACAAAAGGAAATCCGGAGCAAAAACCAATAATGAACAATGTGGCTAAAGGGATGGGGGCAGTTTTTAATTTTGCGTTTTTACTGTTTTCAAAATAACGCTCATCCTGCATTTCGTCAGCCATTTTCGCTATAAAGTAATAGGCAAAAAAACTAAAAAAGCTGAACCAAAATAGCGATAACGGGTTGCCCGTTATAAAATATGTAAAACCTTGAAAACCAAAAAAGCCAAAAAACCACGCATATTTGATAAATTTTGGAGATGCACTCTTTATTGTCATAATAAAACCTCCCATTGTGACATATTTGTCCCTTTGTTACAAATATATCACTATTTAAATAGGGTCGTCAATACATTAAACTAAAATAAAATAGCAAAAAGATGGCGGAGGAACTGTGAGCCGGCATCCGATGCGGCCAACCGCCCAATGGCACTACCCTTCTAATGATGTGCTATAATTATTAAACAGATGTAATTCTTGTAAATGTCATGACTTCAGCCGCCGGTATGGACTTTATAATTGAGAGGAGAGCGCCCTTGAAGATTATTGTTGATGCGGATGCCTGCCCCAAGATGGTTTTGCAGATCTGCCTGGAAAAAGGGCAGAAATATGACCTTCCTGTTTGGACAGTGGCTAGTTTTAACCACAACATCGAATCGGAGCATCATGTTATCGTGGGCAATGCATCCCAGGAAGCCGACATGAAAATATTAAATCTGGCGCAAAAAAATGATATTGTTGTCACCCAAGACTGGGGTCTTGCTGCCATGGTTTTGGGAAAGCAGGCAAAATGTTTAAGTCCCGATGGAGGGGAGTTTCAGCCGGACAATATTGATTTTTTACTGGAAGAACGGGAGTTAAAAGCTAAATACCGGCGTAGCGGGGGAAGAACCAAGGGGCCGAAAAAGCGAACCGGGGATAATGACCGCCGTTTTGA
>JAAYOY010000033.1 GCA_012520035.1 Bacillota bacterium
CGGAACTTGCTCAGGCAAATCAAGAACCGTCCCGTAGAATCCTTTTCAACTCCTGCGGTATGTCTTGCATTGAAAGTGTTTTTTCTTCACCTTTTTCCATATCTTTAAACTTAATAATGCCGGACTTCAACTCATCTTCTCCATAGATAATTACATAAGGGATCTTTTCTTTATTGGCATAATCCAGCGATTTTTTCAGTCTTCTGCCGGTCATATCGATATCAACAGACCAGCCGCATTGCCGCAACAGGCCGGCAAGCCGGAAAGATTCTTTCTCGGTTCCGAGAGGTATAATATAAAAATCTATCTCGGAACGATTATTCCTGAATTCTTTTTTCATGCTCAGCGCGTTATAGATAACATCGAGACCGAAGGATATACCGACAGCAGGATATTCCTTCCCATCGTTCAAAAATCCCCCGATAATCTTATCATATCTTCCCCCACCGGCTATGCTTGACGAGATGCTGCCATCGGCAAGGAATACTTCGAAAACCGTCCCGGTATAGATATCCAACCCTCTGGCTAAGAAAGGATTAAATCGCGTTTTATCGAGCACATCGACTTCAAGGAGATATTCATTCAATTCTTTTAATTCACTTATTCCTTCTTCCACTAGACTGTTGGGAAAATTGTCGCTGAAATAATCAAGATCGTTTTGTTTGTTATCATAAAGGTCAAAAATTCTCTTGAGCGTATCATCTTGCAGCTGTAAAGCTTCAATTTCTTGTCTTACCCCTTCGGGGCCGATTTTTTCCAGCTTATCAAGCGAAAGGATTACGTTATTTATTTTGGAATCAGGTATCTGCAAACCTTGAAGGATACCGGATAAAAGCTTGCGGTTGTTATAAGAAACATAGACATCGAGCCCGAATTTATCAAAAATATCGAGGACCATCAGTATAAATTCCGCTTCCGCCATCATGCTACTTACGCCGGCTGTATCCACATCACACTGCATAAATTCCCGCATACGGCCTGTTTTTACGGGCCCGTCTCGAAATACCTTGCCGATTTCATAACGCTTAAATGGAAATCTCAAATGAGGGTTCATGCCGATCACCCGTGCAAAGGGAACGGTTAGGTCATAGCGGAGAGCCAGCTCTCTTCGCCCCTGGTCGCTTAAATGATATATTTCCTTAAGTATCTCTGCCCCGCCCGCGTACTTTGAGGCGAGAACATCCATAAAACATAAGATTGGGGTTTCCAGTGGCTTGAACCCGTAGGATTTGAATACTTCTTCCAGTGTAAAGCGTATTTTATTGCGTAAATACTGCTCTTCCGGCAGATAATCCTTCGTTCCTTTTAAATTAACAAGCTTTATATCCATTGCTTATAACCTCCGCAAACTGGAATATATCATATATTTGCATAAATTATATAATATGATTATGGGCGGCGCAAGCCGGAACTGCTTTTTAAGAGACCTCGCCAACGCAAGAGGATTTTCCTCAAAGTTAAAAGGATAGACAAGCAAAGGCAAGAACAAGAACCGTCCCCGATAGTATAAAAACTATGACCTGTGAAATATTATTCTTATGATGAAAAATCTGTTTAGTTCTTTCAGGAAAGGACTTCGCCGACGACCACGAAAAAATACCGGACAGATAAATAAGCTTCCCCAAAAGCCGGACCACCCTAATTATGCCGTGCCCCTCAGCCTGGCCGAGAAGACTGAAATTATGGGTAAGCTGGTCGGCCATAGCAACGACATTGTTTTTCGCCGTTTTAACCTGGGCTTTACAGATATCCAGGTGATAGCTGTTTATGCCCAGGGTATGGCTAATTCCCATGCACAAAATCAGGCTATCTTCAAATCTTTAATGTTATATGAAGAGAAAAGTGAAGAAGTAGGCGGTGGGAAAAGGGAAATAACCGGGAAAAGTGATCCTGCACTGATATATGAACTTGTAAAAGACAATTTAATCATTACCGGACAGCTTACCGAGCATGAAGACCTCTGGGAAGCGGCTATAGATGTCCTTTCCGGCGACACTGTGCTTCTCTTTGATGGAGTAAATAAAATACTCAGTGTCAGGGTAAGACAGGTACCGCAAAAGAATATTGAAGATAGTGAGCGGGAAGTGTCAATCCGCGGTCCCCAGACGGGCTTTTCAGAGGTTTTGGAGACCAAAATTGCTCAGCTAAGAAACAAAATTAAGCATCCCGCGCTGAAAATAGAAAGTATCCGCGGAGGGGTTTATACGAATACAGGTGTGGTGATGGCTTACCTGCAGGGCATTGTTAACCCTGAACTTGTAGAAGAGGCGCGCCGGCGTTTGGAGCGCGTTATTCATGTTGACGGCATTTGGGAAAGCGGTGTTATTGAAGAGCTAATAGAGGATAATCCTTTTTCGCCGTTTCCCCAAGTGGAAATTACCGAGCGCCCGGATAAGGCGGCAGCGCAACTTATCTCCGGCAGGGTAGTGATTATGATGGACGGTTCTCCCAACGTCCTGATTGTGCCCACTATTTTCTGGCAGTTTATCCAGGCCAGTGACGACTTTTACCAGCGGCTGATCGGTTTTGCGCTGCGGCCGGCGAGGGTTATAGCGTTATTATTAACGCTATTTCTGCCCTCCTTCTACGTTGCCTTAACCACCTATCACCGGGAGATGATTCCTTTAAGTTTATTAATGGCGATCTCCGCGGCCCGGGAAGGTGTCCCTTTCCCGGCTTTTGTGGAGGCATTTATCATGGAGGGTATTTTTGAATTTCTGAGGGAGGCGGGTTTAAGGCTTCCCATGCAGATCGGCCAGGCACTCAGTATTGTGGGGGCGCTTGTGCTCGGCCAGGCGGCAATCCAGGCAAACCTTGTCTCCCCGGCCATGGTAATTGTAGTGGCAACAACAGCAGTAATGTCCTTTATGATCCCTGCTTTTCACTTTTCTGTCTCCTTGCGCCTGCTTCGCTTTGTGGTCTTGATATTCGCGGCAACCCTGGGGTTTTTTGGCATGCTGTTGATGGCGGTATTTCTGTTAACACATGTAGTTTCGCTGCGCTCTTTTGGTGTGCCTTACTTGTCACCCCTGGCGCCGCTAAACCTTGATGACTTGAAAGACGTGCTGTTGAGGTTGCCTGTATGGAGCCATAAATACAGGCCCTTAATATTGCGACCTCAGGACATCAAGAGGCAGGACGAAGGTCTTAAACCGGTTAAACCGAGACCTGAAAAATAGCTAAAATAGCTCTAGAATAAGAGGAAATTTTATAAATGCTGACAGAAAAAATTAAAATCAGTTCATGGCAGGCTACAGCGCTGCTGACGGTAAACATTATTTCTACGGCGATACTTTATCCCCCCGGCTTTGTTCCACAGCTGGCGGGGAGGGATGCCTGGATTTCCTTTGCGCTGAGCGGCGTTTTTGGCTTATCCATAGTATACTTGGTTGTACTGCTATGTTCCCGTTACCCCGGGTTAAACCTGCTGCAGATTGGAGAAGCCGTTCTGGGGCGTTTCCTGGGCAAACTGGTTGGTTTTGGTTTCGTTCTTTTTTTTATCTCTACGACGGCGGCTATAATACTTGAATTCTCCGATTTTATGGTAACTGCTTTTATGCCTCGGACGCCGCTGGCGGTGTTTAATATTCTCATGATTTTGTTCTCCCTTTATGCCGTTTATCTGGGCCTGGAGGTGATCTGCAGGGTCAGCGAGGCAGCTGTTGTCCCCATTTTAGTATTTTTTCTGTTTACTATGGTTTTTATGATTGGCGAAGTTGAGCTTCCATCGCTTTTGCCTGTTCTTGATGCGGGTTTTATGCCTGTTCTGCGGGGGAGCCTTTTTTTTCTTAGCTGGACAGCACAGGCTTTTTTGCTGGGGATGCTCTATCCTTACCTTGTTCGCCCTCAGCAGGCCGCTAAAATTGGAATTTATGCAATTGCAATCATCTCTTTTTACATGATTGCCGGAGCTATTTTCTTAGAAGGTGCCCTGGGTTCTGGGCAGGTTGCCAGGTTGCTCTATCCATTGCTATCTTTTGCAAGGCTTATTAAAGCAGGAGGTTTTTTAGAGCGTTTGGAGGCCGTTGTGATCCTGATCTGGATTTTCGGGCAATATATTAAAATATCGTTATTCATTTATTTCAGCGCTTTCTCAATCCGTCAGGTTTTCGGGCTTGCCGATTACCGGACGTTTCTCTGGCCTCTTGCCGCATTAATAGCAGCGCTGTCGCTGACGATATTCGGCAACTCCATGGAACTTGAAAATTTTATAAAAAACATTCTCTCCCCTTTTGTTCTTTTTTTCGCGCTGATTATTCCGCTGTGTTTATTCGGAGTCACTATTTTAAAGAATTCGGTCGGTAAAATTTAGCATTATGCGGTGCAAATTTGGTCAGGATATTTAAGAGTGAATCTTACTTAAGGTAACGGTTCAAAAAAACAGAAACCGGATATACAGGTGATTATATGAAAAATCCCCCATGCAAACGAAAATATTACACGGTTATTTTTCTGGTTGTTTTTTTACCTTTTCTTTTTTTTAACGCGGGCTGCTGGGACAGGGAAGAACTGGAAGAGCTTGCTTATGTCATGGTCATCGGTATTGACTACCTGCCGGAGGAAGAAAAGCTTGAGGTCACCACGATCATCAACCACCCCCGCGGGTTGGCGATGCAGGTGGGGGGAGAAGGGGGAGGGAATGATGAGCCGTTTCATCTTATTACCACGCAGGGTATTTCTATATCAACTGCCCTGGAACAGCAAAATGCTTTCATCGCAAGAAGGGCCTACTTCGGCCATAATGAGGTGATCGTTGTCGGGGAAAAGCTGGCGCGCCAGGGTCTGCACCAGATCCTGGACAGGTTGATCAGGGAAAGGGAGGTACGGCTCGGCAATTACATGTATGTTACGGCTGATGACGTTAAGAAGGTGCTGCGGAGCCACACCAAAATAGAGGAGGGTCTGGCTCCTTTCCTAAGCAGCCAGCCGGAGGGAACAATATCCAGCCTCGCTCCTGTTGTGGATATAAGAAAATTTGTAAGGAGTATGCTGGATGAAGGTATTGAACCTGTTTTAGCGCTGCTTTCCACGCGTACAGAGGCGCCTATTTCACCGAGAGAGGCAGAGACGAGCGGGCAGGTCTCGCCGGAGGAAGGGTTGGAAAAAACCCTTCCAGACAAGTTGCTTGTCCCTGAGATATCCGGTGCCGGGGTTTTCAAAGGCGACCGCCTGGCTGGATTCATGGACATAGATGAAACCAAAGGGCTACTGTATATGCAGGGAGAGATAAAAAATTCCCTGGAGATTATCAAAGACCCTCTGGGCAATGCGGGGTATATCACTCTGAATGTGTTGGAGTCCCGCTCTAAAATAGCCCCCTTTTTTCAGGATGGTTCGCCCGGAGTTCTGCTGGAAGTGAAAGCTAAGAGTGAAATATGCTGACAGACATCGGACAGCAGCCTGAGTTCAGGCGAAGCATTTTCGCGCATGCAGGAAGATAGTGCAGCTGTAATCGGGAATCACATCCGCAGAACTTTGCGGAAGTCGCAGGAGTGGGGGGCGGATATCTTTGGCATAGGAAGGGAGATTCATCGCCGGTTCCCCAAGGAATGGAAAAGGATTAAAGCTGACTGGGATGATATATACCGGGATCTTGAAGTGCAGATAATGGTAGAAAATAAAATAGTCATAACCGGTCTGGTGGAAAGGCCTTCATTTTGAGATGGTCCAGGGGGCAAGGCCGGGGACGGTTCTTGTTCTTGCCTTTTGTTTGTTTCGCTGAAAATATACCATATTGTCCCAGGCAAGAACAAGAACCGTCCCCAATCTTGCCCAGGTCTATTTTGTTGCAGGAGATGAATATGGCATTATTCACTGTAACTGCTGTTTTTTTATTAATATTTATTATTCAGGGACTGCCTCTGATACGTCAGAAAAAATGGGGTGACTTTTATGTATTTTTAGGAATATTCCTGCTGGCAGGCTATATAGCTTATGGAGAGGTGCTGGGTTTTTATGTGCCCAACCCCGTTTACCTGATCAAATGGATTTTTGATCCCCTGGCAAGGTTGATGTTTCAATAGTACTTACTCATGTTTCAATAGTTCTTACTCATATATGCATTATCAAGCCGCTTATGCAAATTTAAAACCTGTTGGCTCTGGTTTCCGGCAGTAAAAGAACCAGTATGGTATAAATTTCAAGCCTTCCCAGGAGCATGATGAAGGAGAGAAATAGTTTAGCAATGGCAGGCAAGCCGGCATAGGTATGGGCAGGCCCCAGGTGGCCAAGGGCGGGTCCCACGTTTCCCAGGCAGGAGGCTGCCACAGAAAGAGAAGTAATAAAGTCCAGCCCCAGCGAACCAATAGCTATTGAGGAAAATAAGAAGATGATGATATAAAGGATATTGAATCCGATCACATTTTGTACCGTTTCTTCAGGGATTA
>JAAYOY010000216.1 GCA_012520035.1 Bacillota bacterium
GATGATAGTACGACATCAAATCCCTTTTTAATGCTTCTCTCTTCCTTATTAAAAAACGGCGACACCACGTAGTATTCGAGAAAATATTCATTAATTATTAGATGCGATAACAGTTCGCCAATCATCCCTTTTTTTATTCTTGGAGTTTTAGTTTTATACCTTTCTAGAAACTCATGCAGGGTATTAAAATAATTGTATAGTTCCTTACCCGATTCTGAGCAGGAGCGTCCGTAGCAAATAAAAGATAGTTGCTGTCGAAGCAATTGTTTTATTTCATGGGTCAAATCATTTATATAACACAGAGCATAACCTGATCTTTTTTTAAATGAAATACCGTCTATGAATTTCATAAGCTCCTCTTCAATCGTATTGTCCATCCCTTAACAAACTTCATCTCACATCAATATGCTTTTGCTTGCAAAGCACCTTGAACCAGATGCACTAGGGACTGACCATATTGCACTGTCCTTTGTTTATGAGCTTGTAGCTGCACCAACATATTCACGCACTTATCGCTCTCCCTAACTCCGGCCATATTTCTTCCGGATTGACACCCATCGGTACCGCTGTCAAGATCAGTTCTACTCTACGGCTTCCGGCACGCACCGATGCTTTATGAAACAGCCGTTGCCGTTTTAAAAGGGAGTTCCAGGTTTGCTCACGGCATGGATAGGCGAGACAACAGACTACCCTTTTGCTTTCTGAGGCAGTTGAGTAAGCTAATACCTGCAACAGATCTTCCCGGTGCTGCTCCCGCAGTTCCTTTTCTAACCCTGCCCAGCTTTCCCGATTGAGTTCTTCCCAATGGTTCTTATATTTTGCATCGATTATTATTGTTTCTCCCTCCCGTTCCAAGATCAAGTCCGGTAGCAAATAGCGCTGTGAACCAAGATATGGTGGGTTCCAACTTAAAGGTGTTAATGTCTCCCGCTGTCTGCCTCTTTTTAAAATACCCCCTGTTCTCTTTGCCAATTGCCCTACTACCGTTTCGACCCAGGCTTCGAAAAACTGATCCATGGGTAGAACCCACGGCAATCCTTGCAGATCGCCTAATCCTGCCAGCCCTCGGTCCTCTACAGTCCATTCCACAGCTTGAATGCCTTTGCGGAATATTTCCGTGCTGAGGTTTCCGTGCAGCCAGCGGTTTATAGTATGTTGAGTTGGCATTATTGTCGGAACATCCCTTACTTTTTCCAGCAAACTCTGACACAAACTTATTAACTGCAACACAATCACGCCGGCCGTCCGTTGGCTCTGCAAGCTGGAAAGCTGCTTGCGCAGGGTATAGTGTATGGCTCCTTTTAGATCCCGGTCATCTTTTAAATCTGGGAATCTACATGGAACATTCATGAAACCAGCCCGCGGGATGTTTGTAGTAGCGTAGCGTGTCCAATTAACCTGCCCCCGGGGAGCAGTTAAATCGTCCTCTGTGAATTCAAAGCTGCGGTCCAAGCTTTCAAGCAGTTTTTGTAATCGCAGCAAAATCGTCGTTGATAAAACCCACGGGGGAATTTTCCGATCAGAACGGGGCAACAAAGGCAACCGTAAAGGAATAGGAATTACTTTCCAGCCCATAGATCCCAGCATGGGACCAATACCTTGCCAGCCGAATCGCGGCTTAATTACCAAGCCATAATCAGGGCGGCCGCTGGTTGGTGATAATAATGGCAAGGCTCCAACCTGTCCACCTGCATGCAGTTGAATGTAAACTGCTGACC
>JAAYOY010000217.1 GCA_012520035.1 Bacillota bacterium
ATATCATCTACTATCTTGACGGCCATTTCGGCAGCAATATTAATGTTTTCGTTTAATAATCCAAATCTTTTAGCCAGTAATTCCGCACATTTGTTAGCATCTTTAATAGAAATTTGCTTTTTAATTATTTTTGCTTCACTCTGATAATCGCCAGTATTTTCTACTACAACAACTTCTTCATAAAGTTGCATTCTTATACCTTTTGTTAGATATTTCAAAACCTCCTCGGCCGTTGCTATTTCATCACTTTTTATTTCATCCAAGATTTCCTTAATACGATTTTTTATATATTCTTTTTCGAGTAATCTTCTTCCGTTTGCCTCGGCTATTATTTTGTTTTTAGCTTTATATCCTGCATTAATATAAGCCTGACCAACAAAGCCAGTTTTAACGTATTCTAGGCAAAATTTTTCTTGCAAAGGAGATAACTTTACTTTCTTCATAAGTTTCTACTCCTTTTGCTCATGAAGCCAATGTCATCATATCTATGCACATCAATATGACAGGCTTCACATAAGCACATGCCGTTATCTATATCAATTCTTCCGGCAGGGTAATCAACCCATCTGATTATGTGATGTGCTTCCAGGTTTTCAGTTGATCCACACTTTTGACATCTTCCTATCGAAATGACCTCTTTGATCCATTTTTTAACTCTTGGGTCATTTCTGTCGAAAGGATGTATTTCCGAATCGTTAAGTAGGCTTTTTAAAAATTTCTCCCTTAACAGGACTTTCAGTATTACCAAGGCGGCGTGTTTCCGGCTTATTTCATAATCACCAAGCAATAACGCAAGACTATTAATAATCATTCCTTCTGGGTTGAAAACATAACGATAGTTTTCTGTTCTAAAAGCAACTGGATTATAAAAATCAATTACTAATGATGCCACTCTCGCCACCTCCTTTATTTCGGGCAATAAAAAAGAGCCCGGAGGCTCTATTTTATCCAATCTCTTATTTCTTTCAAACCATTATATAATTTCGCCCAACCACTGTTTTGTTCAATAAACTCTATACCTTTCATGGTTAACTCAATTAAACTATAATCATACGGTATATTATCGGCATAAAATACGTTAATAATAAAACCTTCTCTATGTGCTAACCGAATAATGTCATAATATTCTTCTTCTGAAATTCCAAAATCCTGGTTAGTTAAGGTAAAACCTTTGCCTTTTGATTTTTCAACTTCCTTCAAAAAAGCATAAAGCAATTTTTTCGTTCTCATATAATTCCCTCCTTTCCCCTTTTTTCATAGTATTCGGCAAAAGGAGGAATTCTCCTGCAAGTGCCAAAATATTTCGCACCTGGCCCCGCCCCTGCCTCCTGGTGCGCTCACCCTCCGGCTCGTGCCGGCGGCCATGTCACCCAAAACCAAAAGCCGTCCTCCTGGACGGCTCCTCAGTATATATTATAAACCATTTCCCCCTAAAAGTCGTCGCAGAAAAGTCGCAATTTTATTTTATACCTATCCCAAAATACTATAAAACACCATTTTACGGGTATTCAACTTTCGTAGTGGTTTGTTCATTAATTTCAATCATCCCCTTTTTTTGCTATGTAATGTGGTTGACATACACTTCTAAATCGTGCAGATGATAGAAAATGATTTTTTAAAATTTCAAGTAATTTTTAGACTAAATAGCACATTCGCAAGGCAAGGGAGCATCGTCCTCTTTAATGAGTTTCCTTGCCATCGCCCAAAAGGTTTGAAACTTAATCTTTTCGGTCGCAGGTAATGCTCTCTCTCTTAATGTTTTGAACTCTGGTTCTAAATCCGATAAATAGGACTCTCGTAAGATGCTATATCCAATGACTTCTTCTGCTAATTTGGCTTTCTTCCAAATTTCGGGATATAGGCAGTAAACTACAAACCAATGTTG
>JAAYOY010000034.1 GCA_012520035.1 Bacillota bacterium
CTCCGCCGCGAGAAATATTCAGGATCCTGGCTTCCTGAAAACTATTGACACAAATTTTGTCCAGTAAAATGTATTCCGCTCGGTAATTTACGGGAATTCTCTCGGATTTCCTGCGCTGCCAGCGCTGTTCCTCGCCCAGTTGCTTGAGGATGCAGGTGCCGCCGCCCAGTACTTCCAGCACGGTCGCACGGATAATATAGAGCGCGTCCTCCCGCTGAGGGGCTTCCAGAGTAATTTCGTCACCGGGATACAAACTCAGGACCGACTTGATTGCCAGCGAGAATTCCTTTTCACCTGCGGTCACTGCGGTTATTATTACTGCATCATCTGATGTATTCTTTTTTCTGTCAATGATCTTGACCTGGTTGCCGGGTTTTAAGAGCATCCGGAGTATCACCTCATTTATCTGCCATCCACCATTCACAGGCTCAAAGGCACCCGCCTGGCGCAGCACTATGGTTATTATTAAAACAAGAGCTAAGGTTACCGGCCTGTTGCAGCAAGCGCTGATACCGCCGTTCCTGCATCTTGTCTAAACCTCTAACCTTAACCCTAACCTTATCTAATGCAGCATTTCTTCAAGCAGTTCCTCCTTATTCATAAGTCCCAGCAGCGCCCTTCCCATCTTCTCCACAGTATCTGCCCTTGGGATCCAGGATGGTTCAAGCTCAAGCTGGGGATTTTTGCTCAATTCAAGTACTGCAATATCATCCTTTGCGGTTACAATTTCTTCTTTGGTCATGATTATTCTTTCCAGAGTATCTAGAGACCGCCTGCAGATGGAAATTCCTGCAGAAACCGGGCTCTCATCCCCGTATTTTACGGCCAATTTCTCCAGCTCGTCTCTGGCAGTCAGCATATGGCGGCGCAGTTCGCTTTTACGGGGAGATTCTGTTTCACTTTTTTTCTCGATCTTTCCGTGAAGTGTTATCCAGCGCCCTGCAAGTCTAACAGCTTCTTTGAGCCGGGTCAGCGCCTGCCAGGAACCGGAAATATGGAAAATATCGGTGCAATCCTCCCCCTGAATATCGGAGTAGACTTTTGCCAGTTCTTTTTTCAGGTTGTCCTCTTCCTGCAGGTATTCTACAAGCTCTCGGACTTCATCCAGGAGCTTTTCATTGTTAGACTTAACCGGATTTAACAGCCTGTAAGCCAGGCCTTCTTCTTTCAGGAGCTTCTCCCACAGCTTCGATGCGAGCGGGGATGCGGGGCTGAGCTTCTGATTGCGTTTTTGCCAGCTTTGTGCTTCATAGGATAGAATCCGGAATTTCTTTTCCCGGACATTGTCGCTTTTGTCATGCGGAGCCGCAAGGGTTACGGATATTTCACTGAAGCCGCTGAGTCCCAGGGGGAGGTCATTAAGCTGCCCGATCAGTTGCAGGGCACCGCTTCCGGGGGCGATGAAAGCCGGCTTCAGCAAAGAGGCATACATCAGCAGTGCCAGGGATATTTTTCTTTCTTCTACCGGCTCCTTTTCAAGTAACGTTACAAAATCATGGTTTTTATAGATATATGAAAGCCAGGTTCCGGCCGGGCCGCCGTCACCTTCGATAATTTCGGCCAGTTCGGCAGCTTGTAATAGCCTGGAGGGAAAAGGGGCATCTCCGTATTGCTGCTCGGAATAACAGGAAAGCCAGTAGGCAGGGCCAAGCTTTCCTTCCTTTATGAGTTGAATTATTTGCCCGGAGAGCTTGCTGCTGCAGCCGGGGCTGGGGCCTGTGTCGGGATCGGGGCTGGGGCTAGCGCCGGCAATAAAACTGGAAATAGGCCCGGGGTTCTGGTGCTCCCGGACGCCGTCGCCGACAGATGGTTCTGTTTTCGCTGCTATGTACTCCTCTGTTACTGCTTCTGATACTTCTGTTTCTGCTTCTGTTTTCTCCGCTTCAGTCGCTGCTATAGCTTTTGCCACCGCCGGCAACTCTGCCCCTAGCACGGGCACTGTTTCTTCCTGTTCAGCTGCTGCGGCTGCTGCTTCCTGTTTAATCGCTTCCTGTTCAGTTTCAGCTTCTTCAGCTTCCGGTTCCGTATCTTTCTCAGATGTTTCCCCTTCCGCTGCTTCTTCCTGCAACTGAACGCTTTCTTCATTGTCGCTGCTTTCGTCTTGCTGAAAAAGTAAACTCTTCCTTGCTGCTGCCACGGAAAGAAGTATTCCAAATTCGCCGGCTGCTGCCTGAAATAATTCGGCTGCCTCTTCATGATCCGGTCGCCCTTCAGCAAGCCTTAAAAGAGCGTTTAACGGGTGAACCCCTGTGGCAAGTCGATTGCGCAATTTGGCCGTTTCCGTATTTTCCGGATCTCCGGAAAGGATCGTTTCATAATGGGTGAGCTTGTCCCTGAAACGATCCAATTCGGCGAGAGATTCCTTGCCCGGTAAACTAATTTCCTTGCACTTTTTTATAATTGCCTGCACCCGCCGGTTTTGCTCCTCCAACATGCTTAAATAAACCAGGTGGTCAGCAAGGCTGTGCCAGATTTTTTCTATTTCGGCATATGCATTATTTCCGTCGGTGACCTTTGGCAGTATTAAATCATCTGCACCCCTGTCATATTCTTCAGAGAGCAACTTGAATACGTCCAGTTGATTGGCGACATCCTGTTGAGAAAGATGTTCCGGTGAAAAACCTGGTTTTTTGGGGGTTTCCTCTTCCTCTACCAGCCTGATGCCCAGTTTTTTAAATCTTTCTATCAGCTCTGTTATCTGCAAATGTAACTTATCCAGTCGTTTTTCCCGATCCATTTTTTTGCACCGCCTGTAAATTAATATTTGTTACAGCACCAGGCTCCGCAACAGGCCCGGAACCATGTTACCCTGATGAGCTATGTCTGCAGTCCGGTTCCATACCCAACGCTATTACTATTCTATTTTTTTCTACAAATAAACTCATTACGCTTAAGTCCCAACTCTCGTACTTAAAAAGATCATTTTTATATAATCCCAAAGGATTATATGGGATAAAAAAAAGAACAGGTAACCTGTCTGTCCTTATATCTCTTTTTAGAAGAAGGCAGGAATCCTGTCCTATTATAGTATTTTCCCATTTGCCGGGAGAAAAACGGGACTATGATGGCTATTTCATCCAGTTCGATGCTCTGGCTGTCATAAACATTGGTGCTGCGGACAATATTGTAAAACGCAGTATCGCTGCTTGGGAGGGAAAAGGGGCCTTCTCCCGTGTCCCTCCGTGTTACTATTCCAACCTGGCTTGCACGATTAGGCGGTTTACCGGATTTACACTGTAAAGAGGGTGACAGGTATAAAGCGTAAGTATCCTGTCACCCTCTTCAAATTCAAATATAGAAGTGTCATCCACTTCGACAATTATTGTCCTGTATACTACATAGTGATATTGTTGATCATGTTCAGTGCTTATTGTTATGCGATCGCCAGCCTCCAGCTCGTCAAGCCGGTTAAAAAAACGCCCGTAGGTATGGCTTCTGTGGGCAGTAAGCACCGTATTCCCCACTTCAGCAATCCCGGCTGTCCCCTCCAGAAGCCCGGCTCCAATTCTGAGAATAGCTTCGCTAGTCCCGCCCAGGATAGGGAGTTTAAGATTAATTTTTTCTATCTCTAAAATCCCCAGGGTATTCCGGAGTATTGTATCATTTTCACTGCCCTCTGCCTCACTGCTTTCCGCCGGGTTGATGTTATTTTCGTTTTCCTCGAGACCGGCTTCTGTTTCAACCCGTTCCTTAACGGTGTCTTTCTCCACATGCGTATCTTCCCGCATATGCTCCGCTTCCCACTCGTTAAATATCTTCTGCTGCCAGTACCAGGTATACGCCCTGTCGAGCAGCGGGTAAAGCAGAACCAAAACACCGGTTACGATTAATATTAAGGATAATCTTCTCATTTAGCAGATGCCTTTTTATTTCTTCTTTTGCCAAGCACTAAACCCGCCAGAATCAGCAACAGTCCGGCTCCATAGTATCCGATGGGAGGGAACTCCCCTGTTTGTGGAGGCTCAGCAGGGGTTCCCGGTTGTTCCGGCCACAAAACGATTAGATTATCATCGGGAGTTTCTTCGTTTTCCGAAGGCACATTTGGCTTTTCGGGGTTAATGACCAGCTCCTCATCCCGGTCGAGATCCTCTGAAGGATCGGGGCCTTGCTCAGGGCTTTCGGGTGTAAGCTCGTCTTCTTCGCCACCGGGATCAGCATCGGGCCGGTCGCCGAGGTAGTCCCCGCCAGGGTTATCGTCGACGATGTCATAATCACTTCTGGCATGAAAAGAAATATTGCCGCTGTATTCTTTCAACTCCTGCCCCGGAGCAATAGAGAAGGTAAAGTTAATCGGCCCGGTGCTGCCATCCGTCTCGAGTTCAAGTATATCGTAATCCTCGTTTCCCCCGATTGCGGGTATCCATTTCTCCCCGAAGGAAGCGTCGCAGCTGAGCCAGAAAGCACCGTCATTATATAACTCGGCCATCTCACCGTCCAGCGAGTACCAGAGATAAATTTTGCCCCCCCAGGTATTGTTGATCCGGCAAAGATCTTCGTAATAGTACATACTGCCGGGCTGGAAACCATACATCTTGCCATCAATGCCCGTACCGGGTGTAAAAGTCATGCTGCTGCCGTTAACCTGTACATTGTTGTTTTTGCTGGTATCGGTTTTTACTATTGAAAAAAGTCCCGGGCTGGAAGCAACACTGGGAGTTGTCGCCAGAACAGTGATCGTCCCGC
>JAAYOY010000218.1 GCA_012520035.1 Bacillota bacterium
ATCAATAAGAAGCGTGGTGGGAAAGGTAAACCCCTTGGCGACTACCTCCGCACGATACCCCTCCGGCAGTTCGAGCGTTTCCGGATCGGTGCTGATCGCTGCACGGAGCATAACCGGGGCTAAAATACCCGATAAGACAAGTAGCCCCATGGCAATATAGGTTCTCTGCACCGGCTGGTGCAATGCCCACCTGCTGTAGAGCAGGGCGGTGATTATGCCGTAGAGAACGTAAGCCAGCAGGGGTGTCCAGTGATCGAGTGCGTTGGCGAGCTGGGGAGGGAAACCAAGCATGACGGGGATCAGGATCAGGACCCCCAGAAACCAAAAAAGCACGCCAAGAAGCAAGCCTGATAGAACAGTATTATACAGTCGCATTTTTCTCTCGCCCACTATTAAGGCGTAGATGATACCTCCGATCACCCCGAGGATAAGCAGGGCGGAGGCGCCGTTCACAATGTCGGCTCTGGTCAGCAGCAAACCGAGTGAGGGGAGCAGCCATGACCCCCATAAAATAAAAACTCCGGCCAGGCCGCCGATAATTCCGGCCAGCAGCCCCCAAAAGATTCTGTTTTTCACCAGCGTCATCTCCTTCTTATTATGAGCTGCCCCGTGGTGATGTTACTACTCCGTTAGGGGCGTGCTCATTTTGGTCTTAAGGAAATCAATCCCTTTTCTTTTGAAGAATATTTTGCTGGTTTTATTATTTGCCAGTTCTGTTGAAAACATGCAAAAAAGCCCCGGCAAGAACCGGAGCTTATAAGCAAGCATAAAAGAGATATTTGCTTTATCTACAGAGCAAAACGCATTAGATAGTTTGGCATAAAGTTAAAGCAATAATTAAAATAGATATATGCATACAGCAATAATATTGCGGTACAGGAATTAAATACTGAGATACAGCAATTAAAGCGAGTTAACGAGCGGCGGATGCAATTTTTGCCCTTTTAAATGCCGTTTTACAAACCTTTCCATCCTGTCCAGGGCGATAGAGATCTGTTCCATGGAGGCGGCGTATGAGCAGCGGATATAACCCTCCCCGCAGTCGCCGAAAGCGTCCCCCGGAACTACTGCTACCTTTTCTTCTCTCAGCAGTGTCTCGCAGAACTCCTGTGAACTCATACCGGTTTCCTTGATAGAGGGGAAAGCGTAAAAAGCCCCCCTGGGCTCAAAACACCTGAGGCCGATCCCGTTCAGTCCGTTGAAGATTAAATTGCGGCGCCGGTCATACTCGGCTAACATTCGCTCAACTTCCCTGGCGCCGTTTGTTAAAGCTTCGGTTGCTGCTATTTGCCCCATGATGGGTGCGCACATGATGGTATATTGGTGTATTTTTAACATGGCATCGGCAATTTCTTTTGGAGCGGCGGCAAAACCGATGCGCCACCCTGTCATTGCGTATGTTTTGGAAAAGCCGTTGATCAGTACGGTGCGCTCCTTCATCCCCGGCAGAGAGGCGAAGGATGTATGTTCTCCGTTATAAGTCAGCTCGCTGTAGATTTCGTCAGATATTACCAGCAGATCGTATTTTTCTACCATCCGGGCAATGGCCTGCAGCTCCTCTCTATCCATAATGGCGCCGGTAGGGTTGTTTGGGTATGAGAGCAGCAGGACTTTGGTGTTCGGCGTTATTGCTTTTTCCAGGTCTTTCGGCATCAGTTTAAAGCAGTCCGCTTCCCTGGTGGAAATTATTATCGGGGTCCCCCCGGCCATGAGTGTGCATGGCTTGTAGGAGACAAAGCAGGGCTCGGGAATAATTACTTCATCTCCCGGTTCCAGGACGCAACGCAGCGCGATATCGATGGCCTCGCTGGCGCCTACGGTTACGAGAATTTCTCCGTCGTGATTATAATCAAGGCCGTATTTATTCCCGAGGTACGCGCTTATACTTCTGCGCAGCTCTTCCAGCCCGCAGTTGGAAGTATAATTGGTATAGCCCTTTTTCAGAGTATAGATGCTCGCTTCGCAGATATGCCAGGGGGTTGTAAAATCAGGTTCGCCTACTCCCAGCGAAATAACTCCCTTCATACTGCTGGCCAGGTCGAAAAATTTTCTGATCCCGGAATAAGGCAGCTCCCTTATAGTATTCTTGACAAATTTCCTGCTCATGGACTGACCACCAGCCTGTGATCTTTTTTATCTTCATTAAAGATAATGCCGTCTTTCTTATATTTTTTTAACACAAAGTGCGTTGCCGTGCTTTGAACATTTTCCAGGGTAGCCAGCTTTTCGGCAACAAAAAGGGCCACTTCTTTCATGGATGTTCCCTCGACGATTACCGAAAGGTCGTAAACTCCCGACATCAAGGTAACGCTTTTTACTTCCGGAAAACGGCAAATCCTTTCGGCGATGACATCGAAACCCACATCGCGCTGGGGGGTTACCTGCACATCGATAATCGCGGTAACGGTGCCGTTGTTGCCGGTTTTTTCCCAGTCGATTAGCGTCAGGTATCCCAGGATAACCTTTTTTTTCTCCAGTTCCTTGATCATTTCTTCTACTTCTTTTTCAGATATGTTTAACATCATAGCCAGGGTCCTGGTGCTGATTTTGTTATTTTGCTCCATGGCTTTGAGAAGTTTAACCTCTTTATCATCCATCGCTGTCAGCTCCTTGCTCAAAAAAAATATAATAAAAAACACCCGCCCCCAAGGGACGGGAGTTTTCCCGCGGTACCACCCTCGTTGATTCAGCATTATAATTAAAATTAAAAATCATG
>JAAYOY010000219.1 GCA_012520035.1 Bacillota bacterium
GTCATCGCTGCAAATCTTTTTATGCTTTTTCTTTTCCGTCGTCTTTGCGGTTATGTCCAGAAATACACGCAAAAAGGTTTGGCTGATTGGTTGGCCTGTACCCTTTGCTACGTAGAGGTTTCAATTTAGGATACGCACCCCCGAAGAGGCTCAGTTGCCCGAGTTTAGAGTCCCGACTCAGTCAATTTCAGAATTTGAAATTGAGCTTGACGGAGACACCGTAAATGCCGGTAGCGTTAACTACGTGTGCGGCACCTGGACGATTGCGTTCAGCAATGAAATTACTGCCGCAATTAAGGAGCGGGTTCTGGCACACCAGGGCGGAACGATAGAGTTCTACCTTGTTGTTAGAGACCTAGCTGGAAACGAATCCGGCAGCATGAATAAAGATACTTACGAAGTTGTTGAATACACCTGGTAAGAACCGGTAGACGATTAAGAAACCTTTGAACTTAGTTACCCGAGCGAGGCCAGACAAACAACATGCCCCGTGGGGAAAGCAAGTAATTAAGCTCTCTCACGGGGCTTTTTTTTGCCTCCAGTATAATGCCGTGTAGGGCGCTCAAAAGGATGAAGTGTTTTTTGTAGATATCCTGTTCTTAGGGCTTGCCCGGGACTTAAACAGCTTTGACAGAATGGGTATTTTCATATTGGGCCTCACCTCCTTAAAATTGGGCATGAAAAAACCACCCTAAAGTGGAGTGGTTAAAACGGCGAAAGCCGCCAAAAATGGCGACCCTCTTTTTTAGATATTATTCATTTGCTCTTTCGGCATTTGGTTATTGAATAAGCCTTTCGCTATTTTTTTATATACCCTTTCGGTTAGAAATTATTCGTTCAGCCTTTCGCTTGACAACATTTATTCAATATTTTTTGTGTTTGATAATTGTAATTCTATATTACGCCCACCATACATTATTCTTACTATTGCAACCGTCTTTTCTTCTTCAATTACTGTGTAAAATACAAGATAGTTATCCACGGGAAGAACTCTCAAACCCCTACTGTGCCATGGTTCATTTTGGTATAGTTTGTACCGCAAGGGCAATTCATCCAGGCCCTTAATCGCATTCATAATTCTTTCGACTTGCTTTTTAGCAGTTTCCGGTACTAATAAATCAATCGCGATATACCTGTAAATATTTACAAGATCTTGCTCTGATTTTTCGGTATAAATAATTTTATTACTCATATCCATATTCCTTTTTAAGGCGCTCTGCTACTTTGTCCGTGGATACAACTCTGCCCGCCTTTAAATCATTAAAGCCTTTTTCAATTTCATTATTAAACTCCTCGAGTGTTAAATCTTCAATCGCAAGAGGTCTATTCTGCGGGATTTTAACCTCAAACGGTAACCCATTTTGCAAAACAACCTGCCTTAAAAAAATATTAATAGCATTTGACATAGGTATACCAAGTTTATTTAATACTGCTTCTGCTCGTTCTTTTATTTCTGGCTCAACACGAGCAAAAATACTTGTAGTTTTAGACATGCATATCGCCCCCTTTTAGTATTTATATTTTACCATTTTGTATTGCGACATGCAATATGTTCGCAAATTTAGAATGTTAGCAAGCCCCGCTCATCATAAACCGAAGTTTCGTTTTTCCCTTAATTCCTGATACACCTATCAAGAGCCATAATTAAAGCCACCGCCCCGTTAATTTTCTCCGTGGATTTAGCTTTTATTGAAGATGACTAGCCTGTTATTTGGCTAACCTATCACCAACTATAGCCAAGTACTACAACATGCCCCGTGGGAAGCAGGGCAATTAAGTGCTCTCTCACCGGGCTTTTTTGCATAACAATATTCTGCCCGTTTTTTTGTTTGACGCTACCTTTAATTGTATATATTATCAAAGGGAGGATAATTTGCCGGGATCAGCCGGAGAGAAGAGTTTAACATGCATTTATCAAGTAATGCAGGAGGTGAGGTTAGCAATGAAATCATTCACAGTTGCCTCCCGCCCTCCTTCCTATCTTTCACTCAACGGGAAGCAATGGGAGGAAAAACTGCAAAGGGCGAAGGAGATGGCGTCTCCATGCATGTTATGCCCCAGGCATTGTAAGGCCATGAGATACCAAAAATCCGAAGGGCGGCCTATCCTGGGTGTCTGTAAAACTGCCGATAAGGCCATTGTATCCAGTGTTGGCCCTCACCTTGGCGAGGAGCCGCCTCTGGTGGGTACCGGGGGCTCAGGCACTATCTTTTTTTCCTATTGCAATCTTAAGTGTATCTTTTGCCAAAACTACGAGCTGGCGCACCTGGGTGAGGGCCGGGAGGTCAGCGACGAGGAGCTTGGCGGGATGATGCTGCAGGTCCAGGCTATGGGTTGCCACAACGTTAATCTGGTTTCCCCTACCCATGTGGTGCCCAACATTTTAGCTGCGGTGAAGCTGGCGGCAAAGCAGGGGCTTAAAATCCCTTTGGTGTACAACACCGGCGGATATGACTCCCTGGATACAATCCGTCTTTTGGATGGTGTGGTGGATATTTATATGCCGGACATGAAGTACGGAGATTCGACTTCGTCCGAGGAATTTTCCCTGTCGGCGGACTATCCGGAAGTGAATTTTGCCGTTGTAAAGGAAATGCATCGCCAGGTAGGTGATTTGGTGATGGATCGAATAGGTGTTGCTGTTCGGGGTCTCTTGGTAAGGCATCTGGTTTTGCCCGGCGGTCTGGCCGGCACCGAGAAGGTGTTGGAGTATATTGCCGGGGAAATATCAAGGGATACTTACGTAAACATTATGGCCCAGTACCGGCCCTATTACCGGGCTACCGGCCATCCGGTGTTGGGGCGGAGGATTACGGCTGGAGAATACCGGGATTCCTTAAATTTAGCTTCTAGGATGGGGTTAACCAGAGTACAGGCGCTGTAGCTTCAGTGTGTTTTTTGCTCATTTTCGGGAGTGACTTATTAATGGAAAATGCAGGATTATTGGTAATGGTGTCAAATATTAGAATATAGGGATTGCATGAAAAATATACTAAAAAAATATAAGCCACCTTTTCGGGGGTGCATTACCGGAGAGCTTGCCTGGTACTATTTGTCCTCCGGAAAAGGCTGACAATTAAGAATAAGGGTATAAATTTAATATACGGGCTTATTTGCTGAATGAATGCTATTTGGTAGGGTTTTATGCTTTCAAGGAGGTCCATTTGGGGTAAGGGCGATGGTGGGAAAAAACAAATTGGTGAAAATATTTCTGCTGATTATCTTTGCCTTAACCGCGATTTTCGTTTCAACTTCTACAGTGCACGGTTACGCTGTCATGCCGGATATAGAAAAACACTGGGCGCAAAGTGCGATTCAAAGGATGGTGGATGAGGGTATTATCGTTGGATACCCTGACGGTACTATTCAGCCGGATAATTATATTACCAGGGCAGAATTTGTATCGTTAATTGCAAGGGCCTGTAATCCAGGGGCAGGCTCCGGAAAATTATTTAGCGGTATTTCTCCGGAGACCGTTTCCGGCTCCGCGGGGCAGCCTTCAGGCCGTGAGATATTATTCTGCGATATAACCGGCCACTGGGCTGAAGAGGAGATCGTCAGGGCTTATTATCATGGAATAGTCAGCGGCTACAGTGATAGCAAGTTTGGACCAGATGATCTTGTATCCCGTGAACAGGCTTTTGTAATGGTCGTAAATGTGCTAAAAGGTGGTCTGTCAGAAGGTAGCAGCAGTAGAGTGTTTGCCGACGGTTCCCATATTTCGGTCTGGGCGAAAGAAGCGGTTGCAAAGGCAGCTGCTGCAGGAATAATCGCAGGTTACCCCGACGGTACTATGAAACCCCAGGGGCATATTACCCGGGCGGAAGCTGCGGTTTTATTAAGCAGGTGTATGATGGTCGCAGGAGAACTTCAAGAAGAAATCGCTGCCGGATATGACCGTACCGGTATTTACGGTCCGGAATTTGCAATACAGATAATTGACGGCAATGTAACAATCAGCACCGGTGGAGTTGTATTGCGCAACACTGTAATTAGTGGAAACCTTACAATTACAGAAAATGTTGGCGATGGCGATGTTATTTTAAACAATGTAACGGTGAAGGGAACAACTTTTATCCGTGGAGGCGGGGAAAACAGTATTCATATAAACGGCGGTCTATATAACAATATAGTTGTGGAAAATGCCCCGAACGGCAATATTCGTCTGGTAGTTACAAATACGGAGGGACTGCAAGTATTAATAGCGGAGGAAGCCGCCGGAGCAGAGATAATACTGGAAGGAGTGTTTGATAGCATTGCAATCCAGGCTGATGGCATAGTGTTATCAATCCTGGGCGAAGCAGTTATTAATGAAATATATGTGCCGGAAAATGTTGCCGGCACAGTGATCAATATAGAGAAAAATTCAACGGTAAAAAAGCTTGTCCTGGATTCAGTCAACATAGTTAACAACGCTGAAGATACAGTAAAAAGCATTAGCGGCAAGAAGGCCGGTGATTCGATTATTTTAAACCCGCCTAAAGGAAATGTATCTTTATACGGTAGACCTGCAAACGGTAAACAGGTATCAACCGTCAAAAAAAAGCCTGAGATAGTGCTGGAAGGTATCGCTGAAGTAGCGGCCGTCGGTTTATATGATAATTTTGTTATGTCTGTGAATCCGGGTGATTACGGTAAAGAAAACATAATGATCAAAATCCGGGTTGCAAGCGGCGATGTTAACAATTTCCAGCTGGAGTTTTTTCCTGACGAGGATGCTTTTAATCGGGATCGGCGGTGGAAGACAATAGTTTTTGATGAGGAGGGGACTTGCCGGTTTGCCCCCAGGTCTGGCAGCGCCGTTATTTGTGATGCTCTTAACAGCGTTGAGCCTCTTGATTTCCGGGCAACCTGGAACGCAGAAGGCACGTACGAATTTGAAATCGGTATCATAGCGGAGACTGCTGAAGGGGTTTTTAAAAATGAACTGGTCACTGCCGGTTATACTGTACGGGTGGTCGGCGGCCCTTCGGCCCGGCCTGTTGAGTTAACCCATTCCATCAATGGAGGCCCCGCAACCGGCGGTGCGCTTACTGTCGAAGCCGGCAATACAGAAGTGGTGAGCTATATGGTAAACGCTGCCCTGGCTAATGACATCAGCCATGTAGATAATGTTCTGTACATCTGCGAGGTTCAGAAGAAAACTGCTGACGGCTGGGGTGCCGCCTCGAAGGGAGATTTTGTTATTACAATGATGGATGGTACAGAGGCAGGTGGCGGTAACGGTACACAGGAGATCAACGATACTTTCAAAGAGGATAGCGATCGCCTGAGAGGGTACTGGGGCTCCCCTGGAGGGTTTACTCTGGAAGAAGGAATGAGTATAAGGCTGGCAATCAGGTTTCATGTGCCAGGGGAATACAGATTTTCTATCTGCGCAATCCAGGCGGAAAAGGATGTCGCAGCCTGCTAGAACTGATAATATGGATAGCCGGCAGAGAAATTTTCCAAGTCCGGGGGTGAGCTTATAGAAAAACGCGGAGATAAGCTAAATGCCGTTACGGTATTGTCGGAAAGATTTCATGAAGGCCTGCCGTAAGGCAGGGGTGCAAGGGTGCAAGGTTGTAGGGGTGCAAGGTTGTAGGGGTGCAAGGGTGCAGGAGTGTAAGAATGCAAGGGTATAAGGGCCAGGGAGGCCTACTTTCTCAAATGGCTACATCTGACTGCGTAAGATAAATTACTGTGCGAGATAAATCATCAAGAAAAATCATTTTTGTTGAGAGGTATGAGGTACAAGAGATGAAAAAGAGACTATACGGGGTATTAATCCTGACATTAATGACATTAATATTTATTCTGATATCGCCGGCGGCGATGGCGCAGCCACAGGGCAAGATTGTTTCCAATACCCTGGAGTTAACCATTCAGGTAAAACCAACCCTGGAAGCACTGGAAATAGGTGAACTTGCAGAGGTTTCGTCAGCAGGGCTTTATGATAATTTTGTAGTGTCGCTAGACAAGGGTGAGTGCGGAGATGAGATTGTAGTGGGGAAGATCGCAGTTTTGGATGGCAATGCTGATGATTTGGAGCTATCCTATCTTCTTGTTGAGGGCGATAACGGCCATTGGATGCCAATCGGCATGGACGGCTGTTGGTTCGGCTATCCGGATGGTGAGGCGCTAAATAATCTTGCCGATCAAACCGAATTTAAGATAGCCTGGAAGGAGAGCGCAGGAGGAACATATAAATTTGCCGTGAGCTTTTTTACCGGAGACGGCGGTGGAACGTTTAATCAGGAAATGGCATCCTGTACTTTCGAGGTTAATGTGGTTCAAGGTGATCCTGTTTTCTTAACCCATGCCTTTGGCGGCGATGCTCAATCCGGGAATGGTGATTTAACCGGAGATCCAATTTCGACTACAGCAAATGCGGGGGATGAAATAGCCTATACGGTGGAAGCCAATCTTGCAAATGGAGTTCGCCATGTGGACAACCTTCTCTACATAATTGAGTTTGAAAAAGACGGTATAGCGGTGGGCGATTTTGAGATTGTTGATATAAGCGGCTTTTGTGAAGGTGAGATTGAGGATGTCAACGATACTTTTGTTGTGGATGGGAACAGGCTCAAGGGCTACTTGGGACCGGATACAGGCTTCAAGTTTGGAGAGAATTCTTCTATACCTTTACCCGTTAGGACTACTTTTACAATCAGGTTTACCACTGCAGGTGAATATTTAATAAATATTTTCGCAATCCAGGTGGGTGCAGCCTCCTGAAATTCCTTAAAGTTGAAGTTGCTTAAAATGAACGGAAGTTGGGGTTTTTGCTCTACAATGAAAAAGATGTTTAAGTTTATAATGTATAAATTTCCCCAGGTATTTCTGCAGCTTGCCCTTATCTTTAGCATACTTTTCAGTTTAACTTCTGCAGTTCGCGGCGGCAATAGCGCCTTTGAAGAAGTTGAAGAAGGTAGAATTCTCGCCAAGTTAACAGCTGAGGTGATCGTTAAAGAAGGGGCTGCTCCGGTTTTCTCCGGCGGCTCCGGTACTGAAGATGATCCTTATATAATCAGTACGCCGGAGCAGCTAAATGAGGTGAGGAATTACCTGTCCTCCTGCTTTGAGCTGGGCGCTGACCTTGACCTTGATTGTGAGCCCTTTAACACGGGGGAAGGCTGGATGCCCATCGGAACTGGGGAAGAACCTTTTACGGGCAGGATGGATGGCAATGGCTACCTCATTAGAAATCTATACATTAAAAGAACCGCCACTAATTATAGATATATCGGTTTATTCGGCTATGCCGAAGATGCCGTATTTAAGCGTTTGCAGCTTGAAAATGTTGATATTAGGGGCTACAACTACGTCGGCGGAGTGGTAGGACATAACGTTTCCGGTATAATTAATGAATGCTGCTCAACGGGAAGTATAGCTGGTTTGGGGTATTGTGTTGGCGGACTGGTCGGGTTTAATGATACAGGTTCAGAGATAAACAATAGCTACTCTAAATGTAGTATAGCAGGAATTGCCTCTTCTGCAGGCGGATTGGTCGGAGAAAATTATGGTTCGATTGCCGATAGCTATGCTACAGGAAGTGTGGAAGGTAAAAACGCTGGCGGCCTGGTGTGGTCTAATTATGGTACTATCAATAGATGCTATGCTGCAGGAAGTGTGACTTCTAACGGCTATAGGGGTGGACTGGTGGCAATCATCCTGGATCCGAAATCTGTTAATGATTCTTACTGGAATTGGGATACAGTCGGCCCGTGCGACAGCTCCATCGGGGTCCCCCTTACTATTGCCGCTATGAGGCAGCAGGACAGCTTTGTCGGCTGGGATTTTACTGATGTCTGGCGCATTATTAATGGAGAAACTTATCCCTACTTATGGTGGCAAAACATTATCTAAAACCTGACCTCACTCCCGACCCCATTAGTGATGGTTTCCTGGAGCAGTTGTCGTAAAAGGCCACATCCAAATAAATTCTTGGAATGTGGCCTTAGCTTAGCTATTAAAAACTGAAAAGGCAGAGGCGGAAAGGGTTTTTTTATCCGTCATAAAGTTCTTGAAAGAAAAACCGTCAACATAATGTGCCACATCGTCACAGGAATTTTTTAACACTCCTTCTTGTCTTGTTAAGTACTACCGCTAATGGTAAAATGGTGTGGCAGGAGATGAAGAAAATAGTCATAATGACAGAGGGTGGAAGATTTTATGGATAACGATTTAAAAGATGTTAAGTCCGGTAAGCAGTATTCCGGGCACAGCAACCTCAAAAACAGGAAGGATTTAAAGAAACAGGACCAGAAAACAGTTGTTTTCTTTGTCCTTGCCCTCTTATTATGGGCAGGGCTTATCGCCGGCGGTTATTTTTTTTCTATGAAACACTTGCAGGAAACAGAGCAAAATTTTTTGAACCAGATCAATGCGTTGCAGCAGGAGAATAAGCGTATACAGGAAGATATTACCGCGACAATGCAGCTGCTGCATGATGAGCTGGGTAATTTCAGCGATGAAATTGCCCAGGTTCGGGGGGAGATGATTGTAATCCAGGAGGAACTGGAGCTAACCGGAGAATCCCTGACCGGAACGGATCAGACACGACTCAGTTTGCAGGAACGTATTACGGAGCTGGATGGCCAGCTGGCTGCGTTAAAGGAGCAATTAAGGAAATTGGAGGAAGCAGTCCGTGCGTTATAAGATACATATATTTATCTTCTTTGTGCTGGCTCCTTTTCTGGGGCTGGGGATTGCTTATGCGCAAATTCAACCTTTTGCGCTGGATATCACCGGGCCTCTCTCGATGCAGGAGGAAATATTCCAGGGCGAGGCTGATAAGATAGCCGGACAGATGCTTGACTTGAAGGAATCTATCCGGGAAGTTCGTGAGGCAACGGATACTTCAACCCGTTTAATCAGTATGATCCGGGAAAACGCGGTAAGCGAACTGCGGGCTTATGAGCAGCAGCACGCTCGCCTGCAGGATCTGGTTGCAGCTTCCAGCGAGCAGAGCCGGGCTTCCGGTGATATGGTTGACTTTGTCCTGGCCAATATGCTGGGCGACCCTGTCGGGCAGACCTTTGGTGAAAATGCCACAATAAAGGTCTATTCGCTGGAAGAGGCAGGGTACCGGGGATATATGGCCAAGGTACGGCTGCATAATGCAAACGCATTAAAAATGGTCCTTTCCGGAGATAAGCTCGGCAACCTGGGGGAGACGACAAGCGCGGCCGCCAAACGTACCGGCGCTGTACTGGCGGTTAACGCCGGGGGGTTTTTCGCCCATGAAGGCAGCCTGCTGCCTATAGGTATCACGGTCGTTAACGGTGAGATTATTTCTTTTGAGACATACGATCCTGATTGGAGATTTATCGGTTTTAACCGCAATGGGCACCTTGTCGGCGGCCGGATCGATACAAAAGAGCAGCTGGCGGAGCTCGACGTTCTGCACGGTTGCAGCTTCCTGCCCACATTGTTAAAGGACGGCAAAAAGCAGCCTATCCCGGGGGCATGGGCGAATACGAGGCATCCGCGTACGCTCATCGGTCATTTTGTAAATGAAGACCTCCTCTTTATCGTGATCGATGGCCGGAGAGAAGGCTGGAGCATGGGTGTGACGCTGGAAGAAGCGCAGAACAAGTTGCTGGAGTTCAAGGTCCGCGATGCCTATAACCTGGATGGAGGAGGGTCCAGCACTTTTTACTATAACGGCAAAGTATTAAACCGCCCTTCCGATGGGAAAGAGAGACGGGTTTTAACGAATATAGTTGTACTCCCATGAGAAAGGAGGATGCATAAGGTGAAATTTTTAGTTGCAACCGATGGCTCGGATCATTCTTTGAAAACCCTGGAAAAAGCTATTGAGCTCGCAATACCTTTAAAAGCAGAAATAACTGTGCTATCTGTAGTGCACAATGTACCTATTTATGTGTTTCCGGAAGGTTTTTCAACGGAAGAATTTCTTTTAATAGAGAAAAAGTTGGAAAAGAAAACGGAAGAGCTTTTAGCTCAGGCTGAGCAGAAATTTAAGGAAAACGGGTTAAAGGTTGATACTATAATGGGCAAGGGTAACCCGGCGGATTTTATTTGCAAGGTGGCTGAGGAAGGGGATTATGACCTGGTAATCCTGGGCAGCAGGGGATTGGGTGGATTTAAGCAGTTGATTTTAGGGAGTGTCAGCAATAAAGTCGTCCAGTTTGTAAAAAAATCTGTCCTGATTGTGAAATGATGAAGCAGGTTCGAATAGTTGCGGGGGAATAAAATAACGGTGTACCGGCTTAATATCCTGCCCTGATGGTAGGGAGTTAAGGCCCCCCGGTTATCCGGGGGCAACAATCAAGCCGGTACACCTCAGCAAGTTTTAGAAAACTTCAACAAGCTGACGCTTGATAACGCTTGCTGAAGATAAAGTTCTCTTATATTTGTGGGCTTGAAATCGGTAAATGTTTTTATGCCCCTCCGGTGCTGTCATTAGCAGGGTGGTTAATGAATCAGTCTAAACCGGGGGGGCAATATTATCTGTACCGTCCTTTTTAACCTTTGAAAATTCAAATCCTTTCATTAGCTGCCGCGCGATGATTTCCGCTCCGCTTCCTTTTGCCTGTGCCACCGGTTTGGCCGGTTTTTTGCTCCAGATAGTTTCCGGCCTGGTCTGCAGGATGAAAATATTCTGCGGGAAGGGTAAGTTCTGATCAACTGCCCATTCAATATCCTGGGGGGCGCCGTAATGTTTTTCAAGCCGCTTGCCGAGTTTGGCCAGCTCCAAAATTTCATCCTGATTTAAACAGGGTGCGTTTCGCCTTTCTTCCTCAACGTCCCTTGGCACAATGCTGCCTTCAGGGCCGTAGACCATCTCCATAACTTTGCAGCAGATATTTTTCTGGGAAAGGTCCAGGGTTACCTTATCGAGGATGTACTTATCCGGGGTAACCTGACCGCTGACCAGGCTTTCCCCCAATCCCCAGCTTCCTTCAATAAAAATTCTGGACCTGTCGCCGTTGATCGGATCCAGGGTGAACATAACCCCTGATGATCTGGCATTAATCATTTTCAGAACGGCTACGCCGATCGGCGAGCTTTCCAGGGCCATCCCCCGCTGGAGCCGGTAGGCCATGGCTCTGGCGTTAAAAGAGCTGGCCCAGACACGGATGATCTTTTCCATAAGGTCCTTTTCACCCCGGACGTTGAGGAAAGTGTCGAACTGTCCGGGCATGCTTACAGGGCCGCTGGATCTGACCGCAACAGGGACATTTTTCAGGCTGCTCTGCTCGTTCAGTTTCTCATAAAAAGCCATGATTAATTCCTGCAGTTCTGAGGGCATGCTCTTGTTCAGGATGAGTTCTTCAATAATATAGGTACTGGCCTTTTCAAACATTCCCACGTCTTTTTCAAGTTTGCTTCTGTTTTTATTTAAATAATCGGTTATATCCTGCTCAACTCCGCTGTCCTGGAGAAACTTCTTGTAGGCATCCAGTGTTAAGGCAAACCCGGGCGGCACCGGCAGCCCTGCCCTGCGCATTTCGCCCAGATGGCTGCACTTTTTGCCGGCGGCGAAAGCATCATCCGGAGGCAGCTCTTCCAACCATAAAACATAATTCTGCTTATCTGCCATTTTAAGCTCTCCTTTTTTATTTGCTCAGGATATAAACCATACCGGTATCCCCATCAACTTTAATTTTTTGCCCGGTCTTTATCGCCGAAGAGGCGAATCCGGTGCCCACTACCGCCGGGAGTTTGTATTCACGGCAGACAATGGCGGCGTGGGACATAATTCCACCAACATCGGTTACCGCCGCACTTATTTTATTGAATACCGGGGTCCAGCTGGGGGAGGTTGTTGAAGCAACCAGAATTTCACCTTCTTGCAGGTCGTTGATCTCTTCGGGGGAGCGAATAATTCTGGCGATTCCTTCCACCACGCCCGCAGAGGCCGGGAATCCTTTTAACTCGTTGACCTCCTCGGGAGAGACACTACCGGCATCCAGCCAGGCTTCTACGGAGCTGCTGGTAATTCCCCAGAGCATAATGGTGAAGGGCTCCGTGATCCGTTCGGGTGTTGCGCCGACGGCCGGCGGGGGGACAAACTTGCGGAATTTATCGAGAACATCTTTCCGCCACTTAATTTCCGGACGCCAGTAATTTTGCCCCCGGGCGGGTACTCCGGTTGCCCAGGAGGTGACAAGATCATAAAGAGCTTCCTCGATTTCCAGGCGGTTCAGGTACCAGATATCCTCAATATCGTCAAAGAAATCATGTTCAACAAAAACCTTGCTGAGTTCCCTCATTTTACCCCAGAATACTCCGTGGAACCAGTGTTCAATATAAAAGCAGTGATCTTCTAAGTACGGGTAGGTGTTCAAGGTGATGCCCAGGAGTTCTTTAAAAGCTACTTTGTCTTCCTCGTTATCAATGAGCTCGGTGTACTCTTGGATCAGTCTTTCTTTAGTTTCCAGGATTTCCTTATAAGGCCGGTCAATAGATTCACCTTTTTGCAGCATTTCAATATAGTTCTTAATAGCGCCGAATGGAATCTCTATACGGTCGTACCAGGTCCAGTGGTCGTGGTACCAACCGGTGCCGGTGGACATGTGAAACCAGGGGTACTGGTTCTCTTTAAAAAACTTTATCCATTCCCGCCCCTTTTCGCTAGATTCCAATTTTGACAGGGCATCATTTAACTTCGCGCTTTCTTTTATTAAATCAGCTACCCCGAGTTTGACGGCAAACCTGGCCATTTCCCGTAAAGTTTCATCGGGTTTAAATAACATGACGTCTACTCCGCCGACCATTTTAGTGAGCGTGGCATCGGTCATCCCGGGGAAGACCTTTCTACAAAAATCCTGTAAAATTACAAAAGAAGCGTAACCGAGGTTCAGGAATTCAAAATGGTACTGCCAGGCTTCCAGCCCGTACTCGATCAGCCTTTTATAATTGCGGTAGAGTTCAAAACCGCTGGTTACCCCTTTGCCCTCAAAAATGCTGGATATATCCTCAAGATCCTTTGCGGGGGCGCTGAGGTCCAACTCCTCCACTCTTTTGATGACGTCGTTTACTTTTTCTTTCCACTTTGCATAGAGGCTGGCCCAGTTATCAAAATAATAGCCGGCCCTTTTTTGGAATTCTTCGGCCCTTTTTTCAATTACCTTCGGGTCGTCGATGGCGACCGGTGCAATATAGATGTACCCGTTAATGATGCGGTGGTCGATCCCCATCGCGGCGGGCACGGAGAACATGCGGCTGTTATTTTGTGAAAGCCCTACGTACCAGGCTTCATCCCAGATGAGGTCAAAAGGATACATGGGCTGGGGATAATGAAGGCCGTCATAATACCAGAGCATATTGTTTTCGTATTCCATCATTTCTTTGTCTTCTGTGGTAAAGATGTAATAATAGGGATACATGCGTTCCCATCCTTCTGTTCCTGGTACTGCCGGCACTTCGTGGGGGCTTGGAAAAGCGCGTTTTTTACTCATTCTTATCCACTCCTTTCAATTATGTAAAA
>JAAYOY010000220.1 GCA_012520035.1 Bacillota bacterium
ATGCCAATAAGGAGTATCTGCTCAAAACCCTGCATGAAAAAGAGACGCTTCTTAAGGAAGTGCACCACCGCGTAAAGAATAACCTTCAAATTATCCACAGCATGCTCAACCTGCAGCTGTCCTATATCAAAGACGAGCAGGCAAGGGCTTCCTTCAGGGAAAGCCAGGACCGCATTTATTCTATGGCCCTAATCCATGAGAAACTATACAAATCCGAATCACTGGTCAAGATCGACCTTGCCGAATATATTCGTAGCTTGACCGCCAACCTGTTTCTCTCCTACGGGGTAAATGAGCGAACCATTAGACCTGAGATACATGTTGAAGAGATATCGCTGAATATAAACACACTTATCCCCTGTGCTTTGATTGTCAACGAACTGGTTTCCAACGCTCTGAAGCATGCCTTCCCGGATGCAGCGAGGCTTGTGGACGAAACAGAAGCGGTTGGCGAACTCCGCATTGACCTGCGCAGGGTTAATAACCGGCAGTTCATTCTTTCCGTCAGCGATAACGGCATCGGCCTTCCCAAAGGCTTTGATATTGAAAGCTGTGAATCACTGGGATTAAAACTGGTCAAAGTACTGGCCAAGCAGCTTAAAGGGACTATTACCTTTCGGACAAACGGCCGGACTGAGTTTGCAATTACATTTTCAGAATAGATAAGGAGGTAAAATAACTATGCCCGCAGCAAAGATACTAATAGTTGAAGATGAAGGCATTGAAGCACTGGACTTGCAACAAAGACTGATAAAAATGGGATATCCTACCCCGGTTATCGCGTTTTCCGGAGAAGATGCTCTAATAAAAGCAGAGGAAATGCTGCCGGATCTGATATTGATGGATATCAGGCTTCCCGGGCAAATCGACGGGGTGATGGCTGCCAGGCAAATTCAGTCGCGTTTTGACCTCCCAGTGATCTACCTGACCGCTTATGCAGATGAAAATACATTAAAACGTGCCAGGATTACGGAGCCGTATGGGTATATAATTAAGCCTTTCAGGGAAAGAGAGCTGCACATAACAATCGATATGGCGCTGTACAAGCATAAGATGGAAAGGAAATTAAAAGAAAGAGAAAAGTGGTTCTCTACGACGTTGAAAAGCATTGGAGATGCCGTGATCACAACCGATGCAAACGGTATGATAAACTTCATGAACCAGGTTGCCGAGGAGTTGACTGGTTGGAAACTGGAAGAGGCCTTGCATAAAAACCTGGCGGAAGTTTTTAAAATTGTCAATATGTACTCGCGCAAACCTGTCGAAAACCCGGTAACCAGGGTATTGCAGGAAGGCACTGCCGTAGGCCTGGCAAACAACACATTGTTAATAACACGATACGGTACAGAAATTCCGATTGATGACAGCGCCGCTCCGATCAAATATAACAATGGTAGCGTAGCCGGAGTAGTCCTTGTATTCCACGATGTTACAGAGCGAGTGCAGGCAGCAAAAAAATTGCGCCAGAGCGAAATGCGCTACCGCTTACTTGCAGAAAAGCTACATCTGAACGATAAACGCAAAAGCGAATTTTTAGCTATTCTTTCTCATGAGTTGCGCAATCCGCTTGCCTCCATCTGCAACGGCCTTTCCATCCTTGACCAGGCCCAACCCGGAGGTAAACAGGCCAACAAAGCAAAAGATATTCTCAAGCGGCAGGTTGGGCAACTCTCACGTTTGGTCGACGACCTGCTTGATATTACACGTATCTCGAGGAACAAAATTAAGTTGCAGAGGCAGCAGCTTGAGCTCAACGAGCTTGTACGGCAAACGCTGGAAGATCACCGGTCGCTTTTTGAGATTAACGGGGTTCAGCTGGAAGCAGCATTTGCCCCGGAGAAGATTTATTTGAAAGCTGATCGGGCGCGTCTGGTACAGGTAGTTGGGAACCTGCTTCAAAATGCGGCCAAATTTACCGGAAGCGGTGGATTTACACGAGTATCGACGGAGAGCGATGTGTCCGGCAGGCAGGCCGTTATTCGCATAGTAGACAGCGGTATAGGGATAGCACAGGAGCATCTTTCCCGTCTTTTTCAGCCTTTTATGCAGGCGGAGAAATCCCTTGATCGCAGCTGTGGAGGGCTCGGGCTTGGGCTGGCTTTAAGCAAGGGTTTGATTGAAATGCACGGGGGCAGTATAAGTGCTTTCAGCGCCGGGCCGGGGAAAGGATCGGAGTTTGTGGTATCTCTTCCAGTGGAAAAAATTACAATTCATAAGC
>JAAYOY010000221.1 GCA_012520035.1 Bacillota bacterium
CTGTTCCGTAACCTCGATTGTAATGGGTAACGTAGTGGTCCCGCCGCCGGTATCAGTAGCGCGGATCATAAAGTTATAGCTGCCTTTTTCTACCTGTAAAGGCACTTCGGTCTGCAGGTTGAAACTTTCTTCACCTTGAGGCCTGATAGAAAGCTGGCTAATGCTCCACCCGCCTGCGGTTAAACTTGTTTCCCAGCCTTCCGGCTGCTCAACTACTTGCAGAGAAACCCGCTGGATGGAGCTGCTGTTATTAATAATGTCAATGGAATAATTAATTGATTCACCGGGCGTAACGGCAATCCCTGCATATTTTGTAAACATTGATACGCTGCTCGCCGCTGATGCGGAAGCAACAGGAAATAAAATCCCCCCCAATAAACCCAATAATAGTGTTAGCACAACGGCGGTTTTTCGAAAATAGTGCTTCAAGATATTCCCTCCCTTTCAGATTGTCCATTCATATATAGTTACGAATGAAAAGCTATTTTGGATTTATAGGGTTTGATTTTTTTTTAATCTTGTTATATAAAATAATTAGTCGGAATTCCTTAAAGCGGGTGAAGAAAATGTCTGGTTGCCAGCAAACAGAACGTTCACTGCAATGGTTTAATGATCTTTACCGGCAAAATGTTTCCTTTGTATATAAAATCGCCCTGCACCTACTCAACGATCCTGTCGAAGCAGAAGATCTATGTCATGATGTCTTTTTGGAAATAATACAACACCCGGATCAATACGATCCGGAAAGGGGCAGCATCAAGGCATGGCTGGGGGTTAAAACCAGGAGCAGAGCCATCGATCGCTTACGAAAACAAAAGCGACAGGAGCTCAATGATACCATAGAACAAGCCGGTATTAGCAGCACGGATCCCACTGCCGATTCAGTATTAATGAAACTTAATCTGGAAAACTTGCATGAATCTTTGCGGCATTTGCCCGAACCTCAGCGCGAAGCGTTAACAGCTACCTATTTTCGATCGCTGCGGCAAAATGAATGGGCCAAATTAACAGGCCACCCGCTGGGAACAGTTAAGTCCTGGATTCGATATGGAGTAAAAAATATTCGAAAACAATTTATTCAAATGGGCTGGCTGGAACCTTAAGGAGACTATGATATGAACCCGTCGCAATGCAAACAATTTGAAATTGAAATTGTCGATGATATTTTGGGCAATTTACCCTTAAAAAGAGCCCAAGCCTTGCAGTACCATCTTGCCGAGTGCAGCTCTTGCCAGAAGTTGTACGGGGAATGGTCTGAACTGTTAAAAGACGGGACAAGAGTACACCCTTCGGCTCAACTATATAAGCGTTTACGGAAACATTTTATACACCGGCAAGCCAGCCGTAAAACGCTGCAAACATCAGCATCAACCATCTGGGGGGCTGCTTCTGTTGCCTTAATAGGAATGCTTATACTAGCATTAGTTACAATTCAGGGCCGGCAGCCTTTGGATTCATGGGAGAAACCACCTGTTGGGGCAAAAGACATTCCGTCTTTTGTAGCAGAAGATATACCGCACTTTGTTACAGATGACACGGATACGGTTCAGTATTTGATTGATCCTCAAAAAGGCCGGCTTACCAGCATTAACGGAATAATATGGGTAAACAGCAACCGTGATGAGCTATACTGCTTTGTGCAAAACCTGGAAGATAACGCCCACTATGACTATCAAATATGGTTGATTAAACCCGTAAAAAGAGAAAACGGGGGGCTTTTGCGTATCATTGACCAATACGGTGAGCTATATCTCCGCCAAAAAAATATTCAAGAGATACAACAGATAAGCATAAGCCAGGAACCCAAAGGCGGAAGCCTCTATCCTACCACCGATGATACAATTTTGGTTGATTTTAACTTACAGTAAAGCGCTTAATAATTGATCCCGCTGTAAAAAAGCGCTTTTAGACCGGCATACCCAGTATATTTCTAATCATGTGTTAACGAATATTTTCCCGCAAACTCTGCCACATCTCTTGAGTGACCAAGCCCAAACGCCAGAGCGCGACGCCTTGCAGGTTAAAACGCCTGGCCGTTCCTACCTTCTCTGCAATGCTCTTTTCTGTTTCATATGGAGCACAAATACCCAGGACAAGCTTGTGGGGCGGGACAACTTCTCCGGCCATTTCTGCAGCCTGTGCCACAAGGGTTAACGGTTCCGGTTTTGGTCCGTAGTCATAGGCCATGATAATAATCCGATCGGCTATTTTACCCAGAACCCCGTAATCGTAACCGCGATAAACGCTGTTAGGCGGGTGGATTGTTAGCGTCAAACTCTTACCTGCTATTTTTAGCTCGGAGGATAAGCGGCGGACAAATTCATTTAACAGCTGCCTTTTATTGATTAAATCGCTGCTAAATTCATCACTGCTTCCAACATATCCGAACTCTTCAAAATTAAGGTTAACCCCTCCATAAAGTGCCGCTTCTTCCACAAGCGCCTCAATTAGCCTGGTAGACGCGACTATGTCTGCAAGCAAAGAGGAAAGGATACCGAACCTGTCGGTTGCGTGTACAGTCATCTCGGTTTTCAGGCTGTATTCATCTGCAGCCCGCAGCACATTTTCCCAGCCGGAAGGACGCTGCCAGCCCGTCTCGCTCCAGGTAAGAAGGTTTCCTCGCTCGTCAAGGCTGTACCAACCCAGCGCAAGTTCATCAACAACATCAGTGTTGCCGGTATCGGTTTCAGGATAAGCCTTGCGGAAAAGATTCGTCCAACTGCTGGTTTTACTGTCCCCCAGGGCATAAAAGCCAATTACGTTCATTTCTTTAAGACAGGATATAATATCGACTCTGTATGTTGCTGCATCCCATAATACTTCATAATTAAAGGCTTCGCTAAAAAAGCGCAGCGGTATCAATGTCCTTCCGGCAATAATAACCGGAGGTACATCTAAAGGAACAGTCTCCCCGTTTCGCCATGCGTTCTTATTATCGATTTGCAATCTGACCAGGTTTTCTCCGCAGGTAGCTTCAACTGTTTGTGCAGCGCTGTCCCAGTTTACTTTTATATTTAGCGCTTCTGCTATTGTGCGAAAAGGGACAAGGGTCCTGCCGCCTCGAATGACAGGTTGTACATCGGTAGAAACCGGAAGACCGTCAACAAAAACCTTTATTTCCTCTTCCTGTTCCTGAGCACAGGCAGGGAATGTAAAAACAACTAATAAAATAATTATTAACGTTAATGAGATTGAAAAACATTTAACTAAGAATTTCATTAAGATAAACCATTCCTTTCATGCGACACTGCGACATTGGGGACGGTTCTCGCTGTCGCAAAAATTCCTTGCGACATTGGGGACGGTTCTCGTTGTCGCAAAAATTCCTAATTATCCTCTTATAATTTGGACGGTTTATACTGGAAAAAGTTCTGCCTTTTTTAGCAGGATTTTCATTTTTTTGCCGGCAACCAATATATAACGGCAGAAGGATTCATAAGAGGTAAAATTCTCCCTTTTTTGCTTTATGCAGGATTTGCCGCCGGTGTAGCAAATAAATGCTTTATAACGGAGGTTGCTTATGGGTGATAAAAGTTGGTTAAAAAAAATTTATTTTGAATATCAAAACCTGGTTTACAGTATAGCCGTCTCTATTATTAAAGACGCTCAGCTTGCCGAAGACATCGTACAGGAAGTTTTTGTCACGCTATATTTTAAAGCCGGTGATATTCGGGACAGAAAAAAAATAAAACACTGGCTCGTGAGAACTACTACTAACAGGGCTATCGACTTTTTAAGAAGTTCACAAAAGGCAGTCACACTTTCCGATGATTTCTTTGAACACCTTCCGAACAACTCCCGGGCAGATCCCGTTGCCGAAATGGATAAAAAGGAACTTACCCGGGAAATACATAAAGCCATAAACAAGCTTCCGGAAGATATGAAAGCATTAATTTTCCTTTATTACTTCCAGGAAATTCAACAAAAAGAAATAGCGGAAATATTGGGAGTAGCACTGGGGACGGTTAAAACCCGTTTACGAAGAGCACGCCTGGCCATCAAAAACCACTTACTGAAAGAGGAAAATGATTCTGCCAACCTCTGATAAGGCGGTGATTTAAGATGAATGAGACACATTTGGATGATTATATAAGAAAAACTGTTATAGAGGAAATGCAAAGCTATGCTCCGCCTGATCCGGAGAAAACATGGCAAAAGATCGAGGGCACAATCGATCTGTTTGAAAGGTTACAAAATGCACCAAAGAAAAAACGTAAACCAACGGCCCGGCTTAAAATTGCCGCCGTCATAGTAACGTTAATACTAACAGCCGGGATTATCGGATTTACGCAGACAGGGGAAGCGGTACCCTTCGGCTGGGTCTTTCAGGGATTAAAAAAGATCGTGGGCGATGATTTTGTCCTTGTACAGTTTAAATACGGTGAGGAAACAGCCCCTAACAAATCAACACCACCGCCGCCTGAATCGGATATGGAAGGAACCATAACCTACCAAACAAATCTTACAGATACTTCCTTAGAAGAGCTGCTCGATCTTTATCCCGGTGCGCTCTATTACCCCCGGAGCATAGCGGAGAAAGATTTAATATCTGCCCAGTATCTTCAAGCAGGCGACAAATGGATTATTCTACTCGATTTTTTGGTTGACCGGCATAATATTCTCTTCCAGCAGGAGGACATTGTGGGAAAAGGAGCAGCCGGCGTAGGATACGGAAACGATGCGGAAGTCTATTTCCGTCGCCTGGAGGGCGTAGAATATATGGTTGCCGAACTTCGTTATGGTATCGTGAACGTTAGATGGACTAAAGAGAACAAGCTGTTTGAGTTAACATGCAATCTGCCGGTCGAGGAAGCGCTCTCAACCGCACAATCGGTGAACCCGTATTAATATTCTGAATAACATCTCCTCATAAAAGCGCCAAATCTTTATATACCGGCGACATAGTACAATATTGCTTAAAATCCTTTATTTGCTGTTCTCCTGAACATATACTGCTTAACCCTTCTATCCCCGCAGAAAAATTATGGGCAATAAATAGCCGCTAACACTTTCAACAGGCTTGAATGTTTTAAAGAAGTTTTACCTTAAATTAATGATGTGCTAAAATAACGTTCCACTCTGTCGGGCAAAATCGTTACTATCCTTTGATCTGGACCATACTTTTCCGCCATTTTTACCGCAGCCCATACATTAGCCCCGGAAGAGGTGCCAACCAGAACACCCTGAATGCGGGCCAAATCTCTTGCGGTTTGAATGGCGTCATCATCTGTTACTTCAACAACCTCATCAACAAGGCTTACATCCAAAACACGGGGAATAAAACCGTCGCCGATCCCTTGAATCTTATGCAAACCCGGCTCATGCCCCAAAAGAGCAGAGACGTTCTTCGGCTCTACCGCGATTACTTTAATCCCGGGCTCCTTTTCTTTTAGGTAGCGGCCGACCCCCTGCAAGGTGCCTCCGCTGCCAAGGCCAGAAACAAAGATCCCCACTTTACTCTTCATCTGATGCCATATTTCCACCGCTGTAGTGAGGTAGTGGGCTTCAGGATTATCAGGGTTTTCAAATTGTTGGGGGACAAAAATATTAGGATCTGCCGCCTGTTGTTTTTCAACTTCCGTTACAGCTCCGGCAATGCTTTTGGAGGCATCGGTCAGGATTATCTCCGCACCAAGGGCCTTGATTATTTTTTTCCTCTCCTCGCTCATGTTTTCCGGCATCACGATGACGACGCGGTAACCCTTTTGAACCCCGACCAGGGCCAGACCGATACCGGTATTGCCAGAAGTGGGTTCCATAATCGTCATCCCCGGTTTTAAATCCCCTCTGGCTTCGGCCTGTTCAATCATGTGTTTGGCCACCCTATCCTTGATACTCCCTCCGGGATTGAGGTACTCGGCCTTGGCAAAAATATTAAACCCGGTGGTCTTTTTTAAGCTTAGCAGCGGTGTATTGCCGATTATTTCAATTACATTATCAATGGTCATTGCGTCTGTCCCACCTCGATCTGACTATTATATTATAGCATTATGAAATAACTGCATTAAAATTCTTGGGGCCAATTTTTATGATTACTGTAAAGAGATTAACAAAACTTAGC
>JAAYOY010000222.1 GCA_012520035.1 Bacillota bacterium
ATATACAAGCCTTAAAAGGTGTAAGCCTCAAAGTGGAAGAAGGAGAAATAGTGTCTTTAATTGGGGCAAATGGGGCAGGTAAAACAACAACGCTGCTTACTATTTCCGGATTGTTAAAGCCTGCAGAAGGGGAGATCTATTTTCAGGATAAAAAAATTAATCATGTACCACCCCATGATATAGTGAAAATGGGTATTTCTCATGTCCCGGAAGGCAGGCATGTTTTTCCCCGGCTTTCCGTGTATGAAAATTTAATAATGGGTGCTTATACAATAGAGGATAAAAATATCGTAAACAGTGATATGGAAATGGTGTTTAATACTTTCCCCCAGCTAAAGGGCAGGGAAAAACAGGCTGCGGGGACATTAAGCGGTGGGGAGCAGCAAATGCTTGCGATCGGACGAGCTCTTATGTCCCACCCGCAGCTGTTGTTGCTGGATGAGCCTTCTATGGGTCTTGCCCCGATTATTGTAAAAGAAATCTTTCAGATTATCCAGGAGATTAACAGTAAGGGTACAACCGTATTGCTTGTAGAGCAGAACGCTCAAATGGCGCTGAGTATTTCCCACAGAGGCTATGTTCTGGAAACGGGGAATGTGGTTTTACATGATAAATCTTCTTCTTTGCTGCAAAATGAACAAGTCCGCAAAACTTACCTCGGTGAATGATATCTGCACTGCATGATCTGTCTGGGTTTTCCTCTTTTAAAAAAATATCATCTTCTTTTATAAATTTTCCCAACAGAATCGATTAATCCTTAGTAGTAATGTTTAAGTTAAGAAAATTCTGATGCAGGAATAATGATATCGACTAGAGAAAAAAATCAATGAATAATTATGTTTTCTTATATTAAGGCAAATATTTAAAAAGGATTTCGCTACAGTATGTCGAACAAGAATAAAGGGTTGTATCTTTAAAATTTATCAGGGTTATCCGAAAAATGTATCTTGTAATATAGAAAATAGGAGGAGTGTTTTTGTGAAAATTGCTGTTTCAGGCAAAGGTGGAGTAGGGAAAACAACTGTAGCAGCAAATTTAATTTATCTCTTTGCTGAAAACGGTTATCATGTAATCGCTGTAGATGCGGATCCCGACGCCAGCCTGGGGCTTACGCTGGGTTTGGATCCGCAAAAGTTAGCTGCGTTAACTCCACTGGCGGAGATGAAAGAAGTAATTGAACAAAAAAGCGGGGGCGGAGGAGCTTTTTATAATCTCAACCCCGATGTTGAAGATGTCATAGACGACTACAGTTTGCAAAAAGGCAAGGTTAAGTTTTTAATCATGGGCGGTATCAAACAAGGCGGTTCTGCTTGCTATTGCCGGGAGAACGCTTTTTTGAATGCCGTCCTTAATTCATTATTACTGGATAAAAAAGAGGTAGTGGTTCTCGATATGAGCGCCGGCATTGAGCACTTAACGCGGGGAACGGCACGGGGAGTCGATATGATCCTCGTGGTTACCGAACCTACCAGGGCAAGCGTTAAGACTGCGCAGGTGGTTAAACGGCTCTCATCGGATCTGGGTATCCGGCAGGTGAAAATTTTAGGCAATAAGGTACGCAGGGAAGAAGAGCGAAAGTATTTAGAGGATAATTTCTCCCCTGATGAAATTATTGGTTATCTGCCATTTGAAGAAAAAGTATGGGAATATTCGATGGTGGATTCCCCTGAGGGCTTTGAAAAAGAAAACCTTATTGCCGGTATTAGCGATGTTTATCGTCAAGTTGTGGGGGGGGATAGAGGAGGTGAAAGAGCGCAGTAAGTTAAGGATTGATGTGGACTTTTGAAATGATTAAATAACCAAAGAGGAGGTTTGGAAAAAAGTTATGGCTGATAAGAAGAAAGATCGCAACAGAAGTGTTGACCCGGCTGTATTAGAAATTCTTGCCCGGACAGAGGATAGCGGTTTTGATACCGCTTATGACCGTTTTTTAAAGATGCAGCCGCAGTGTAACTTTGGAGAACAGGGCATCTGTTGCCATGTTTGTATCCAGGGTCCCTGCCGTATTACCAAAAAAGCGGATAAAGGTATCTGCGGAGCTACGGCTTATACCATTGTTGCCCGTAACCTTGTTCGCCATGAACTGGGCGGGTGTACTGCCCACGCCGATCATGGGTTGCATGCTACCCTGTTGGCAAAAGAAGTAGTAGAAGGGCGTGCCCCTGATTATCAAATTAAAGATACTGATAAGCTTTACGCCGTAGCCAAGCGTATCGGCGTCTCCACCGAAGGTAAAGACGATAAGGCTATTTTTAAGGAATTAGTTGATATTGCCCTGGAAGATTTCAGCCGCCTGGATGGTGAAGATAGCAAGTGGCTTTCCAAAGTTATCATACCTGAGAGGATAGAAAAATTTAAAGATTGCAACATTCTCCCCAGCAGCATCCATCGCACCATTGCCGGGGCTATGGCACAAACCCATATGGGGATGGACGCTGACCCCGTTAACCTGGTTTTTAAATCTTTAGAGGTTTCCCTGGCAGACTATATCGGTGAGCATATTGCTACCAGCTTGTCCGATGTTTTGTTCGGCACCCCGAAGCCTGTAGTTTCTGAGGCAAATATGGGGGTTCTGGATCCGGACTACATTAATATCGCCGTTCATGGTCATAACCCCATCCTGAGCGAGATGATCGTTCAGGCAGCCCGGGATATGAAAGGTGAGGCGGAAGCGGCCGGGGCTAAAGGAATCAAATGCATGGGTATCTGCTGTACCGGTAACGAGATTCTTATGAGGCAGGGAGTTCCCATCCTGACCAACTTTGCATCCCAGGAACTTGCGATCATGACCGGAGCTGTCGATGCTATGGTCGTCGATATCCAGTGCATTATGCCCGGTATCCAGGCTGTCTCCGAGTGTTTCCATACGCGTATTGTAACTACCAGCACATCGGTGAAGATCCCCTCGGCTTACCATATAGAATTTGACGAGGAACGCGCCATGGAAAAAGCACGTGAGGTAATCCAGATCGCTATCGGTGCCTATAAAGAAAGGAATAAAGACAAGGTCAGTATTCCGCAGATTAAGAATAAAGTAGTAGCCGGTTTTAGTGTTGAAGCACTTTTAGATCTTTTTGCCGCTATTAATCCGGAAAGGCCGATTAAGGTCCTTACTGATGCTATCGAATCGGGAGAGCTTCGCGGGGTTTGCCTGCTGGCAGGCTGCAATAACCTGAAACGCATTCATGATCAAAATCATTCTACTATTGCCCAGGAGCTGGCCAGGAACAACGTTTTGCTGGTAGCTACCGGTTGTGCAGCGCAAACTTATGCCAAATTTGGAATGCTTAATTCCGATGCCGTAGAGAAATATGCCGGAGACGGCTTAAAGGCTTTCTTGAACCGCTTAAACGAAGCTAATAAGGATAAATTAACTGAAAAACTTCCCCTGGTATTCCATATGGGCTCCTGCGTTGACAATTCCAGGGCTTATGATCTGATGACCTATATGGCAGAAGAGATGCAGGTTGATACTCCCAAGGTTCCTTATGCTGCCAGCGCTCCCGAAGCGATGAGCGAAAAAGCCATTGCCATCGGTAGTTGGGCAGTATCTTTAGGTATGCCTGTCCATGTGGGTGTTGTTCCTCCGATTCCCGGCAGCCCGCTGGTAGACGGTATTGCCCGGCAGATCGCCCAGGATGTTTATGGCGGTTATTTCATCTGGGAAACAGATCCCGAGGAAAGCGCCAAGAAAATCCTGGCAGCCCTGGATGAGAGAACCTGGAAACTTAAAGTTCATAAAATGGCCAAGGAGCAGTATGAAACAGAAGCCATTTCTAAAACCTGGTAATATTAACCACGTAAAAAAAGGAGGTAAGAGCAGATGGCCACAGA
>JAAYOY010000223.1 GCA_012520035.1 Bacillota bacterium
CTCAATAAAATAAGCGAAAAGAAGATGGCCGCATTCCGCCGCAAGTATATCGGGTTTGTTTTTCAACTCTACAATCTGGTCCCCTCCCTTACAGCCCTGGAAAATGCCGTTCTGCCTCTGGTATTTGAAGGGGTCCCCGTAAAAGAACGTGAAAAAAGAGGGCGCGAACTGCTCAAGCAGATGGGACTGGGAAACCGCCTCAGGCACAAGCCCAACGAGTTAAGCGGGGGCCAGCGGCAGCGCGTTTCCATCGCCAGGGCAATGATCAACAACCCCAGGATTATTTTCGCCGATGAGCCCACCGGCAACCTGGATTCCAAAACAACAATAGAAATTTTAGAGCTGCTTACCTCCACTGTCAGGGAAAAAGGCCAGACCTTGCTTATGGTCACCCACGATATCGAAGTTGCCGATTACGGAGACCGTACCGTGGAAATGGTGGACGGCTGTATCTTTAACGACAGTGAAAACAATAAATGCATCCTCCTCGCAGAAGAAAAAAGAGGTAATTCGCAGGGAAAAGAGCTTAACACATAATTCTGAGGGGAAAGCACTCATTTTCATAGATTAACACCCGTCAACTATAATAAGTTTTTCTCGACAGAAACTGAAAGGAGTCACATTTAATGAAAAAAAATATTTTTAAGGCCACCCTGCTAATTGTTATTTTAATCATTACTATTTCGCCTCCGGTGGTATTTGCAGAAGATGAAAATGGTTCCGAGCCCCCCCCACTAAATTTAAAACCGCCTTTGCTGGATGTGATAGCAGTCCGGCTGGATCCGGAAGACCCTGATCCGCAGGAGGTATTTGAAGTCAGCTTTACAATCAGAAACTACGGACAGTGCGATGCTCAAAACGTAATGGTTGATTTTAACGGCATGTCTAATTTCGAACTTGCCGAAGGGTATACAAACAGGAAGTTTTTACACAGGTTCACGGTAGGCTCCTCCAACTGGGTTCATTTTAAAATGAAGAGCATTAAAGGCCGCAAAGGGAATGAGGTCGGCCTCAGTTTCAGTTACGATTATGAAGGGGGGGGAGGAGGCTCACAGCAAATAACCGTTACTCTTCCGCTGCCTTCGGTTGAAGCTGATCTTCCCCCGAATATCTCGGTCAAGGAAGTAACCCTGGAACCTGCTTTGCCTCATACTAACGAACTATTTGATGTAACCTTTTATCTGGATAATCTCACCGATAACCCGGCTAAAAACGTAAATATTGAAATAGACGGCCAGGATAATTTTGAAATAGCCGATGTCACCAACCGCAAACATCTGGCCTCTATTTCGAAGGGATCGAACAATTTCGTAACTTTCAAATTAAAAAACCTGGAAGAACGCAGCGGCAACAGTATAGTTCTCAATTTTTCTTATATCTATGGCGAGGAATTTACAGAAGATCAGCAAGCAATAACCGTAAATCTTCCTTTAAACCAAACAACGCAATCCAGGCCGCAATTAAAGATCAAATCCTATTCAATTGAGCAATCAGCAAATGAAAGCGAACATTTACTTAAGCTAACTCTGGGAAATTTGGGAGAGGGACAGGCTAAAAACGTATATTTGACCTTAGACGGAGGAAGTAATATCCAGGTCACCCAAAGTTCCAATGTAAGTTTCCTGCCGACAATAGAAGGCGGTAAAGAAATCGGCATTGACTTCTTGCTCGGGGTTAACCCGGTGGAGGGTATTAATTATCAACCTTTAAATATAAACATCAAATATAAGGACACCATCGGAAACAGCTACGAGTCAAATGAAACCCTGGGAATCAATGTGGCTGATTTATACGGCGCAGGTTCTTTTGGGAAACCTAGAGTGCTCATCAATAAATACACCCTCTCCGATGAAAAAATCCTGGCCGGTAATATCGTCACCCTCTCCCTCTTTATCGAAAATACTCACGCCAGGCCGGTGCAAAATATTAAAACGTCCATCAGCGTTATTAAAGTTGAAGGAAATAACGGGGCTGAAACAGGCGGAACGGTTTTTTCTCCTGTGGACGGCAGTAACAGTTTCTTTATCGAGCAGATCCCCGCGCGCACAACTGTTGAGAGAAGCATCGACTTGTTAGTGGATCCCAATGCGACAGCTAAAACCTATATCGTCCCTATTACTATCGAATACGAAGATCAAAAGGCAAACTCTTATTCAGTGGAAGAGATGGTCAATATCCCCGTAACGCAGGAATGTAAACTGCAGATCCTCTCCACCGAAGTGCCGCCCACAGCCTTTATAGGACAGCCTACCTTTATCGGGGCGGAATTTGTAAACGTGGGGAAAGTGACCTTGAACAACTTTATTGTCATGCTGGAGGGCGATTTTCACAAAGAGCAGGCTTCCTATTTTGTAGGAAATCTGCAAATCGGTGCCAGCGATTATTACCAGGGGATAATCTATCCTGAAAAAGAAGGGACGCTTTCCGGTAAACTGGTTTTTTCCTATATTGATAACAATAACCGGGAGGTCCAGGTTGAGGAGCCCTTTCAGCTTGAGGTCCAGGGAGCCCGGGCGATGGAACCTATGCCCGGAGATATGCCGCCGGAAATGATGGATCCACGTGCAAATGCAGGAGGGAGTTCCTTAATCAAAATTTTATTATGCATTATCATTCCTCTCGTTATCCTGGCGGCTATAATCATTTTCCTCCGGAAAAGGAAAAAGAAAAAAGAAAACGAGGAGTTGCTCGATGCGTAAACTGGATATTATATCTATGGCCAATAGAAACCTCTGGCGCCGCAAGGCCCGGACCATATTGACCTGCCTGGGCGTGGTCATCGGCACAGCTTCAATCGTCGTCATGATTTCGCTGGGCATCGGGCTTAAGGTGAGCATGGAAGAAAGCATGGCGCAGTGGGGCAGCCTCAACATCATCCGCATCTACCCGGGGATGCAGTACGACCGCGAAGGCAACCCGATGGGAGAAGCGCGGCGCCTCAACGATGAAACACTGGCGGAGCTAAAAGGCATAGACGGAGTCGTGGCTGTCTCCCCCGCTTATGAAGTCAACGGGGAGGCCCGCCTCGGGCGCAAGCGGGGACACCTGAACGTTGTGGGGATGGACCTGGAGGCAATGGAGGATCTGGAATTCTCCGTGGCACACGGCCACCTTCCCACAGCGGAAGAGCGCTTTACAATCGTTGCGGGCTCAGAGGTGATCAATAATTTCTGGGACGAGCGGGCTCCCCGCTCGCGCGGCATGGTTTATCACGATATGCGGCCTGAACAGCAGGACCCGGCGGAATTGCTCAACCAGAGGATCACCATGACTATCTACAACCAGTACAACCCGGACAACAAGAAAAACTACAATTTTATGGTAGTGGGGGTGCTCGACGAGAAGAATATGGACCGCTCCTGGCAGGTCTTTGCCTCGTTGGATGACGTCAAGCGCATTCGCGATTTTATGAACCAGGGCAGCAGGGGGGGAGGTACAGGCGCCTCTCCTCCCGGAATGGCAATGGTCATCGCCAAGGAGATGAGAGTTTCTGCCTCTTCCCGGCGCGGCGAAGATACGAGCGATGATTACAATTATATTTTAGTCCGCACTGAAGATATCGCTCAAACTAAAAAGGTTTCCGCAGAACTGCGCGACAGGGGTTTTAACGCCTATTCCATGGCGGATTCGCTGGAAGGCATCGAAAAAACCTCCAGAACCATCCAGGCAGTTTTGGGCGGTATCGGGGGGATTACCCTCTTTGTGGCAGCCATAGGAATTACCAATACCATGGTTATGTCCATCTATGAGCGAACCAGGGAAATCGGTATCATCAAGGTTATCGGGGCATCTTTTGCAGATGTGCGGTCTATCTTCCTCACCGAAGCCTCACTCATCGGCTTTATCGGCGGCATTGCGGGCCTGGGGCTGAGCTACCTTGCTTCCTACATTGTAAATACAATAGCCGCCGGCTATCTGCAAAGCGGTATGGGTATGATGGGAGGCACCCCGGGGAACATCTCCGTTATCCCCGTCTGGCTGGCTGCCGGGGCGCTGGGCTTCGCAATTTTTATCGGTCTGGCTTCGGGCCTTTACCCGGCAAATCGGGCAATCAAGCTTAGCCCCATTGTGGCGATCAGAAACGAATAAAGCGGTTTATAATTCGTTCACAATAAAATTCTTTTGTTTAAAGTGCCGGTCAAAAGCCAGCACTTTTTTTATTCCGTGCATCTGCATGGCCTATCATCAGGAAGATAAATTTGCGTTCTGATGCTCACTTGATATCCCTCCTTTTAATGTATAATGTATACATTAAACATCAAGAGCCTGCTTTTTGTCAAATTAAGGGTCGCGC
>JAAYOY010000035.1 GCA_012520035.1 Bacillota bacterium
CCACAGCAGCGATTATCAGGAACAAGTGTTGAGCAGGTTAATAGCAGCGGTGCAAAACGGGGAACTGACAATGGAGCGGATTGATGAGAGCGTGGCGAGGATAATTAGGCTCAAACAGAAATACAGCGCCTCTGGTATTATTGATTCAATTTAATAGGAATGGCTATTGCAACGCCAACAATCTTCGCCAGCTAATGCAGCAAAGCCGTAAAAAAAACGTAAGTTTAATAATTGATCTAAAACAGCCGTTGACAGCGGCTTTTTTAGATCACATATTTTTTACACAGTCAATACCAATCAAATGGAAATAATTGTTAGCGTTTGTGGTGGAACTTTTTTAAAAGCGTTATCGTCTAAAGGTAAATAACCCGGAAAGGAGTGAATTACTTTTAAATGGGCGTGGCAGTGGGGTTTAACCCAACTCAATGGGGGCATGAGGTATGAACCGGAAATAGTTAATCGTTTTTAATTCATGAGTAGGAGATGATAACATTAACTTTTACATCCCGGGTAATTCTTTAGCATAATCTTTACTGAACAACTTTCATTTATGACTTCTCTTGTTGTGAGCTTTTCCGGGTTATTGTAAACACTCTTTAGGCTCCAGGAAACTTATTCCTGCTTACCATAACGTATTACTGATTTTAAGGGAGGAGTATCTTGTGAAGAAAAAAACATTTATATTTGTGATGGTCGCTTTACTGCTTTTATGCTCGGTTTCTTCCGTATTTGCCCATTCTTCAATTAAAATGTATTTTAACGGGAAAGAAGTATTTTCGGATGTATCGCCCAAAGTTGTTAATGGACGATTATTAGTGCCAATCCGCATCATTACGGAAAGGCTGGGGGCGTTAATTAAATGGAATGAAAAACATAATTCTGTTGAAATCAATTTTGAAGAGCTGCAGGCACAAAAAACCCGCATATCTCTTTTAGAGAGCGCGCTGGCGCCGAAAGACCCTGATGCCGCTGTAAAAACATGGGCTGAAGGCGTAAAGACAAGAAACGGTGCCTTGCAATATGCTGTGATGACTCCGGAGCTAAAAGAAGAATCTTATTCCGATTTTGTTAAAATGAACTGGTCTACCGGAACATCATCTCCATGGATCAAGAGTTTTGAAGTATATGAGCGATCTAAAGTTAACGGCGAGACATACAGGTATGAAGTAGTATTTACCTACACGGATTCAACAAAAAAGACGTTTACAGACACTCAGTATGTTACCATTATCAATTGTGAAGGCAACTGGCTGGTATCCTCTCTGGATAAATTTGATGTAAAAGAAAGGATAGATATAAAAGGGGAGATCACCAGAGTAACACTTGACCGTAACAAAAAGGTTAAGAGCATTTTTGTGGAAGATGATAAGGCAGAAAGGAAGGGCTATGATAAGGCAAACGTTCTCATCGGCAGCGATACGATTATTTATGACGGCTATACGGATCAGAAACTCAGGGACAGTGTTCTTAAAAAGGGAGTAGAAGTTGAAGTAACTTTTACCGATGATCCCGTGGCGATGATCTATCCGGTTACAGCCGAGGCAAAAATAATTAGGGTAATTGACGAACCGCAGGATAATTCAATTGTTTACCGCAATACCCGCTACGGTTTTAGCTTTTCCTTGCCGAAAAGCTGGGAAGGTTATACCATTGTCACTGACCAGTGGGAAGGCATTTCCCTGGAGAGAGCGAAAAGCGGCAGGGTGGTTGAAAGAGGTCCGATTCTTTCCATCAGGCATCCCAAGTGGACCTCTAAAAATCCGAGGCAGGATATCCCCATAATGATCTTTACCCTTGAGCAATGGAAGTCGCTGCAACAGGGAAAATTTAGTGTTGGCGCGGCTCCCGTGGGGCCAACAGAGCTTGACCGCAACAGCAAATATGTTTTTGCCCTGCCGGCACGTTACAACTACGCATTCCCGACGGGGTATGAAGAAGTGGAAAGAATTCTCGAAGGTAATCCTCTGGTACCGTTCGAGAATAAGTAGGTTGGCCTGATTGGCCCAACTGAATTAAAAGCCCAGGATGAGAATATATATACTTCAAAGAAGGATAGACTTCTTAGTATTACGATATAAAGATAGAACCCAATCAATAATGGGTTCTTATCTTTTATTAGTCCGGGTACCTGAGTATTGGACAATTGGCGGAATATAGCGGAATATATAATCATGCTTTTTTGCGGAACTAAAAAATGATATCCTTGCTCATTGTAAGCTTTAAATAAAATAGGATATAATTTATTAGAATAAGTATCTTTGCTTAAGCGGTGATGAGATGCAGGTTGCTATAAAGAGGATTATACGCTTCATTTTCTTTATTGGGATAATCCTGGGGGTATATGTTTTTCTGGAGCCGTTCCTGCTCGAGGAGAAATATGTGGTCCTTCAAAGCCCGGATCTTCCGGAGGAGTTCCAGGGCACCAGAATAGTCTTTCTGACGGATATTCACCACGGCCCGTTTTTTTCCGCAGGAAGGCTTGGAAAATTGGTGGGCAAGGTTAACGGGCTGCGGCCGGATATTATATTACTTGGTGGCGATTATGTCCACAGAAGCCCGGATTATATAGAACCATGTTTTCAGGAATTAAAGAATCTGGAGGCTCCCCTCGGGGTTTACGGCGTA
>JAAYOY010000224.1 GCA_012520035.1 Bacillota bacterium
CGCTTCCCGTAGATATCTTTTACCGCTGGAAAGAACGTTTTGGGATTGAGATACTGGACGGAATCGGCTCTACAGAGATGCTGCATATTTTTCTTTGCAACCAGCCGGGTGATGTCAGGCCGGGTTCCACCGGAAAGCCGGTCCCGGGATATGAGCTGAAAATAGTTGATGATAACGGACAGGAAGTGCCCCAGGGTGAGATCGGGACACTGATGGTAAAAGGAAACAGCGATGCCCAGCAATACTGGCGCAAGCGTGAAAAAACCAAAACCACAATGCAGGGCCAGTGGTTAAATACCGGAGACAAATATTACATTGATAAGGACGGCTATTACTGGTGCGGAGGCAGGGCTGACGATATGATTAAGGCCGGGGGGATCTGGGTTTCTCCGGTGGAGGTGGAGAACTGCCTGAATCAGCATCCCGCCGTCAAAGAGTGCGCGGTGGTCGGTGCTCCGGATGATAAGGGTCTTCTCAAGCCCAAAGCTTACGTTGTGCTTAAACACGGGTTTGAAGAATCGGAAAAGTTGAAAGAAGAACTGAAGAAATGGGCACTGGACAGGCTGGCTAAATTTAAGTATCCGCGCTGGATAGAAATAGTTACTGAGTTACCCAAAAGCGCAACGGGTAAGATTCAGCGTTTTAAACTGCGTGAATAAAACGATATTAAAGCTGGCACCAGGGTTTAACCGCTTTCTTTGGGAAAGAAAAAATATTCTGGCGGGAGGAAGTAGAGAAGTTCCAATAATATTATCTGCTCCGCTAATAGAAAAAGCCAGGTAATAGGAATACTCTATAGTAGTGGTTTTTACTATAGAGTATTCCTATTTTCATAAAGAGCTGTAGTTGATATAATTAAGTGATAGGATTCAAAGTGAATTGAGACTACTGTAATCAGGAAAAGTAATATAAATCATTTTTTGAGGTGTATTTATTTTGACGAAGAAATGTTATTTTTCTTTCCCGACGACACATCAAGCCATCAAGGCCGATAGGGTACTGTCCCAAAAAAGCTATCAATATAAAATGGTTCCGGTGCCCCGGAGTATCAGTTCCAGTTGTGGTATAGCGCTTTGTTGTCCTCCCGGGGATGCCCGGATAATTAGAGATTATTTGGAAGAATGTTCTGTTAATATTGAAGGGTTTTTTGAACTGGAGGAAAGGATTTCCGCAAATCCATTATCTTCTTTACAAAAAAGGAGAGATTGAAAAGTATGGAAGAAAAGTTTATATATTTTGACAATGCCGCTACATCCTGGCCGAAACCTGATGAAGTATATAGAGCGGCTGAGAATTACCTGCGCAACGGCGGCGCTAATCCAGGCCGGTCCGGTCATACGCGTTCGATTAATGCCGATCGTCTGGTATTTGAAACCAGGGAAAGGGCGGCTTCCATCCTCGGGGCGGGCGAGCCCGAGGAGCTTGTCTTTACTTTTAATGCCACTGACTCCTTAAATATGGCGATAAAAGGAGTTCTGGAGCCGGGAGACCATGTTATTTATACCTCCCTTGAACATAACTCTGTTCTCAGGCCCCTGGCCTCCCTCAGGAAACGCGGGGTAATTACTACTACCATGATTTCCTGTGATTCGTCAGGTAACATAGATCTTCAAGATATTGAAAAGGCTATTCTGCCCAGTACCAGGCTGATCATCTGTACTCATGCTTCCAATGTGATCGGGACTGTTTTGCCTGTAAAGGAGATCAGCCATCTGGCATGGAATAACGGCGTTCTCTTTCTCCTGGATGCCGCACAAACCGCGGGTTCCATCCCTATTGACCTTCAGGAGATAAAACCTCACCTGGCGGCTTTTACCGGCCATAAAGGTTTAATGGGCCCGCCTGGAGTGGGCTTGCTTTATGTTCGCAAGGGAGTAAGTATCAAACCCTGGCGTGAAGGGGGGACAGGCAGCAGATCGGAAGAAGAACAGCAGCCGGAGATGATGCCGGATTACCTGGAGGCAGGCACCATGAATACCCCGGGTATCGCCGGGTTCAACGAGGGGCTGAAATATATTGAGAAAACAGGAATTTCTACCATTTCCAGGCATGAATTTATTTTGGCCGGTAAGCTGCGCGAGGGTTTAAAGGAAATAAGACGGGTTAAGCTCTTTGAACCGGGAACGGAACATCAGCCAGTAGCTGTAGTTTCGTTCAATATCGAGGGAATTGATAGCGGCGAGCTTGGCTACGTCCTGGAGCAGGCTTACGGGATATTATGTCGAACAGGCCTGCACTGCGCGCCCTGTGCCCACCGCACGATCGGAACTTTTCCCCAGGGAACAGTACGTTTCAGCCTGAGCTATTTCAACCGGGAAGATCAAGTTGATTATGCTTTAAAGGCAATCAGAGAAATAGTTTCCCGTTTTTAAATAGTGGATTATTAAAGCCGAACCTTGCGCGGGGATGCGACAGTGAGAACCGTCCCCTCTGTCGCAAAAAAAATATTTTTCAAATTAACCAAAGGGGGAATTTTAGTTGGAGCATAAAGAAATTGATAACAGGGGGTTGGCCTGTCCTCAACCGGTGATCAATACAAAAAAAGCCCTGGACGAATTGCGTCAAAGGGGTATTGAAGAATTTATTCTTACGGTTATTGTTGATAA
>JAAYOY010000225.1 GCA_012520035.1 Bacillota bacterium
AGTTCTACCGTACCTTTTGCACTCCCGACAAATATATTCATCTCGGCGCAAAGTTCTTCCCCGCAATCGCTGCCACTTGCGGGTTTTATATATGTTCATGGCATCACCCCAAAAAGAAAAGAGCCTTTCGGCTCTTGTTTTCAAATGTCATTATTAAAGCCCTATTTGATCTGCAGCATAAGTTGCTTCCTCCAAAGTAAAACCATCAAACTTTAATTGCTCTATCAATCCATTTCTCGAAAAAGCCATAATATTTAAATATTCTTTACCCTTTCTTACAGCCTGTTCCTTCCAATTCACATTCAAATTATTAACTGCATGATTAGCTTCCTCATTGCTGAAACCGTCAAATTCTAATTGTCCTATCAACCCATTTTTAGAGAATGCCATTACATTTAAGTATTCTTCAGCTTTTTTTACAGCCTGTTTTTTCCAATCAGCATTAATCTTATTTACAGCATAGGTAGCATCTTCTGTACTAAAGCCTTCAAACTCCAATTGCGCTATTAACCCGCTTTTAGAGAATGGCATAGTTCTTAAATATTGCTCGGCTTTTCTTACTGCATTTTTTTGTGACAAGGTTTCAGTTACTTTATCTTCTTTGGGTTCTTCTTTAAGTTTCTCTTTAGGTTCCTCTGTAAGCTTTTCTTCAGGTTTTTCTATTACTTCATCCGATTTAATTTCTTCTTTTCCTTCATCCTCATCTGTTTGAACGATTTCTTTTTCATCATCTAAACTCGATACAACTTCTTTCTCTGATACTTTGTTTATACTCGCTTGCTGGGCTTCGTTATCTCCGTTTCCGATACTACCAATAAATCCAAATATGACAACAACTGCTATTGTAATAAACCACCAACGTTTATAAATAGGCTTTTTGAGTTTTTCGCTCATTGTTTTTCCCTCCCTTTTTGTAATTATTTTCTCCATAAGGGAAGGTTTTCCTGCAAATGAACAGAATAAGTTTAATAATTATTGCAATTTGGGTGCTCTATCTAATTTTTTGGGAATTGTGTGGGCAGGGATTTGCACCCTGCAATCGGAACCATTCTAACAGGCTTCGATTTAATCCTGGTCCACCTGTTGTCTATGGCTGCGTCTACCTATTCCGCCACCACACAATAAACCAGCATTGGCAAATATTTGCCTATACATATTATACCACAATTAAAGATGCCAGCTTTTTCTGCAGCTTTTAGCCTTGCATGACCTGCTAATATATACCCATCAGCTGACACAAGAAGACGCATCTTGGAATCACCGATCCTAAAAATTTATGGCCGATAATAAAACAAATATAATAATAGCAGCCGAATAAGGCTGCTTTTTTCATAGAAAAAGAGCCCGGAGGCTCTTTTAATCAATATAATTTTTTATTAGCGATGTTTGTATTCATTGTAAGTATATCTTTTTAATTTGTGGTCATACTCAACCACTAAATACTTTCCATTGCCTAAATCTAATCTGATTTCTGTTTCTAATATTTCTATATCGCTCTTATTTTGTGTAGAAGGGCCAAATGTGCTAAATTTTGGCGAAGTCTCACCAGGTAAAACTATATCATAACTCGATAAATATGTTTTTTCATTTTTATCTTTTAATAAAATTGTAGCGCTATAACTCAATATTGGAAGGCCAGTATTATTTTTGTAGGTTGCTTCCATGTATACATTACCGATACTATCTGGCTTAAGTATTTTTATATCTAATGGTATTTGATCTATGGTTACTTTCCCTACCTCCACTGCCTTATCATTTATGCTTACTGTCCTGGTCGCCTGGTTCCAACCCACTTCTTTGCCTAGCATTTCTGCTACAGCCCTTAGAGGCACGTAGGTCGTCCCATTATACAAAATATTATCTACTTCAACTATCTTCCCATTCACTTCCAGATTTACTGAATTAAATACCACTTTGATTGTTTTCTCTAGACTAGCCGCCATAGCGACAGAGCTAAATAATATTACTATTACAACTACACCAATAATAAAACCCTTCAAATGTTTTTTCATAAAAATTCACTCCTTTCCCCTTTTTTCATAGTATTCGGCAAAAGGAGGAATTCTCCTGCAAGTGCCAAAATATTTCGCACCCGGCCCCACCCCTGCCTCCTGGTGCGCTCACCCTCCGGCTCGTGCCGGCGGCCATGTCACCCAAAACCAAAAGCCGCCCTCCCGGACGGCTCCTCAGTATACATTATAAACTATCTCCCCTTAAAAGTTGTCGCAGAAAAGTCGCAACTAATGCCGACCTAGCATACCGGTCCAATAATCACACCATTCTTGGATGCTTATATCCTGAAGTTCATCAGTTGAAAGATCAACTTCGCCAGCTTTGTATTTTTCTTCCCAGTCTTTCAAAAAGAGTTTTAATGCATCATGCCCATTGTAAGCTACTACAACATGCCTTCCAGGCGTTGCTTTTCTACACTTGAATTCTAGTATATAACATTTTAAGCTCTTTAAATCTTTTATTTTGTTTTCCATAATTTCAATCATCTCCTTTTTTGCTATGTAATGATGTGTCATTTTTTTTTGACCTCTTACGCTGCTGCCGATATCCTAACTTCTGCAGCCGCCGGTCTATAATTTTCCGTTCCCAGTACTGCTGCTCTGCAGTTTTAAAAAAGCTACAGCCTTGGCAAACTTTTTCCTTTAGTGCTAT
>JAAYOY010000036.1 GCA_012520035.1 Bacillota bacterium
CGGGCTTGCATATCCATGATATTAAAAAATTGCTCGCTATCCTGGAGCGCCTGACGGAAAACGGGGATACGGTTGTTGTGATTGAACACAATATGGAAGTGATTAAAAGGGCCGACTACATTATTGATCTGGGGCCGGAAGGCGGAGACCGGGGTGGGACCATCGTAGCCGCGGGAGCTCCCGAAGAGGTTGCCTTGGTTAAAAACTCTTATACGGCGGAGTACCTGAAGCGCTATCTTAAACTGCCGGTTTAAGAGGGGGTAATTTTTTGTGGAAGACAAAAGAGAATTTTTGCTTGAACAGGTTCAACAACTGCCGCGAAGCCCCGGAGTTTACCTTTATAAAGACGAGCGGGGCAGGGTTATCTATGTGGGCAAAGCGCTGGACCTCAGGCAGCGCGTTCGCTCCTATTTTCAAAACACCCCGTCCAATTCTTCTTACCGGCTAAAGGCTCTGGTCGGCAATATCGCATCTATTTCTTATATTGTAACGGATTCGGAAGAAGAAGCATTTATGCTGGAGTCCAACCTGATTAAAGAATATTCGCCCCGCTACAACGTACAGTTTAAGGATGACAAGCACTATCCTTACCTGCGCCTGACCACCGAGGAAACATTCCCCAGGCTGGAGGTAGCCCGCAGGGTTGATGCGGGGGGATCGCGCTATTTTGGCCCTTATAGCAATGCAGGGTCGATGCGCGATACGATGAGGCTGATCAAGAAGCTTTTTCCCCTACGCAGTTGCCGCCAGGAGCTGAGGGAGGGGGAGGCGAAAGGCCGCCCCTGTTTGAATTACCAGATAAAGCGCTGCCTGGCTCCCTGCCGGGGGAATATATCTTCCCGGGAATATAACCGCGTTGTGGAGCAGGTAACGCTTTTCCTGGAAGGGCGGCAGCTTTATCTTTTGAAAAAAATTGAGCGGGAGATGGCTGAGGCAGCGGATGCCCTGCAGTTTGAAAAGGCTGCCAGGCTAAGGGATCAGCATTTTTCGCTGCAGCGGATCATGGAACGCCAGAAAGCGGTAACAACCGATTTAAAAGACAGGGATGTAATCGCCCTGGTCGAAGTCCCGGGGGGGTATACCGTGGGCCTTTTCCGGGTACGGGGAGGCAAGCTGCTGGGAGCGGAAAACTTTACCCCCAGCGGCACTGCGGAAAGGGAAGCAGAGGAAATTATGAAGGAATTTTTACGCCATTATTATGATAAATCCACCTCTGTTCCCGGAGAGCTGCTCCTCTCCCATATGCCCGCAGAAAAGGAGCTAATAACCCAGTGGCTGAAAAAGAAAAGGAATAACAAAGGAATAAAGATGAAGGTTCCTATGAGGGGGGAAAAAAAAGCCCTGCTGGAACTGGTTAAAAAAAATGCTTCCCTGCATGCCCGGCATAAACAGGAGGAGATGCAACAGACGGAGTTTAGCTTGAAAGAACTGGGAAGATTGCTGGGGCTGGTAAGCCCTCCTGTGAGAATTGAAGGTTATGATATATCCCACTTTGCTGGGGAAGATACGGTGGGTTCAATGGTTGTATTTCTCCATGGACGCGCTGCAAAAGATGAGTACCGACGTTTTAAGATACGTACCGCTGACCCGGCTGACGATTATGCTGCGCTGGCCGAGGTGCTGCGTCGCCGCCTGCAAAATGAAACACTGCCCCTGCCTTCATTAATTTTACTCGATGGCGGACGGGGTCAGCTCTCGGCAGGGCTTGCTGCCTTAAAGGAGGCCGGTTACGGGGACCTTCCGGTTATCGCACTGGCCAAGGAACATGAGCATATTTTTTTACCGGGGCAGAAGGCCCCGCTTGTTCTGCCCGCCGTAAACCCGGCGCTGAAATTACTGCAACAGGTGCGCGATGAAGCGCACCGTTTTGCCATTACTTTCAGCAGGAGTTTAGCGGTTAAGCGGAGCCTTTCTTCATTTCTGCAGGGAGTGCCGGGGATCGGAAAGGTAAGAAGAAAGGCGCTGCTGGGACATTTTTCCGATCTGGAATCTATGATGAACGCCTCCCTGGAAGAAATTAAAACAGTTCCTAATATGAACGGCCCCAGTGCTGAAAGATTGTACAGGGAGCTTCAGAGGAGAAAAAATCTATAAGGAGGCACTGCTATGGGAGAAAGCGAATACATTGAAAAAAAAGAGCTGGTTATCTCCCTGCCCGGCAGGGAATTGAAGCTCTATGTGGCGGCGGATATTGAAGCTTTAATTACCGATATAAATGATGAGGATAAAGTTCCCTGCTGGGCTGATGTCTGGCCCGCGGCTTATGGTTTGGCTCACTATATTTGGGAGACAATTGATTTTTTAACGGATGAAAAAGTACTGGAACTCGGGGCAGGCATGGGCCTTCCAGGGATAGTATGCGGCCTCAAAGGAGCAAAACTTACTCTATCAGATTTTAACCCCATAGCACTGGAGATGGCCGGTAATAATGCCCGGATAAACGGCCTGGATGCTGAACTTTTGCAGGAAGACTGGCGCAAATTCGCCTGTCAAGACAAATTTGACTGTATTCTGGCATCGGATATATTATATGATCCCAAGCTCAACTTCTATCTGGGAAAGATTTTTTCCAATAATTTGAAACCCGGGGGTAAAATACTGATCTCTCATCCGGGCCGCAAGGCCACCTATGAATTCCTGGATAAATGGCTTGATAATAACCTTTTTCGGGAGGAAAAACATCTTCGGGAAATAGAGCTTAAAGATGCGCTTCTTCCCCGCTATAATATCGTTATTCATAATATTAGCTTCCCGCTGCATATTTGTTGACAGAGGGCTTTATACCCTGTAAGCTATTATTAATAGGAAGTTCACCTTCCTAAAAAAGCAGGGAGGTTTCCATTCATTTTGAGTGGGAAAGGTGAAAAACTATGAAATATAAATTGCTGGCTCTTGATCTGGATGAGACTCTGTTAAATCAAGAGCATCGAATTTCTTCCAGGAATATTGAAGCTATCCGTGCGGTAGTGAACAAAGGCATAATGGTTACCATAGCCACCGGCCGCATGTATCTTTCAACTTTGCCTTATGCCAGGGAGCTGGGGATAGATCTGCCTCTGATTACGTATCATGGTGCTTTGATTAAACAGGCCGGTAGCGGCCAAATCTTGAAGCATAGCCCTGTTCCTTTCGAAAAGGCGCTGGAGATCCTGCGCAGCGGAGAGGAATATAACTTACATTTGAACCTGTATCTTGATGACAGGCTTTTTGTGAAAGAAGAAAATGATCAGACGCGTTACTATCAGCAAAGGTCAGCGATCCTTCCGGAAATAGTAGGCGATCTTTCCGACTTTTTAATGGAGAAAAAGGAGCCGCCAACCAAGCTGACGATAATAATTATGGATGGCCGCATGGATGAGTTCCAGCGGATATTTGAAGAGATATGCAAACCGCAGCTTTCTGTAGTACAATCCGGTCCTTATTTTTTAGAGATAACGCACAGGGATGCAACTAAAGGGCAGGCGCTTGATTTCCTGGCAAAAAAAATAGGAGCTCTGCCGGAGGAAATTATCGCTATGGGTGACAGTTATAATGATATCGACATGTTAAAATATGCGGGGCTGGGGGTGGCGGTGGCCAACGCTCCGCCTGAGGTTCAAAATGCTGCTGATGTGATAACCCTCTCCAACATTGAGGATGGGGTTGCTGTTTTTTTGGAGAAACATATTTTAGGGAAGGCATAGGGAAAAGACGATTTAAATAGCAATGAAGGGAGTACTGTTGTGAGAGAAAAAGACCTGCTTGTGAAGGACATTGGGGAATTTTCTCTGATCGAACGGCTGGTGGAGGTACTGGGGCCGGCTGCCAGGGGGGCTGGCCAGGGGGTTATTCGGGGTATAGGCGATGATGCCGCTGTTTTGCAGAATAACCCCGGCACAAGGATCCTGGCCTCCAGCGATATGCTTTTAGAAGGCAGGCATTTTGACTTATCCTATTGCAAGCCGCGCCAGATTGGCTGGAAAGCGCTCGCCGTTAACCTGAGCGATATCGCCGCCATGGGCGGCCGGCCACGCTGGGCGCTGGTTAACCTCGGACTCCGTCCGGAGTTAAAGGTGAGCCTGGTAGAAGAAATCTATGCGGGTATTGCCGAACTGGCTGAAGAATACGGCGTTATTATTGTAGGCGGGGATACCTGCTCTTCCAGGCAGCTGATAATTGATATTTGCATACTGGGAGAAGCCTACAGATCAGAAATAGTATACCGCTCTGAGGCCAGGGAACATGATATGATCCTGGTAACGGGCAGCCTGGGAAAGTCCGCAGCAGGTTTAGCCTATCTTCGCGGGAAGAATCAGGTGCAGCTTGACCCGGATGCAGGCGAGGAGCTGCTGGGTGCTCATCTTCAACCGGTACCCCGGGTACATGAGGCTTCTCTGTTAATTCGCAGCGGCATGGTAAATGCAATGAACGATATCAGTGATGGCCTGGCTTCGGAACTGCATGAGATTGTCCAGGCCAGCGGCTGCGGTGCACGTATCTGGGTAGAGCGCCTGCCTTTAAGCCCAGGCACGGTGCAAATGGCGAACTATGCGGGGGCGGACCCCCTGGATTGGGCTCTTTATGGAGGAGAAGATTATGAACTCCTCCTAACAATTCCCGGGAGCAAGGGTGCACCGCTGAAAGCAAGAAGGTTGAGCAACAGCCTGAAAAAAGCTACAGGCACATCTCTCAGTTTCATCGGCAGGATACTTCCCTTTCCCGGAGTGGAGCTGGTTTACCCTGATGGTAGAATAGAACCTCTTGCTCAGGGGGGCTATAATCATTTTAAGAACAGTGCTACATAAACTTGGAAAGCAGGTGCACTAATTGTATAAAGGTAGATTTGTTTTAATAACCGGTTTTTCAGGAGCAGGAAAAAGCGGGGCCCTGCATAGCTTTGAGGATCTCGGATACTTCTCTATTGATAACCTCCCACCGGCTTTAATTCCTAAATTTGCCGAACTCTGTATTCAATCCGGAGGTAAAATAAGCCGTGTAGCCCTGGTCTGCGATATCAGGGGCGGGGAGCTCTTCAGCGGCTTATTTGATGCCCTGGACAGGCTGGAGGAAATGGGATTCGATTATGAGGTTCTTTTTCTGGAAGCTGAGGAAAAGGTGTTAATACAGCGTTATAAGGAGACAAGGCGCCTGCATCCGCTGGCCGAGAGGGGAACAATCGTAGAGTCTATTCAAGAGGAAAAAATGCTTTTGGAGGATATCAGGGGAAAGGCAGATGTTATAATCGATACTTCCGATCTTTCAACAGCAGAATTGAGAGAAAAAATATACCGGCTTTATGCACCGGAAAAATGGGAGAAGAATATACTTATAACGGTGATTTCTTTTGGATATAAGTACGGCCTCCCGCTTGATGCCGATCTGGTCTTTGATGTTCGTTTTTTGCCAAACCCTCATTACGTGAATTCTTTGAGGCACCTGGACGGGAACCACCAATCCGTTCATGACTATATCTGGAAATGGACGATAACACATAGATTTTTTCAAAAGCTGAACGATATAACAATGTTTTTAGTCCCCTGTTATATAAAGGAAGGCAAGCCACAGCTGGTTATTGCCATAGGCTGCACCGGGGGCAAGCACCGCTCCGTATCGCTTACTAACGAACTTTCCCGTTTACTTGCTGAAAAAAACTACCGGGTTAACACTGAACACAGGGACATTAATAAAGTATGAATGAAAATCAGTTGAAATCATGCAGGCAAGGTGATAGGCTTGGTAAACCGCTGGTTGGAAAAGTTCAGGGAAGCCGTGAAATGGCTTTACCCTGGCCTTGGTGTTAAGCGTTGGTTATTACTTACAATGGCAGGTTTGTTAATATTGTTATGCGGCCTTTTTTTGTTATGGACCCACGGTTTTATTAACAAGGAAGGGACCAGGGCATTCCTGGAGCTTCTGGAGGGGTTTTCCTTCCATCCACTCATACTGGTTGCGATAGTATTCCTGGGCCTTTTTTTTATGTTTTTGGGGTTTCAACAGACGGGTAACGCCATTGCCGGCAATCTTTTACCCCATCACGGTCGGCGCCTTATTGAAAAATTATATAGCAAACGTTATCTTGAAAAAGGTCCGAAGATCCTTGCCATCGGTGGAGGAACGGGGTTATCCGTATTACTCCGGGGCCTGAAGGAATATACATCAAATATAACCGCTGTGGTAACCGTTACAGATGATGGAGGCAGTTCAGGGCGGCTCAGGGGTGAGATGGGAATATTGCCCCCGGGTGACCTGCGTAATTGTGTGCTCGCTCTGGCAGATACCGAACCACTCCTGGAGGAGCTTTTTCAACATCGTTTTCAAAAAGGAAGCGATTTGGAAGGCCACAGTTTCGGCAATCTTTTCATCGCTGCCATGACAGAGATGATGGGTTTTAAGCGGGCTATCCTGGAATTTAGCAAAGTCCTGGCAATAAGGGGAACGGTTTTGCCCGTTACCCTGGAGCATGTTTTTCTTAAAGCCAGATTTACTGATGGAACGGAGGCGGAGGGAGAGACCAGTATAGTAAAAGAAGGGAAGACAATTAAGCGCCTTTCCCTTTTCCCTTCGTCCTGTAAGCCTTTACCGGAAGTTATTAGTGCGATAAAAGAGGCCGATGCAATTATTCTCGGTCCGGGAAGTCTTTATACTAGCGTTTTGCCAAATCTTCTGGTTCCAGGGGTAAAAGAGGCTATTAAAGAATCGTCTGCACTCTGTATTTATGTGTGCAACATCATGACCCAAGCGGGGGAGACACAGGGTTTTAGCGTTTCCCGCCACCTGGAAGTTTTTCGCGAACACGGTTGTGAGGAGATAATCGATGCCGTTATAGTCAATAACGATACCGATATTCTTCCCGAGGTTGCAGAAAAGTATCTGCTCGAGGGCGCCGAACTGGTGGAGTTTGATCTGGGTGCCCTGTCGAAATGGGGTATCAATATCATTCAAGCTCCACTGCTGGAAAAGGGTGGGCTTGCCCATCATGACAGCAGAAAACTGGCAACGCTCATTATAGATAAGCTCATAGAAAGGGAAACGGGGCTGGAAGGACTCTGGGCATATACCTTTCTCAGCTTAAACGGGAATTATCGCCGTATTAAAAAGGAAATGAATAATTCATTTACTAATCCCTTCAACGGCCGGCAAATAAAGCTGCAGCGTTATTTCAACAGTTTTTTTCGCTCCCGTTGATGTTATTTATTGGGGTGTTTAGATGACTTCTTTTGCTCACCAGGTTAAAAACGAACTGGCTAGAAAACCGCTGATAAAACGCTGTTGTGCCGCTGCCGAACTCAAGGCTTTTTTAGAGGTGGGGGGGATATTTGTCTGCAATAAGAAAACAGTAAGTATAAACCTGCAAACAAGGTATGCCTCGGTTGCCAGGAGGTTATTTTTGCTTTATAAATTTTATTATGGTTTTCCGCCAGAGATTATTTCCTTTCGCAAACAACATTTACAAAAAAACAGCACTTTTTCGGTACAAATTTTCGGTAAAAAAAAGGTTCTTTTAATCCTCAGAGATTTAGGATTTTTACCGGCCGATGGTGATATGAAGAGCTATCTTTTTCTGCCGCATTTAAACAATCAGATCGGGTTGAGCCCTGCAAGGGAAAAATGTTGCCGTAGAGCTTACCTGCGGGGTGCTTTCCTTGCCGGTGGTTCTATTAACGACCCTAGAACCGACTACCATCTGGAAATTGTCATCCCCTGTGAGGCTTATGCCGGAGCAGTAAAGGAAGTGCTTGCCTCATTTGATCTTGAAGTACGCTATTTTCAAAGAAAAGATGATTTTGTGCTGTACTTAAAAAACAGTGAAGATATTGGAGAATTTCTTAGAATTATTGCAGCCCCCAACGCTTTGCTGAAATACGAGAATATCAGGATTGTAAAGGGTGTAAGAAACAAGATCAACCGCTTGATTAATTGTGAAACTGCCAATCTAACCAGGACGGTTGTTGCTTCACAGGAACAGATCGCCAATATTATGCTTATTGAAGATATAATTGGTTTAAATAATATAACCCCTTCACTGGCTCAGGTTGCCCGGTTGCGCCTTCTTTTTCCTGAGGCCACTTTGCAGGAGCTTGGAGATATGGCAGATCCCCCACTGAGCAAATCGAGTATTAATCACCGCTTGCGCCGAATAAATGATCTTGCCCGGAAAATAAAACAGGAAAAAAATATGCGCTAATGGATACAGTTTTTAAACGGGTATTTCAGGAAGCAGGTTTTTTACCCGGTTCGTAGAATATAAATATAAAAGGGATATTGTAATTGTAACCTGCAGTGTAAGGTGATAACATGGCTATGAACTTTCAAATGAGAATAGAACAGACCCAGAAAGTTGTCATGACGTATGAGTTGCAGCAGGCAATCAAACTCTTACAGTTGTCTGCGCTTGAATTGAACGATTATCTGGAAAGAGAAGTATCAGAAAATCCGGTGCTTGAAATTCAAGATAAGGAAGAGGACGTCAATGATGATTATGAGGGGGATAATGATAGCCTGGAAAATGATTTAAATAAAGACGAGGATTTTGACTGGGAAGAATATATAAATTATTACGAACTTGATACCCACAGCGGTTCTTTTGAGATGACCCAAAACAACAATGAGCAGCCTTATACCTATGAAGGTGTAGATTACAATAATTATAACCTGGAGGAATACCTGATCTTTCAACTGCGCATGTCTTCAGTTGATAAAAATGATTTCAGAGTCGGGGAGTACCTCATCGGCAACCTGGATGCTAGTGGCTATCTGCAGGGCGAAGTTGCCGAACATGCAGATTATCTCGGGATTAATGAGGAAAAGTTAATCCAGATGCTTGCATTGATCCAAACTTTCGATCCCCCGGGAATAGGGGCAAGGAATTTGGAAGAATGCCTGTTAATTCAGCTAAGAATGCGCAAAGATGTCCCTTTATATGCGGAAACTGTTATCAGGCACTATTTACCCGAACTGGGCAGGGCTAAGTACCGGGAGATTGCCTGTAAATTGGGCATTTGCATGAAAGATTTACAAAAAACCGTTGACTTTATCCGCTCTCTTAACCCTAAACCAGGAGCCTGCTTTAACCGCGCGGGTGATACCAGTTATATAGAGCCAGATATTATCGTTGAAAAAGTTGAAGGGGAATATGTTTTCATGATCAATGATAATATTCCCTCATTGACGATCAGCCCCTTTTATAAGAATCTGCTTGCTCAGGGGTGCGGGGAGCAGGTCAACAATTTTATAAAAAAGCGCCTGGAAAGAGCCCTATGGCTGATCAAAAGCATAGAACAGAGGCGGCTAACACTTTATAAAGTAACTGAGCAAATTATCAAAATGCAGTACGGGTTTTTAGAAAAGGGGATTCGTTACATTAAGCCGCTTACCTTAAAAGAAGTTGCCGATATGGCAGGTATCCACGAGTCTACCGTCAGCCGTGTCACCGCAAATAAATATGTGCAGACCCCTAGGGGTCTTTACCCTCTAAAATTCTTTTTTTCAGGCGGTATTGAAGATACATCAGGTGAAGAGCGCTCTGTTTTGAGCATAAAATCTTATCTGAAGGAGCTTTTGGAGAATGAGTCACCTCTTAATCCCTACAGCGATCAGCAATTGGCCGATTTAATGTTAAAAAAGGGATTTAAGTTATCCAGACGGACGGTAACAAAATACCGTAAGGAGATGGATATACCTTCATCTTTTAAAAGGCGCCGCCTGGTGTAAATATATTCTTGAACAATTTTATTGATTAAAATGTCAAATGGGACAAGAAAAGGCCAAAGTGGGTCTTTTTTTGTCCCATCTTTCATAGTATAATAAAAGAAGGGAAGGGAGCAATGATTTACCAATGATGATACCAGATGATCATGAAATAATTACATTATTAGCGCCAGAAATTCCCGAAATACTTGTCCGGCGCTATAAAATCTTGCGCAAAATCTTTTACTCTGCCCCGCTTGGGCGGCGCAGTCTTGCTGCCTATTTTCGGGTAGGAGAAAGAGTGTTGCGCAGGGAAATTGATACACTGCGTGAACAGGGATTATTAAATGTGAATTCTAAAGGTTTATATCTAACAGAATCCGGAAAGTCGCTTGTGGCAGCCATTACTCCTTCCCTGAAATCTTTTTTGGGGCTGACGTTGCTGGAGGAGAAGCTGTTAAAGTTGTTGAAGGTGAAACGTGTTATAGTAGTGCCGGGGGATTTGGAACAGGATGAGGTTGTTCTTCTGGAAATGGGCCGTGCTGCCGCCAGGATACTCCGGGAATGCCTTGTTCCCGATACGGTCCTGGCGGTATCCGGCGGTATGTCATGCGCCACTGTGGCCAATATGCTTCCTGAAGCGGGAGCACCGCAGGGAATAATCGTGGTCCCCGCAAGGGGCGGCCTGGGAGAAGTTGTGGATTTTCAGGCTAATACTATCGCTGCAAGAGTCGCGAAAAAATTAAAAGCAGCTTACAGATTATTGCACCTTCCCGATTCTCTCAGTCAGGAAGCTCTGCAGGTGCTGCTTCGGGAGAAGAAGGTTAAGGAAATCCTGGATCTGATCAATTCGGCGCATATTCTTCTCCACGGTATTGGAACGGCGGAAGAGATGGCCAGGCACAGGGATGTCCCTCCGGATGAGATGCAGAGGCTGCGGGATAAAGGCGCTGTTGGTGAAGTTTTCGGCCTTTTTTTTAATGCCAGGGGAGAGATTGTCGATAGAGTTCCCGGCCTGGGCCTTTATCTGGAGAACCTCAGCAAAAAGGCACACCATGTTATCGTAATTGCCGGGGGGAAGCATAAGGCGGATGCAATTGTTGCAGTAGTCGGCAATCATCAACGGGATCTGCTAGTTTTGGATGAGGGGGCGGCCAGAAGGATTTTAGAAATCTATGGGGATGAGGAAACCAGGGATACAATTGTATCAGTATAGCGGGATAAAAATCCCGCATCATGCTTATATTAAGGAGGCAGAGTTAATGACTGTTAAAGTTGGGATCAATGGGTTTGGACGAGTGGCGAAGTCTTGTTTGCGAGCTTCTTTTCAACACCCGGATGTAGAGGTTGTTGCGGTTAACAGCGTACGGGATCCCAAACTGCTGGCTCACTTACTTAAATATGATTCTGTATATGGGGTCTTAGATGCAGAAGTCGAAGCGCAAGGACAGAGTTTGGTAGTCGATGGGCATAGGATTTCTATTCTATCTGAAAGAGATCCGTCTTATTTAAACTGGGGCCAAACGGGAGCCGAGATTGTGCTGGAGGCTACCGGAGCATTTAAAGAGCGGAGTGCTGCAGCAGCGCACCTTGCCGGCGGGGCAAAAAAAGTAATTATTACTTCGCCCGGCAAAGAGGTTGATTTGACCGTAGTATTAGGTGTCAATGAAGGGGATTACCAGCCGGAGAAACACCATGTTATCTCCAATGCTTCCTGCACTACAAATTGCCTGGGTGTCGTAGTTAAGGCTTTGCATGAGAGGATTGGCATTAAACGTGCCTCCATGACTACCATTCATTCATATACCAACGACCAGCGTTTGCTGGATATTACCCACAAAGATTTCCGCCGGGCCAGGGCGGCCGGTGTATCGATGATTCCAACCTCGACCGGGGCTGCGCGCAATATTGGGCTGGTTATGCCGGAGCTTGAGGGGAAAATTGATGGTCTAGCCATAAGGGTGCCGACTTTTACAGTATCACTTGTTGACCTTGTTGCTGAATTGGCAACAGACGTAACGGAGGAAGATGTTAACAAAGCATTTTTGGATGCAGCACAGGGGGAGATGAAGAATTACCTTGGTGTTTCATTTGAGCCTCTTGTTTCGATAGATTATAAGCAGTGTACATATTCTGGTGTGGTTGATGCCCTATCTACCAGGGTTGTAGGCGATAAATTGGTTAAAGTGCTAACATGGTACGATAACGAATGGGGGTATTCCCAGAGGGTGCTTGACCTGGCTGCTTTTATTGCTGCCCAAGGACTGTAAAATTTCCCTGGAGGTGTTAATAGGTTTGTCCAAGCTTACCATAAAGGATATTCCTGTGGAGGGAAAGAGGGTTTTTGTTCGAGTTGATTTCAATGTTCCTCTCTCTGATGAAGGCAAAGTGCTTGACGATACCAGAATACGGTCAGCCCTTCCTACAATTAACTATCTTTTGGAGAAAGGCTGCAGGATTATCCTGGCATCACATCTCGGACGCCCCAAGGGCCGCGTGGTGGAAAAGCTGCGGATGGATCCGGTAGCCCGGGAACTGTCCCGGCTTCTGGGGCAAGAAGTTCGTAAAAGCGATATGGTTGTTGGGGCTGAAGTTGAAGAGATTGTAAATGCTTTACCTCCTGGAGGTATTCTTCTGCTGGAAAACGTCAGGTTTGAAAGTGGAGAGGAAAAGAATGATAATAAATTAGCTGCTGCTTTCTCCCGGCTGGGGGATATTTTTGTGAACGATGCCTTTGGCACCGCTCACCGGGCTCATGCTTCCAACAACGGTATAGCCCGTTATCTCCCGGCAGTAGCGGGATTACTTATGGAAAAGGAAATTGTATATCTTAATAAAAGCAAGGAGAACCCCCCATCGCCTCAGATTGCCATTTTAGGGGGGAAAAAAATTGCGGATAAGATCGGCGTTATTCACAGTTTTATGCGGCAGGCGGATTGTTTGCTTTTAGGAGGGGCGATGGCAAATACATTTCTCAAGGCAAAGGGGTTTTTTATCGGGGATTCTTTCTGTGAAAATGATAAGCTGGCTGAGGCAGAGAAAATACTCGCGGAGGCCGGGAACAGTAAAGCAGAGATAATTTTACCCGTCGATGTAGTGATCACGAAGGAGCTCCGTGCGGAAAGCCCTTATGAAATTGTCAAAGTGGAGGAGATTCCGGCCGGCTGGAGTGCCGTAGATATCGGCCCGGAAACGGTGATCTTTTTTAAGAAGAAAATCTCCGGAGCAAAAATGATCCTCTGGAACGGTCCACTTGGTGCCTATGAATTTGCCCCTTTCAACAAGGGTACAAAACTGGTTGCGGAGGCGATGGCAGAAGCAGATGCCGAATCGCTAGTTGGCGGAGGGGATATTGTAGCTGCCCTGGAAGAGCTTGGGATTTCAGATAAAATAACACATATTTCCACCGGAGGAGGCGCTGTTCTGGACTTTTGGGAAGGTAAAGAACTTCCCGGTCTGGCGGTATTGCAGGACAAATCCGGTTGAGCAAAAGGCCTGTGGGAGGCGTTAAATTTGAGAGAAAAATTAATCGTGGCCAACTGGAAAATGAATAAAACTCCTTTGGAAGCAGAGGAATTTATGCAGCATTTTCCTAAAGAGGTAAAAGGGATAAGTGGGATTGAAATGGTTATTTGCCCTCCCTTTACATCGTTGGTACAGCTTGCCACTCTTATGAGGGATACAGCGCTAATGCTGGGTGCACAGAATATGCACTGGGAAAAGGAAGGAGCCTATACCGGGGAGATATCACCGTTAATGCTAAAAGAGATCGGCGTGAAGTATGTAATTATCGGACATTCGGAAAGGCGTAAATATTTTGGTGAAAACAATGCTATTATTCACAAGAAAACAACTGCTGCTTTAAACTGTGGACTTATCCCCATTCTTTGTTTGGGAGAGAATTCCGAAGAGCGCAGATCCAAAGAAACAGAAAAGGTACTCAAAAAACAATTATTTGGTGCTTTGGATGAAATCGATCTTGAGGAAGAAAAATTGTGTAACATAGTACTGGCTTACGAGCCCGTTTGGGCTATTGGGACCGGTACCCCTGCCAGCGGGGATGAAGCTGCTGAGGTTGCCGGTTATCTGCGTTCACTGCTTAAAGAAAAATGGAGCGCTTTAGCGGGGAATGTGCGCATACTGTACGGCGGAAGCGTGAATAGGGAGAATATATCTGAATTTACCGGAAAAAAGGATATAGATGGCGCTCTGGTTGGTGGCAGCAGTTTAAAGGAAAGCAGCTTTGCCGGTTTAATCAAAGCTGTATTTAATGAGGGGAGGAGTTAAAACTTGGCGGGAGGAGAAAACCGTCCTTTGGTGCTAATTATTATGGACGGGTGGGGCTTAACTGATTATGAAAAAGGTAATGCCGTTTGCCTGGCCCGTACCCCAAATTTTGATCATCTTTTTCGCAAATTTCCTTCTACCCGTCTGGAGTGCAGCGGAGAAGCTGTAGGGCTGCCGGGAAACCAGATGGGAAATTCTGAAGTTGGTCACTTAAACCTTGGGGCTGGAAGAATAGTCCTGCAGGATATGCTGCGCATTAGCAGAGCTATTGAAGATGGTAGTTTTTTTGTCAACGAAGTTTTAATAGATGTAATGGACTATGTAATAACAAATCATTCCTCCCTTCATCTCATGGGTTTGTTATCTGACGGCGGTGTGCACAGTCATAATACTCATCTTTATGCTTTATTAAAAATGGCAAAAAAAAAGGGACTGGAAAAAGTATATGTCCATGCACTTCTGGATGGACGCGATGTGCCTCCCAAAAGCGCAGCCGGTTATCTGGAAGAGCTTGAGAAACAAATGGCCCTTCTGAATGTGGGTAAGATCGCCAGTATCGCTGGACGTTATTACACTATGGACCGCGACAGACACTGGGAACGTACGCAAAAATCCTACCAAGCTTATGTTTATGGCAAGGGGGAAAGCGCAAAAAGCAGCCTTTCGGCACTGCAAGACGCTTATAACAGAGGGGAAACAGATGAGTTTGTATCCCCCACGGTTATCTTAAACCAATACAATAATGAGCCTTCTGCTTTAATTAATAGCGGAGACGGGCTGATATTCTTCAATTTTAGAGCAGACCGGGCAAGACAAATTAGCCGCATCTTTACCGAAGTTGCATTTGAAGAATTCGACCGGGGTGTCAGCCCTGCTTTTCCTTATTATGTTTGCTTTACCGAGTATGACCGGCTAATAAAAGCGCCGGTTGTATTTCCTCCTGAATATTTGAATGCTACTTTAGGTGAGGTTGTCTCCGCAAACGGACTCCGGCAACTCCGGGTTGCAGAAACGGAAAAGTATGCGCATGTAACTTACTTTTTTAACGGCGGCCTGGAAAAACCTTTTTCCGGAGAGGAACGGATCCTTGTCCCCTCCCCCCGGGTGGCAACCTACGATCTCAAGCCGGAGATGAGTGCCGGGCAGATAACCGGGGAAGTGCTGGAAGCTCTGGAAAGCAATAAATTCTGTTTTATTGTCATGAATTATGCCAATGCAGATATGGTTGGACATACCGGCAAGCTTAATGAGGCGATTAAAGCGGTGGAAACGGTAGACATGGAGTTAGGCAAGGTAGTAAATAAAGTATTACATAAAGGCGGAATAGCAATTGTTACATCCGATCACGGCAATGCAGAGATGATGTTGGCAGAAGACGGGACTCCGCATACAGCGCATACAAATAATGATACCCCCCTTATCCTGGTAGCGGAAAGAGGCACACACCGGCTGCCCCCGCGTGGAAAGCTCGCTGATGTTGCGCCTACTATTTTAAAGCTGCTTTCTCTGCCTGTGCCGCAGGAGATGGACGGAACATCTTTAATATAAAATAACCACTATGGAGGTGTTTTTATGGCAACGATCATTCAAGCTGTGCAGAGCCGTGAGGTGCTGGATTCAAGGGGAAATCCAACTGTAGAAGTGGATGTAATACTCGATTGCGGGGCTATCGGAAGGGCATCTATCCCTTCAGGTGCTTCAACCGGTTCCTTCGAAGCTGTTGAACTCCGGGATAAGGATAAAAAGCGGTACCTTGGAAAAGGGGTGTTGACTGCAGTCCAAAACGTAAGAGAGAAAATTGCCCCTGCTTTAAAAGGGAAAGATGCTCTGGATCAGGGTGAAATTGACAGGATACTTGTAGAGCTTGACGGGACGGATAACAAAGGCAAGCTAGGGGCAAATGCCATACTGGGAGTTTCCCTGGCCAATGCAAGGGCTGCCGCCGATGCTCTTGGACTGCCGCTCTACCGTTATCTGGGCGGCGTGAACGCCAACCTCATTCCTGTTCCAATGATGAATATCCTTAACGGGGGCAAACATGCAGATAACAATGTAGATGTGCAGGAATTTATGATTTTACCTGTTGGAGCAAAGAATTTCCGCGAATCCTTGCGAATTGGAGTTGAAGTATATCACCACCTTAAAAAAGTGCTGAAAGAGATGGGATTGAGCACCGGAGTGGGGGATGAAGGGGGATTTGCTCCCAACCTTACCTCCAATGAAGATTCTCTGGAGCTGATTATGAGAGCTATCCAGGAGGCCGGCTATGAGCCGGGGAATGATGTGAAGCTCGCTCTTGATGTTGCTGCAACAGAGCTTTATGAAGACGGCAAATATCACCTCAGGGGAGAAGGCTTGGAGATGACCTCTACCGCCCTGGTAGAATACTATGGTAAGCTGCAGAAAAAGTACCCCCTGGTGAGCATTGAAGATGGGCTGGCGGAGGAAGACTGGGCAGGCTGGAAGGAACTTACCGTTGCACTCGGAGATAAGTTGATGCTGGTTGGGGATGACCTTTTTGTTACCAATTCTTTGCGCTTAAGGCGGGGAATTGAAGAAAGCGTTGCCAATTCCATTCTTATTAAAATGAACCAAATAGGGACCGTTACGGAAACACTACATACTATCCAACTGGCTGCACAAAACGGGTATAGCTGTGTGATTTCCCACCGCTCCGGAGAAACCGAGGATACGGCCCTGGCGGATCTTGCTGTAGCTGTAAACGCCGGGTTTATCAAGACAGGGGCCCCCGCCCGCACTGATAGAGTGGCAAAGTATAACAGATTGCTGCGTATTGAAGAGAGTTTGGGAAAAGCTGCCGGCTTTCATGGCAGGGCAGCTTTCTAGTTGGAAAAAATAAAAAAAATGGAATTAAACGGGCTGGAGCAAATATTTATAGTAATACAAATCTAATTCATTCGCTTGTCAGCCCGTTTTTATTATGTTAAAATAACCATTAATATCGTCGCACTATTAAAAAGCCGGGGTGTTTTAATAAGTGTAATTACTTTGAAAGAGGGTGTTTTGTTTGCATGTGGCTCTGGTTGTAATATATGTTGTGGTATGCCTGTCTTTAATTGCTACAGTGTTGCTTCAGTCAGGGAAAAGTGCCGGCCTTTCCGGTTCAATAGCCGGAGGCGCCCAAACTCTTTTTGGTAAGAAAAAAGGGATGGATGAACTTTTGGGACGTATCAGCACCGGTCTCGCAGTTGCTTTTATGATTCTGGCTATCGTCCTGACTATCCTGGCTAGTTAATAAATGTAAGGAGGAATTCTTGTCATAATTAATAGAGAAAATCTGTTAAAAGTTTTTATACTTCCACTATATACTATAACATTAACAGTAAACCCTTATTTTATTCTTCATTTTATTCTTCGCAGGTTAAACTCACCCGTTTATGATTCCAGGAAAGTGTTTTCCGTTAACCGGGTCCTGGCTGCCGGGGATTATTGGGGATTATTAAGGAGGACGTATTAATATGGATCTTTTTTTCCTAGCACCATTAACAGGTGCGATTGGAATTCTTTTTGGATTTTTTCTTTGGTACAGGGTGAGCAAAGTAAACCCTGGCAATAAACGGATGAGAGAGATCGCTGCTGCAATTCACGAGGGTGCAATGGCTTTTTTAAAAAGGGAATACCGGACACTTGCTGTTTTTGCGGCAGTTCTTTTTTTTGTTCTTGGTTTTTTGATAGATTTCTATACAGCTATTTGTTTTCTGGTGGGAGCTGTATTTTCCGGAGCCGCCGGTTATGCCGGGATGAATATAGCAACTATTGCCAATGTACGCACGGCAAGTTCTGCTCGTAAGGGGATTGATGAAGCCTTACATATAGCTTTTTCCAGCGGTTCTGTGATGGGGATGATGGTTGCAGGGATCGGACTTCTGGGCCTTGGTGTTCTCTACCTTATTTTTCGTGAACCGGCTATCATAAACGGTTATGCTCTTGGAGCCAGCTCCATCGCTTTATTTGCCCGTGTTGGTGGGGGTATATATACAAAAGCGGCCGATGTAGGCGCTGACTTGGTCGGTAAGGTAGAAGAGGGCATTCCGGAGGACGATCCCCGCAATGCCGGGGTTATAGCCGATAATGTCGGTGACAATGTTGGTGACGTTGCCGGCATGGGAGCCGATCTATTTGAATCTTATGTCGGTTCCATTATTGCTACTATGACGGTAGGTTACCTCCTATTTCAGGCCGACCGGAATGTCGGCTGGATCCTTTTACCTTTACTGGTCTCTTCTGCAGGTATTATCGCCTCTATCATAGGCTTTTTCTTTGTTCGGGCTAAAGAGGGAGTCCGCCTGGGGGCTGCCCTGGAGCGTTCTACCCTGGTGGCTGC
>JAAYOY010000226.1 GCA_012520035.1 Bacillota bacterium
AAGCGATAATCGAAATGAATATCGGCTATAACCGGTAGTGGTGAATATTTTTTTATTGTTCCCAGTGACCTGGCGGCGCGCTCATCCGGAACAGCCAGGCGTACTATTTCACAACCAGCTTTAAAAAGCTCATTAATCTGGTTTAATGTGGCCTTAATATCCGTTGTATCTGTTGTAGTCATTGATTGAACAGAAACTGGAGTACCGCCTCCAATTGTAACATTCCCAACCCTTACCGGCAGGGTTTTGTCTCTCATTTACGACTCCTTCTTTCAATCCACTTCTTAAGGTTAAAGAAACAGGCGTCTGATATCCTGAAAAGCAATGAGAATCATTAAAAGAATAAGAAAGGTAAAACCGACAAAATGGATAAAACCTTCTTTTTGTGGATCAATTGGTTTGCCCCTTATACCTTCCAGTACCAGAAAAATCAGCCTGCTGCCATCCAGGGCCGGTACAGGCAATAAGTTTATAATACCAAGATTGATACTAATAATGGCGGCCAGTGTAAAAAGATTGCCTATACCCGTTTGCATTACCTCCCCAACCACGGCTATTATACCAACTGGGCCGGCCACATCCGCAGGTATCTGGCCTGTAATCATTTGCGCCAGACTAACAAAGATAAGCTTTACGAAAAGCCAGGTATAGGTTATCCCCAGGCCGATTGATGGGAAAAGAGCATATTTTTTGTACACGGGGGCAATACCAATAAAACCCTTCCCCGTTTCGTCTTCTTTCTGGGGTACTACATTAATTAAAAGATCCCTGTTATTCCTGTTAGCAAGAATACTAATTTCTTTATCAGGGTTGGCATTGATATAAGATACAACATCGTCCCAGGTCTCCATTTTTTTCCCATCGATAGAAAGAATAAGATCCCCATTTTCTAAACCCGCCTCTTCCGCCCTGCTCTGCGGAAGCACTTCCCCCACCTGAGCAATCCTGGTTTGAGGCACCCCCAGGAAAAAATAGTAAACCAGCGAAAAAAGAATAATACCCAGAAAAAAATTCATAATTGAGCCCGCCGCGATCACAGCCAGACGAGATAGCAAGGATTTTTCCTGGAAGCTTCCTGATTGATAAGCTTCCTCCGGATCCTCTCCAAGCAGCCTGCAAAAGCCACCCAGCGGGAATATTCTTAAAGTGTAGCGGGTACCTTTTTTTTCCCACCCCAGAAGTTCTTTTCCAAAACCGACAGCAAATTCCAGCACCCGAATCCTTGCCATTCTTGCCACAATATAGTGGCCAAATTCATGTACAAAAATTAACAAGCCAAAAATAATGATAGAGGCAATTATTGTACCTGTGCTAAACATCAAACAGCCTCCTTATAGTTTTTGACAGACAGCATCCGCTTCTTTCCTGGCCCATCTATCCACGGCAATTAGCTCCTCAAGGGAAGGGTTAAATGTTACAACATGCCTGTTCATTATTTCTTCTATTAACACGGGAATATTTAAAAAAGATAACTCATTCTTTAAGAATTTTTCAACCGCCACTTCATTTGCTGCGTTCATTACAGCGGGTAAGGTCCCTCCTACCTCCCCGGCCTTGTAAGCATAACCAAGGCAAGGAAAAAGATTTAAATCCGGTGGGGAAAAATTAATTTGCTGTTTTTCCTGCCAGTTTAACCGGGGAAATTCATTGCCCCATCTCTCCGGATAACTTAAAGCATATTGAATCGGCAAAAGCATATCAGGGATGCCTATTTGGGCCAGGACAGAACCATCGATAAACTCTACCATCGAGTGAATAATGCTCTCGGGGTGAATAACAACATCAATTTTTTTATAGTCCAAATTAAAGAGCCAGCGAGCTTCGATTACTTCAAAACCCTTATTCATTAAGGTTGCCGAATCAATAGTAATTTTGGCCCCCATATTCCAGTTAGGGTGTTTCAAAGCCTGTGCGGGAGTGACATTAATAAGCTTTTCTTTTAGCCAACCCCTAAAAGGGCCTCCCGAAGCTGTAAGGATTATTTTATTTAATTCATTTTCAGCTGCATTATTTATACACTGAAAAATAGCCGAATGTTCGCTATCTATTGGTCTGATAATTATCTTGCGGGAACGGGCTTCGCTCATAATCAGTTCTCCGCCCACTACGAGGGCCTCTTTGTTGGCCAGAGCTATTTTCTTTCCCTTTTTAAGTGCAGTAAGAGTAGGCTTTAAACCGCTGAAACCGACCAGAGCAACAACAACCAGCTCGGCATCCGGCAGAGCAGCCAGTTCCATTAAGCCCTCTTCTCCTGCTAAAACAACGGTTTTTTGACCGCTAGAACTTTTTATATTCTTTATTAGTTCCAGAGCTTTTTCTTTATCGTAGACCGCTACAGCTTCCGGCCTGTATTTTTCTATTTGTCGCTCTAAAAGATTAATATTACTTTTAGTTGACAGCCCCACGATCTTAAATCTATCTGGAAACCGGTCTATAACCCGCAGTGTCTGAGTTCCGATAGAACCTGTAGAACCCAAAATTGTAATACGCTGAAGCATATTTTCCTCTCTCCCAATTATAGCAAATTTACCTGCGCTCTTCCATTTTTATCAATTAGAAAAATTTAGTAAAACAAAGATAATAAAAAGGGGCTGCAAAAAAAAGACTATCAAAGCGATCCAGAATACCGCCATGGCCGGGTAAAAGATCCCCGGAATCTTTGGCGCCCGCACTTCTTTTCAAAGCCGATTGGGATAAATCGCCCAGAGAACCGATAACGCCGGTTGCCAATCCCAGAAGCATCCCCGATAAATAGCCGGGAAAAAATAACGGGAAAAAACAGGCGAGGATCAAACCGGCCAAGGTACTTCCTGCTAATCCCCCGATAGCGCCTTCTACCGTTTTCCTGGGACTAATTTGCGGCGCCAGCGGTGTCCTTCCTGCCAGGCTGCCGATCACATAAGCCATTATATCCGTAACCCAGATAAAGATAAAAAAGAAAACGGTAGCGAGAAAACCTTCCGGTAACAATCTTGTTGCAAGTAAAAAGCTCCCAGTGCCTCCGGTACTAATTATACCCCAAAAAGAAATTGCAGATTCCCAGTATTTAACTTTTGGCAAAAAAATGGGAAACAAGTTAAATACAGCGAAGAGAAAGACCCACAGAAATACTATGAGCGACAGATTTCCTTTATATGCGGCATAAAGGGCAAGCGGAATAAAGAAATAGCCCGACGCCTTAACAACAGGTTTCCATCCACCTTTTTTCATCAGGTTAAAATATTCTTTTAATCCCAACAAAGAGATCATCAAAACCAAAATTCCAAACCAGTAACCTCCCAAATAGACAAAAAAAATTATCAGCGGCACTCCGATTATAATAGTCATTACCCTTCTTTTCAACATCGACACATCGCCCCTGTTATAAAATACCCCCGAATCTTCTTTCCCTTTTCTGATAGTCTTTTATTGCTTTAAGAAAATATTTTTTATTAAAATCCGGCCACATTACCCTGGTAAACCACAATTCTGTATAAGCCAGCTGCCAGAGCAGAAAATTGCTAATTCGAAGCTCTCCGCTGGGCCGTATTAATAAATCCGGATCAGGGATAGAACCGGTATAGAGGTGCTTAGAAAAGATCTCTTCGGTTATCTCGTCCCATTGAAGTCTGCCTTCGAGTACTTCTCGGGAAATCTTCTTAACGGCGCCGATGATTTCAGCCCGGCCGCCATAATTAAAAGCAAAATTTAAAATCATCCCCGTATTTTGTTTTGTAGAAGCCACAGCTTTCCTGATCGCCTTTTGTGTAAGTCCGGGAATTTCATCGAGATCTCCTATGGTTTTAATGACAATATTATTCTCTATTAAAAATCCTAATTCTTTTTCAAGGTACTCTTCCGGCAAACGCATTAAAAATTCCACTTCCCGCTTAGGCCTCTTCCAGTTTTCGGTTGAAAAAGCATAGAGAGTTATGACCTTGATGCCAAGTTCCTGAGCGCAGGTTATTATTTTTTTTAAGGCGCTTATACCTGCCCGGTGTCCGGCTAATCTCGGCAGCCCTCTTTTTTGGGCCCACCTGCCGTTTCCGTCCATTATTATAGCAACATGTTCTGGAAGCTTTCCTTTTGACACTTCCCGGAACAATTCTTCTTCACGTTTTTGTCGTTTATCCACTTTCATCACCCTGAAGTATAAATAGACCCCCATTTGGGGGTATAATTCCTTATTTTTCTTCTGCAACAATTAGCTCTACCGTATTAGGTCCAATAATTACCTGTTTAACAACCCGAAGGTGTACCATTTCTTCTCTTTCAGGATTATTTTTCCCGGAATAAGGAGGCTTTGTATGCCTTAGATTGTATATTATACCTTTTTTTTTAAGATTTTAACCGCCTCATCCAAGCGGTAAACAGTAAGGTCAGGAATTTGCGCATCCGTTTGCATAAGGTCCTCCAACTAGACTTCCATAATCTCTTTCTCTTTTAATTCAAGGATTTTGTCAACTTTTTCAATCTCATTTTTTGTTAACTCCTGCACTTCTTCTTGGAACAATCTCAGGTTATCTTCCGAAATGCGGCCATTTTTTTCTTCTGTTTTCAACAAATCATTTGCCTCACGGCGAATATTTCTAATGGCCACCTTGGTATCCTCAGCCTTTTTTTTAATTGTTTTTACCAGTTCTTTCCTTCTTTCTTCCGTCAGCTGCGGAATAGGCAGCCTGATAATATTTCCGTCATTATTGGGAGTTAGCCCCAGATCAGATTTCAAAATTCCCTTTTCTATTTCACCGATAACATTTTTATCCCATGGCTGTATAACCAGCAATCTGGGCTCAGGTGCTGATATTGTTGCCAGCTGGTTTAGCGGTGTCGGGTTGTTGTAATAATTTACAATAACCTTATCCAGCAAAGAAGGTACGGCTCGGCCTGCTCTTAAAGTGGCCAGCTCTTTTTTAAAAACCTCAATACTTTTTTCCATTTTATCCTCAGTTTTTTTAATAATTTCCTCCATTACCTATTTCCCCCCTTACAATTGTTCCCAATTTTTCACCCATAATTACCCTTTTAATATTCTCCGATTTATTTAGCCCAAATACCACCAGGGTTATTTTGTTATCCATGCATAAGGAGGCAGCTGTAGAATCCATCACACCCAGACCGCGGTTTATTACCTCAATATAGCTTAATTCAGTAAATTTTTGGGCATCAGGGTTGGTAAGAGGATCCATGTTATAAATGGCATCAACTTTCCCTTTTGCTAATAATATTACCTCTGCTTCAATTTCAGCCGCCCTCAATGCAGCCGTTGTATCGGTAGAAAAATAAGGATTACCCGTTCCCGCAGCAAATATCACAACCCTTCCCTTTTCCAAATGCCTTATTGCCCTCCTGCGAATATAAGGCTCAGCTACCTGTTGCATTTCTATGGCTGATTGCACCCTGGTATCAACATTTATACTTTCCAGAGCATCCTGTAACGCCAGTGCATTTATCACTGTAGCAAGCATGCCCATATAATCTGCCGCAGCCCGATCCATTCCTCGCTCTGAAGCACCGGCACCTCTCCAGATATTCCCCCCGCCAACAACTACCGCTATTTCAACTTTGTATTTTTTTACTTCTTTAATCTGTTCAGAAATATTTTTTAAGACATCAAAATCAATGCCGTACCCCTTTTCTCCAGCAAGAGCTTCTCCGCTTAATTTAAGAATAACCCTTTTATATACAGGTAAAGTCATTCTTATTTCCTCCAATATATATCCGGCAGCATAATGCACTCTTCATATCGGTCATTTATATCGCTGCCTGCATAATAAAGTTTTCCCCTCTCATTACATTAATCATACACAATAAAAATCTTATCGGAATGCAATCTTAACTGCAGGAGATACTAAAATTTTACTACATTTTCTACCAGATAGTTTAATTCACCACTGGATCTCTGAAATCCTTCCGCAACACCATATTATTTTAAAAACAACCTTTTTGACAGTAAAATATAATAAATACAATTTGCGCAACAATGGCCTGTAAGAGGAAAAACAGCCTAAACAGGCTGTTTATATAATCCGCAAGCGGAACCGGGCATATAAGAGAAAATCTAATTCTTAGATTGATTATTATTCAGCATTAAATCGCATATTAGATATACCATATGTTCGATAATTTCATCGTGACTACTTGGGCCGCTCGGATTATACCACTGAATAATCCAGTTACACATTCCCAGAATAGCAAAAACTGTAAGTGATACATTTACCGGAGGAAAAACACCCTGCTTTATACCTTCATTAAGGACATCTTTAAATATTTTTTCATATTTATTTCTGCTTTCCACATATTGCTTGGTTTGATTTGCGGATATATTTTCTTTTTCCTGGAAGAAAAGAACCAGAGAATAATTGTTATCCATAATATAATGAATATGATCTTTAATTAATTCCCTCAATTTTTTATCTGGTGGTAAATTTTTGCTTTTAATTAACTCCGCTTTTTTTAAGACAGGGCTAATCCCTTTGTTAAGTACTTCCCGGAATATCTCATCCTTACTATTAAAGTAATAATATATGCTCCCTTTTAGAATTCCGACTTCAGAAGCTATATCCTGCATAGAAGTACCATTAAACCCTTTTCTCCTGAAAAGTTTGCCGGCTTCGTACAAAATATCATCCCGTTTATTTTTACCGATTTCGTCGGTACTTACCGCATCTTTTTTCAAATTCATCTACATTACCAGCCCCTTTTATTACTTTAAATTTTTTACCTATCGTTTGTTTTAATTTTATCATTACAAACATTATTTGTCAAAAATTTTTTGACCATACGCTCGCTACATTCAATCTGTATCTGAAAGAAGAAGGCAACTATCCCCGTGGACAGTTGCCTTCTTCTTTAATTTTTCTTATTTTCTTTGTTTTAATCAAAAAACTCAACAACATCGGATATATTTATTTCCAACATTTTAACGCTTGCCAGTATTCGATCACAGTTTCTATCAACACACTGCATGCCACCTGAAATCTTCATTAACTGTTCTACTTTTTCTTTTATATCTGCAATTAGTCCAGCCATTTCCTTTAAGTTTACTTCCGCGGTTATCATAGGAACATCCCCCTTTAATAATATTGAATAATATTCCCGCATTCAAACTGTATCAAATACAGCCTTTATTTATTTTTTTCTTAAATCCTTAAAGCGTTTCGCTTTCACCTCATAACGCGGCAGACTGCCATATTCATGAAACTCTATTATATAGGCCAGATTGGTTTTTAAACGAAGCTGTCGCGCCAGCTCGGGCTGAACCGTTTCCGGTGTAGCGCCGGTGCCCGGAGCCAGTTCAACTTTAAGCGTAAGCAGATCTGCATCGCCTTTTTTGCTTACAATCAGTTCGTACTCATCTCCCAGTTCAGGCATACCGCGTACCACTTCTTCCACAGAAACCGGGCTGAATAATACTCCCTTTACCTTGGTTATGTGGTCAACACGGCCGTGCAAGCCACCTTTTAATACTCTGAAGGTCCGCCCGCACTCGCACTCCTCTCCCCACATACTGACATCTTTGGAATCAAACCTGATGGTTGGCTGTGCCAAACGATCAAAAAGCGTCATGATTAATTTACCCGGTTTGTTAGGCTCCTCTATGGGTTCCCCGGTTTCAATATCCACCAGCTCTACCAAACAAAGAGCTTCGTTTACATGAACCCCTCCGGGCTGATAAATGCACTCATATGACCATCCTCCGCACTCGGTACCACCGACATGATCATATACTTTGGCATTCCAGGCTTCTTCCATGCGCGCTTTTGTTGTCGGTACATTGGCTCCCGGTTCGCCTGCACACAGTATTTTCTTTATTCCCAAATCGCGCGGGTCCATTTTAAGCTTAGTCCGACAGGCATCAGCCATTGTTAAAACATAAGTAGGTGTTGCCATTAAAGCGGTAGCCTTCAATTCTTTGATTTTAAGCAATCTCTCTTCAGTGTTCAGGATCCCCCCAGGCACTACTTCGCAGCCAACTTTTTCACAGGCATAATGCCCCTGCCAGTAAGCTATAAAAACATTATATCCAAAAGGAATAAAAACCCTGTCCGTATTCCTGAAGCCCTGGGCATAAAGAATATAAGCCCACATTTCATTCAATAATTCCCAGTCCTGCCAGGTATCCGGCTGATACACCGGTTGACCCGTAGTGCCGCTGGTTTGGTGATATTCTGTTACTTTCTCTAAAGGGACACAAAGGCTGTCACCATACGGCCACGGTTCTTTGGCCTGAGCATCAAGATAATCGTTTTTTTGGATCGTGGGCACTTTTGAAATGTCTTCCCATGTTTTTACATCCTCTGGATGGAATCCGGCTTCATCATAAATGCGGCGGTATAACTTCGAATTATCATAACCCCATTTAAGAATACGTTTAAACTTTTTTAATTGAAGAGCTTTTAATTTCTCGCGCGGCAATGTTTCCAAAATAGGGTTCCAATAAAAATCTGTTCCTTTAACTTTCATCTTGATACTCCTTTCTGTTTTAAATATCAAACGTTTGATTAAATACTAATTTATATTCTACCGTTTGTCAATATTTTAAAAAACGGGATACAATAGTACAAATTTCAACATTCTCATTTTAATAAAGAAATCAAAGTTTTTCAGCTATCTTTGCAATATCTTCAACATCTTCAACAAAAAAGTAAAAAAGGAGCATAGCCTCTAACTTCGAAAAGAATACACCATAGAAGAAATACTATGCTCCTTAAGAAAATCCAACGATAAAACTGCTTATTGCCCCAGCTTTTGACGTTCCTGGTCCCTCAGTTTTCTTCTAAGGATCTTGCCGACAGCAGACTTTGGCAGGGCATCTGTAAATTCCACAGTATTAGGTACTTCGTAGGAAGACAACCTCCCACTGCACCATTCGATCAGCTCTTCTGCTGTAACATTTTTCCTTCCTTCTTTGACAACAACAAAAGCTTTGATTTTTTCACCGACTTTTTCATCCGGAACTCCCACGACACAACACTCGAAAACTGCATCATGCTTATAAAGTACAGCTTCAACTTTTGTGGCGGCTACCCTGTATCCCTTGTGTTTAATCATATCCACTGAACGATCAACAAAGAAGATCCACCCTTCTTCGTCCATACGCACTATATCCCCTGTTCTATACCACATTTTACCATCTAAATGAATAAAGTGCCTGGCAGTTTCTTCAGGTTTTTTCCAGTAACCAGTAACCATGTTTTCCGAATGAACAAGTAATTCTCCCGGTTCATTAACAGCAACAGGCTCAAGTGTTTCCGGATTAACCAGCAATACTTTCTTGGTAGGAACTACTTTACCAACTGTACCCTCGGGGAACGGTTCTCCAGCATTTGTTCCGGCAACACCTCCACATGTTTCCGTAGTCCCCAGCCCGTGATAAATAGGAATTTTAAACCTGTCAAACCACTTCCTGGCAACTTCAGGAGGAAGCGCCTCACCGGCTGTAAAAACATAACGAAGGGAAGTTAAATTATAATTATCCAGCTTATCATGTTCCAAAATCATCCTGCAAAATGTCGGAGTACCAAATAAAACCGATGCCTTGTACTTTTCAATTTGAGAAAATAAAACATCAAGATCCATCCTGGGTAATAGCACCAGCGTATCGCCTGAAAGAAGTGAACAAAGCCCCAGCTCTTGACCCATGATATGGTTAAGAGGAGCACCTTGCACTGCGACTCCACCTCCTTTTGGCACTAAAGGCTCGATTTCATTTCGTTTAACACCTATAGCCTCTAAAAAATTGATATTTGAAATAGGCACTCCTTTAGGTGTACCGGTAGTGCCACCCGTATAAAGAATTTCTGCAAGATCCTTTTTGTCAATGTTAATTGCCGGCAAGGGAGATACCTTTTGTTGCAAAATGCTGTCAAAACTAAGAATATCGACACCTTCCACAACCGGAAGATCAGCAGTCTTATCGCCAACGACAATTATTCTTTTAAAAGGTCTTTTTTCCGAAGCGGTGATTACCTGTCCAATGTTTCTATCATTGCAGAAAATCGTTTCAACTTCACTATCAGTACCGATGTAGACAAGTTCTTCGTGGCCATAAAAATGTGTTACAGGAACTGCCGCAGCACCGATCCTTTGTAAACCGAGCCAGATGGCAACCCACTGGGCAAGATGGGGAAGATAAATAATCACCCTGTCCTGTTTACTTATCCCGCTGCTATATAGATAGGCTGCAACCTGTTCCACCATCTTATGTAACTCAGAAAAAGTATACTTTTGATCATTAAATATTAAAGCCGTTTTTTCAGGAAACCTACTTACTGTGTCTTGAAAAACTTCATTAATAGTTCCATATTTTGTCATAACAACCGCTCCTTTTGTTAATAAAAATATGCTTATTCTAAATTAAGATAGTATCTTTATCACTATGCGTATTATTTTTTGGGTTTGGATTTTCAAGCAATGCATTAATCCCTTCTACGCGATCTTCGCTGGAATGCATTTTTATTGATCATAATCGTACCAGCCGGCACCTGTTTTTCTGCCCAATCTGCCCGACCTGATAAGTGCTTTCAAGGA
>JAAYOY010000227.1 GCA_012520035.1 Bacillota bacterium
CATCTGCATGGCCTATCATCAGGAAGATAAATTTGCGTTCTGATGCTCACTTGATATCCCTCCTTTTAATGTATAATGTATACATTAAACATCAAGAGCCTGCTTTTTGTCAAATTAAGGGTCGCGCGCAGGTTCTCCGGTTTCTGCTATAATAAAAATAAGGGTAGTGCGGCCGCAGCTCGCTTCCATAAGCAAATAAGCAAAAAATGTAGGCAGTTTCAGCTCAGCTCCTGGCCTTTAAAACCCTCCCCGTTCAAATACTCGTAAGTCTTAAGCTGGGTGATCGATATGAATAAAAACCGTTATATAAATAATCGTTACATTACTTCGCTTCTAATTGCGTTTCTACTGTTCCTGGCTGCCGGCGTATGGTGGTATTATTATGTACGTGCTTTTGTGGCCCTCCCCTATAACGACGCCCTGGATTATGTCAGTATGGCGCGAAATATCAGCCTGGGGAGGGGTTTTACCTCCAGGTACCTTACACCTTTGAGCCTGGTTCATGCCGGAGCGCCCTACCCAAACCTCTGGCGGGCTCCTTTTTGGCCCCTCTTCCTTGCAGTGTGTTTCAAAATCTTTGGCGCAACCGATACCGTAGCCGCAGGGGCCAGCGCACTTTTTTACTTTGCCGCCATACTTCCCCTTTTCCTGCTCTCCAGGGAGATTGCGGGAAGCAGGACAGTGGCATTTTTCACCTGCTTGCTCTACCTTTTTAGCCCGCAGGCTTTATTTTACAGCATTTCGGGGATGACGGAACCAATGGCACTTTTTTTTATGGTCCTCTGGGTTTATCTGCTGCTGAAAGCCCCCGGAAAGAGCCGGTACTTTTTTCTTTTATGCGGAGCGGTAGCCGGGCTGTTTTATCTGACCCGCTATAACGCTATTATCTTCCTGCCGCTTTCGTGTCTCTACCTATGGTGGTCCTCCGGGGAGGATAAAAAAAAGAAAGCGCTGCAACTCGCCCTCTATCTGGGCAGCTGGCTGCTGATCATCTCCCCCTGGCTCTGGCGCAATTACCTGGTCGCGGGGAACCCCTTTTTCTCGCTGCAGTCCTATGAACCGGCCATGTTTACAGCCTCCTACCCCGCCTACACCCTTTATATGCTGCCGCAGATCATTAATGTTAAAGAATTTATCCTGCAACATCCCGGGGAAATAATGCTCAAGATCAGGGAGGGAATAAGCACCTTCTTACGAGGGGCTCTTGATCCGGTATTTACCGGCACAGCTCCCTTTCTTGCGGCACTTTCTGTACCTGGAATCTTCTTCCCCGCCGGGGAAAGACACAAGATTAAAATTCTAAAGCTCTTTGTCGCTTCCTGTTTCTTCGCCCAGCTGGCTGCTCTTTTGTTTGTGCACTACATTCCGCGCCTTTTCTTTATTTTCATGCCTTTTTATATCATCTTCTCCCTGGTTCTTTTAAAACGCTGCCTGGAATTCTTAAAAAAACCGTTTTTAATAGCTATTCTGCTTGCCGCTGTTACAGCGGCAGCCCTTTTTATAAATATACCCGCATGGCACGAGGTAAACACCCGCCTTGACTGGCCACAGGCCTACGCAGAGCCAATCCGGGATGTTTCCCTTCACCTATCTCCGGAAGGAGTGGTCATCTCCAACGACGGCCATATCCTCAGCTGGTACGCCGACCGCCTGGCCCTAAAAATGCCCGTCCGGTTGGAGCAAGTAAGCAAACTGGAGGATCTTGCACCAATCGAAGGGATCTGGCTTAGCAACCGCTTCAAATGGGGAAACACCCCCGAAGCAGACACACAGTGGCTGGAGATTATGCGCCAAAAACCGCAAGTAATAGGTGATTATTACCTCTTTTCAGCCTATGAGGACGGCTCGCTGCTCTACCTCAAAAAACTCCGTACGCCCTGAGGCATCTTTTTTTATACACTATTTTATATA
>JAAYOY010000228.1 GCA_012520035.1 Bacillota bacterium
TGTAAACTGGTTGGGAATATAAGCATGATCATATTGCCCGGCCAGCTCTTCAGCTTTTTTAATCGCCCCTCTCATCCCTTCAGCACCTGGAGTCAAAACAAGCTCAGCGCCTAATGCTTTCAGTAGCTTTCTTCTCTCGATGCTCATGGTATCAGGCATCGTCAAAATCAGCCGATATCCTTTGGCTGCAGCTGCGAAGGCCAAACCGATACCTGTGTTACCGCTCGTGGGTTCAATTATTACAGTATCCTGCTTGATTAACCCTTCTTCTTCAGCAGAATTAATCATCGCGAGAGCAACTCGATCCTTGACGCTACCGGCCGGGTTAAAATACTCCAGCTTGGCAATTATAACAGCTTCCAATTCGTTGACTTTATTATAATTACTTAGCTCGAGCAGAGGAGTGTTTCCGATTAAATCAGTTAAATTTGCAGCAATATTAGGCATATTATCGTCTCCATAGGTAAAACTTTTTAATTTAGTCTAGTAACTTTATGGACTTTATAGGATTTATTCTAACACATCAAACCTCTATTTGTCAATTTATATATAATTGTCCAACAAGCATAGTGCACTTGAGTTGAAAAAATGAGCGCCGGCTGTGTCTCATAAGAAAAGACATGGAAAACCTAATTTTCTAGAGGAAATAGTGTCTTTTTGTTGAATTGTTAACAATATGATTGAAATTTTTGTATTCGAATCAACTCTTTATACTAATAGAAAGCTAAATTGACCGCTACTCTAAAAAATTGGGAGGAAAATTAATGAAAGCGAAAGTATGGATTATTATTGTAATAGCTGTTCTGCTGCTGATTATCCTTGTCCAGAATACCGGGCCTGTAACGTTAAACTTGTTTTTCTGGGAAATTACTATGCCCCAGATTTTACTGCTGTTCTTTTCGATAATTATTGGTCTGGTTATAGGCTGTATAATACGCCTGTTTTCTAAGAAAAAGCGCAGCATGTAGCGGATTGATCTTCTTTTTCGTGATGGTGCCAAACAATTTCACCTTTTAATTGCAACCTTTACATATGCTTCATTTAAATCTCCTACGGCTTTCGGGCTCCATTGGTCATTGAATAAACTAAGCTTGTGTAAGATTTACTTTATCCATTTTTTCAATCTCCTTAGCTTACATCCTTATTTGAACAATCATTATACCTCTCCGCCCAGGAAGGGCGGTTAATCTCGTGGCCCCTGCAGAGATGTTGCGAAATCAAATCCCGCTTGAAAAGCTTTTTGCAGGTTTTGGGGATCCCTGGCGATGCTACCTTTTTCGTCGTAACCGCAAAAAAGGAGCGAGCCTTTTCTCTGAAAGTTTGCAACATGGAAAAAGATATCAACCACATCTTGAGCGCATTGATGGTGCTCTTTTTTCTTTAGTGCGCCAACAGAGATAAAGAAGGCATGCTTCTTTCCCTTGTTGGGTATAAAGGGTTTTTTCAGCCTGAATTTAGCATGCCACCAGCACTGGAAGCGGTCTATAAACATTTTTAATTGGGCTGGGATGGTCCCGAAGAAGATGGGGGTAGAGATCACCAGGCCCTCGCAAGATAAAAGTTTGGGATATACGAGCTGCATATCATCTTTGAGAACGCATTTTCCTGCAGCGGCGCAGAGATCGCATGCCTGGCAAGGACGAAAATTGAGGTCGTTCAAGCGGATTATTTCAGTTTCCCGTCCGGCTGTTGATGCTCCGCCGACGAAAGAATTTAAAACCTGTTCGCTGTTGCCTCCCTTTCGTGGGGTCGCAGAGATGGCAAGTAGAGCCAAGGGCATAACACCTCCTTATTGATTTATCCTTTTTATATTCTGTTAGCCGGACAGTATTCCTGCATTTAAGATTTAAATTAGAGGTGAAATGTGCTTGACATTTATTGTTGTTGGATGATATAGTTTCTTACTATATTGTACTCTGGGGTGCATAATACAGGGTATAGTGTAAGTAATTTTGAGGAGGAATTTTATTGGATAAAAAAGCGCTGTATAATATAAGCTATGGACTTTATATCATTACCTCAAAAAAGGAAAATGCTTTTAACGGTCAGGTTGCTAATTCTGTGATGCAAATTTCCAGCGACCCGGCATCCCTGCTAGTAAGCCTTAATAAGAAAAATCTGACTAATGAATTTATTAAAAGCAGCAGGCGACTGGCAATTTCCGTGCTTAGTCAGGATTTCCCCCTATCACTTATTGGAAGGTTTGGTTTTAACTCCGGCAGGGATATTGATAAATTTGATGGTGTAAATTATAAACTTACCGATGGCGGTCTGCCCTATATTGCAGAGTCAACCTTAGCTTATTTAGAGGCAGCGGTCGTTAATGAAGTGGACGCCTGGACCCATGATCTCTTTCTTTGTGAATTAACCGGCGCGGAGGTTATAAAAGAAGGCCTTCCCATGACCTATGCTTACTATCAGCAGATTAAAAGAGGAAATATTCCCCAGGATAGTGTCTCCAATGAACCTAATCTGAAGGAAAAGGAGAGCAAAATGGACAGATATGTATGCACTACTTGCGGATATGTGTATGACCCTGAAGTAGGGGATCCGGAAAACCAAATTCCTGCCGGCACATCCTTTGAGGATTTGCCTGATGACTGGGTGTGTCCCGTATGTGGCGTCGGGAAAGACGACTTTGAGAAAGAGAATTAATGCACTTCACCGGGGACGGGACCCCGGAAGACCGATCGATGTAGTCGCTAACTAATATCTAATAGGGTATTGCAACTTCATTTTTAAAGTGCAGTACCCTTTTTTACCAGCTTCCAGGCATCCCTATGAAAAAACATGTCATAATGGAGCATCAGCAGGTGATCTCCGGCATGACAGAATTGTTCAGGGCTGCAGTAAATAAGCCGGGTAATATGGTGACAGGAATATATACTATAGTAATTATATTATAGTAATGTTCTAGGAAAGGGATAGTTTTATATGAATGTGGAATTATCCAATGTAATATTTGCTTTTTCCTTAACATTATTTGCCGGTCTGTCTACCGGGATTGGCAGCACACTTGCTTTACTGACGAAAAGGACAAGCCCCAGGTTCCTTTCTATAGCATTGGGCTTTTCAGCCGGCGTCATGCTTTACGTTTCTTTTGTTGATATACTTGTGAAAGCCAACGAATCCCTGGCGGTTTCTCTAGGACCTACAA
>JAAYOY010000037.1 GCA_012520035.1 Bacillota bacterium
ATTTTGGGGACGGCGTAAGGGGATTGACGTTATTGGCACGGGCGATTTTACGCATCCGGCCTGGCGTGAGGAATTAAAGGAAAAACTAATCCCTTCGGGGGAAGGCCTTTATACCCTCAAGGATGATTTTCACAAAGAAGACAGAGTCGCAGGAGCTAATTCTCCGCAATTTATTGTTTCCGGCGAGATCAGCTCCATCTACAAAAAGAACGGCAGGGTAAGAAAGGTTCATAACCTTATCATACTACCCGGCCTGGAACATGCTACATCAATAGCGCATCGGCTTGAGGCCATCGGCAATTTGCATTCTGACGGCAGGCCCATACTAGGTCTTGACAGCAGGGATCTGCTGGAGATAGTACTTGATCTATGCCCGGAAGCTATCTTTATACCTGCGCACATCTGGACCCCGCATTTTTCCATATACGGTGCATATTCCGGCTTTGACGACATCGAGGAATGTTTCGAAGACCTCACAGGCCATATTTATGCGCTCGAAACGGGCCTTTCCTCGGACCCTCCCATGAATTGGCGCCTTTCTGCACTGGATGACTTTACATTGGTTTCCAACTCCGATGCCCATTCCCCGCCAAACCTGGGCAGAGAAGCGAATATCTTTAATACCGAACTTTCTTATCAGTCCATATTGAGAGCCTTAAAAAATCGCAACACAGATGAATTCTATGGCACAATAGAGTTTTTCCCACAGGAAGGCAAATACCACTATGACGGGCACAGGGCGTGCAAAGTGTGCTGGAAACCGGAGGAGACGATAGCAGCGGGAGGCCTCTGTCCCGTATGCGGGGGCAGGATTACAGTGGGGGTGCTGCACCGGGTTGAAGCTCTTGCCGACAGGGAAGAAGGATTCGTCCCTCCGGCGGCAAAGCATTTTGAAAGCCTTATTCCCCTGCCGGAGATAATCGCTGCTTCCCTGGGTTGTTCCGTTAACAGTAAGAAGGTGAAGGGGCAATACGATGAGCTGATACGAAAACTCGGGCCGGAGTTTTTTATACTCCGCGAAGCGCCCCTGCAAGAAATTGAAATGGCGTCAGGCCCGTCGGCAGGACCATACATAGCAGAAAGTATCCGCAGGTTGAGATGCGGAAAGGTCCAAATACAACCCGGATTTGACGGACAATTCGGTAGAATTAAAATAATAGATCAAGGTGAGATAGACAAGCTTTCAGGTCAGCTCTGCTTAATTAAGGATAGTGAAAACGCTGTCCCTGTTGCCGAAACAGGAAGCGACGAGAACTCTCCTTTTAGGAAAAGCCCCTTGCTATCCAAGGCTATTGAGGGCAGGAGTGTTTCGGCTAATGAACCAAAGTCTGCCTCAAGGCCTGAAAAGGCCGGAAAGACCGAAAAGGCTAAAAGGACTGAAAAGGCCGAAAGGCCTGAGCTTAAACCTGAATCAAAATCAAAATCTAAACCTGGGTCTAAGCCGGAGCTTGAAACCAAACCTATACCGAAGCCAGAACTTAAGCCTGGAGCAGGGTCTGAGGCAAAACCGGCATTGGTTTCAGCCAAAAATTCTCAGCCGAACGACGGTGCGGATACGCTTAAGACTGTTTTCCCCAAATCCCCAAATATGCTCTACGGATTGAACGCAGAGCAGTGGGAAGCCGTTACCTCCTCCAGTCTGGCCATGGCGGTTATTGCTGGACCCGGAACCGGAAAGACAAAAACGCTGGTATCCCGTATTGCATACCTTGTTGAAAAAGGCGGTGCACACCCCTCGCAGGTAACCGCCGTTACCTTTACCAATAAGGCCGCTAACGAGATGCGCCTTCGTCTGGACGAACATTTCGGGAACAGGCGGACAGCGGCTGCAATGAACATAGGGACATTCCATTCCATCTGCCTGCAAATTTTGTCCAGATGGAGGGACAAGCACAGCATTGTTATTATTGATGAATATCATGCCGCTGCCATTATCGAGGAAATCTTAAAGGAGCTGAAACTAAAAATTTCTCCGCGGGAGGCACTACGAGAGATATCGCTTTTTAAAAACGGAGCCTTGCCAAAGGATGATGTGGAAAGATCTAATAGTACCCTTGTATACGATTACTACTGCTCGCGTCTTGAGCGTTACGGTCTAATGGACTATGACGACATCCTTCTCACGGTACTGCACCTGTTTGAGCAGATGAAAACAGGGGATGATGCCGACAGAAGCTTAGAAGATTCTTTTTCATATTTGCTGGTGGATGAGTTCCAGGATATAAACGAGCTCCAGTATCGCCTCATAAAAGCATGGGGCAGGAAAAGCAGGGGTATTTTTATAATCGGGGACCCTGAACAGTCCATTTATGCTTTCAGGGGTTCGGATATGCGCTTTTTTGAAAGGTTTAACGAGGATTTCTCCGCTGTCCGGCAAGTCCGGTTGACTCAAAACTACCGCTCAACACCCGAGATAATTACCTCTGCCAAAGCGGTAATCGCGAAGAAAACTGCAGGAGGGCCAGCCTGCCCTCTCGTCGCGAGAAGAGAGAGCGGCGCCAGGGTACGCCTTATAAAGAGCAAAGATACATTTTCGGAGGCGATATTTATCGCCAAGGAGATAAACCGTATCGTTGGCGGCATCGATATGCTCGACGCACACAGTACGCCGGTGGCCGGCGGGAAAAGACCGGCCGCAAAACATTCCAGGGGCTTTTCCGAAATCGCCGTATTATACCGCACCAACCGCCAGGCGGAAATTTTGGAGCATTGCTTTCTAAAAGAGGGTATCGGATATGTGGTCGTCGGGCGGGAGGAGTTCCTTGGGGATAAGCATGTTCGCGAGGCGATTGCCTTTTTCAGGTTTTTGCTTAACCCCGGCGATATCGCGTCACTATTAGAATATCTTAAATTGGCATTTCTTAAGGCGGAAGGCAGATATTCACCAGAACTGTGCCAAGAAATACTGGAAAGTTACGCGGCAGGTAAAAAATGCGTATCGTCCCTCGTCAGGATCATGGATGGGTCTGTCCAAGCGCTGCCTAAACTGGAACAAATACGCCATTTCCTGGGGATGTTGAGGAAATATGAACCGATCATCGCTCAGGAAAAGCCGTCGAAGATTATAGAGTCCTGGATTAAGGACAATAAAGTGTCGGGCATAAAAAGCATGGAACTGCTTTTACATACATCCCTTATGCATCACAAAATGTCTTCCTTTATGCAAAACCATGTGTTGGGCCGTGAGAGCGATCTCGTCCGCAGCGGGGGCAAGGTTTATTCCCCGGATGCGGTTTCATTAATGACCCTGCATGCGGCAAAAGGCCTTGAATTTCCCATCGTATTCATTTGCAGCGTAAACGATGGCCTGATTCCTTTAAGAAACAGCAACTCGGATTTTGATATGGAGGAAGAGAGGCGGCTTCTCTATGTGGGGATGACCAGGGCGAAGGATGAGCTTATACTGCTGACCTCCGGAAACCCATCGCCTTTTATCGCCGATATATTAGACATAACTGAGGGACAACCAGTAAGAGAGACTGTATCTATGCAAAAACAAACTCCTCAATACAGACAAGCCAGCCTGCTTGATTAACTGATATTTAACTGTTAATTCTGCTATGGCAAAGCGGGCGGGGCAGACATTGTTGTTCGATGGCTAACCCGGTTTGCTAAACAGTTCATCAATATCAAATGAAAGGCCCGGGAAACTGGGATGAGAAAAAATGCCGTTAGCAGATCGAACCATAGATACATAACGTTCATCCCGTAGCTCATAGGCCTCGATAAAGCAGCCTTCCGGGTCTAAAATCCAGTAGTGCGGAACGCCGGATGATTGATAGTGGTTTAACTTCAG
>JAAYOY010000038.1 GCA_012520035.1 Bacillota bacterium
CTGCTTACTGTTCCCGAACACGGATCAGTGGTGATTTGTACTGGGTTCTCTGGATCGTGTTCGGAGGGACAAGGTTTGCATCGATACGGATATTTAAAGTATCCCTCACTATTTTTTCAATCTGCTGTTTCAAACCGGCTGGCTGATTTTCCGGTGAACTGAACTCAATATCTACGGGTATTGCTCTATCAAAACGAACCTGTTGGGGATGATCTTTAACAACCTGCATTTGCCCTGTCAGATGTTTTTCAAAATGCTTGAGCACCACATCACGAATAGCGGATGGATAAACATTCATCGCTTTAAAAATTAGAAGATCATCTGCCCTGCCGATGCAGCGAATTTTCGGGGACATTCTGCCGCATGCACAGGATGTGCCCTCTACACGGATAAGATCTGCAGAGCGATATCTCAATACAGGAGTAGCTTCCCTGCTAAAATTAGTATATATTAGTTCTCCGATAACCCCAGTTTCCCAAGGCAAGTGTTCTCCTGATACGGTATCGATCAACTCAACCATTACATATTTCTGAGCATTAAAGTGCATACCGGTTTCATCTTCACATTCACCCCACATCCCCGGCATGACATCTGCCAGACCCATAATTTCCCGCACAGTCTCCGCCTTCCAGGCATCTTTTAGTTTCTGGCGTATCGCTTCTTCTCCTAATCCGGGCTCACCACCTCCTATAATTTTGGTTATACCTAATTCCCGGGGATTAACACCCAATGCATCCTGGCAACGCTCTGCCAGGTAGAGATTAAATGATACAGTAGCCTGAATGACATTACAGTGAAGATTTCTTATCGTTTCCAACATCCTGGAGGTTGACAGGTTGCCCGGCCATACTGTCATCGCCCCAATATTTCTGATGCCAGCAAAATATGCCTCACCACCTGCAAATAAGGGGATACCCGTAGTATGAGCAACGATATCATCCGGCCGCACTCCGGCGGTGTAGTATAAAGTAGCTATGGCATCTTTCCATACTTCAACATCTTTTTTTGTAACTCCATAATAAACCGGACGCCCTGAAGTTCCGGAAGAGGATATAACTTGTACGATCTCTTCTGTTTTAACTGCCTGTATCTTCCCTAATGGATTCTTTCTATCGCTATGCAACTGAATTTCACGGAGCTCATTTTTTGTTAAAAAAGGAATTTCCCTCATATCTTCCATTGTTTTAATTTTGCTAACTTCAATAGAGGAGAGCCGCTTTTTATAATATTCGGAATTATTTTTGATATATTCTATAAAAGAGGGGAGTTTTTTAAACCAATAATTGTGAACTTCCAGCCAGGGCATTGTTTCAAACTCTTTATTCCAATACATAGAACTCTCTCCTTCTTTACCATAATTAATTAAATTTGTTTATATTTTAAAACAATTGGCTAAAGAATGATATATCCGTTATCGATAAATCTAAAGGTATAATTTCGTATCTATGGTATAAAAATCTAAGCTTTCATTATTATCCCTGGATATTTTAGAAAGCCCGTCATTTTAGAAAAACTGCAGACAAGCCGAATCTTTATGTGCATAAACTTAGAGTTATGTTATAATTCTAACGAAAAGGAGGTCCTGCATTTGCAAAATAATACCCTACAAATGGGAGAAGAAAATATTACCAAGTTAATCATTCGTTTTTCATTACCTGCAACGATAGGTATGCTGGTCATGGCCACCTACAATATCGTAGATACTATCTTCGTCGGGAGACTGGGTAGTGAAGCCATCGCCGCCCTTTCCGTCGCTTTTCCCTTGCAGATGTTGCTGGGAGCAATCGGTATTGGAAGCGGGATTGGGACCGCTTCGCTGATTTCCCGTTCCCTTGGGGCAGGTAATAAAGAAGAAGCGCAAAATGCCCTGGGACAGGTGCTAATCCTGGCGCTTATATTTGGCCTGATTACTGCCCTGGCCGGTTTTTTTTGCCTGCGTCCATTGCTGGTTTTTTTAGGAACGAATACGGAGATTATCGGGTTAACGGAGGATTATTTGCGAGTTATTACCAACGGGTCGGTAGCATTTTACCTTATTATGATCTTGAATAATACAGTTCGAGCAGAAGGAAACCCAATGCTTTCCATGAAAATGATGATTGTCTCCGCCCTGGCCAATGTTGTTCTGGACCCGATATTTATTTTTCTTCTGGACATGGGAGTACGAGGTGCCGCCATAGCAACAGTAATATCAAAAATTGTCGGTATTGCCATGATGCTGCATTATTTTTTCACAGGTAATAGCGTTTTAAAAATGCAACGCAGCAATTTCATACTCCACTGGAAAACAATCCGGGATATCTATAAAATTGGGTTCCCTGCGATGATCCTCCAGTTTTCCAACAATATCTCTTTGATAATCGCCAATGCAATTCTGGCAGGTTATGGTCATATTCCTGTTGCTGTAATGGGACTTATTTTCCGCCTCCAGATGTTAGCCATCATGCCCGTCCTGGGTGTTTCGCAGGGTCTTTTACCGATTATCGGTTTCAATTATGGAGCAGGCAAATTAAACCGTATTCGTGAAACCCTATTAAAAGGTGCAGCGATCAGCACGGTCTTTATTACTGTTGCCGGCATATTCTTTTTTTTGAAGCCAGCCTTTTTCCTGAGTATTTTTAACGCTGAAGAAGAGTTGCTTGCTCTCGGAAGATATGCCCTGCGCATCATGGTAATCATGTATCCCTGCATAGGTTTCCAAATAATTTCTACTACATTTTTCCAGGCTATCGGCAAAGGTATTCCGTCACTGCTTTTATCACTTTTGCGGGAGGTTATGTTATTCATCCCCTTCATGTTCTTATTGTCAACCCTTCACGGATTAACAGGTTTCTGGGCAGCACGTCCCATGAGCGACCTGTTGTCTTTTTTGCTTACCTTCATTATCCTCTCTTTTGAACTCAAACGGCAAGGGATTCCCCTGTGGCAAAAACAAACTCTGATTAAAACATAGCAGCCCAATAGGAAGATTTATTAACGTTGCATGTATATGTTTATTTATTACTGTTTTATGGTTTAATATACTGCTACATAAAAAAACTACCTCTGAAGCAGCACCACTTCCAAGGTAGTTTTTCTACAAAGATATTCTGTGCTCTATTTTTTTTAAGCTGTTTCTTGCTTTTTGCGTTCTTCATCCCTTATTTTACGCCTCAGGACTTTCCCAACAGCTGTTTTAGGAAGTGTTTCGCGAAACTCCACCATAGCCGGAACTTCATAAGAAGCAAGCCTCTCACTGCACCAATTAATCAATTCTTCAGCGGTAACGTTTTCAAAACCTGCTTTTAAAACAACAAACCCTTTGACCTTTTCTCCAACTTTAGCATCGGGAACGCCGACAACACAACACTCGCTTACGGCCGGATGCTTGTAGAGCGCGCCCTCTACCCTTGTTGCAGCTACCCTGTAACCTTTATGTTTGATCAAATCCACGGAGCGATCCACAAAAAAGAGCCAGCCGTCTTTATCTATGCGCACAATATCACCGGTTTTATACCACATCTTGCCATCCATTTCCACAAAGTGTAGGGCTGTTTCCTCCGGCTTGTTTAAATAAGCGGTTACCATATTTTCCGACGATACATACAGCTCTCCGGGTTCCCCCGGCGAAACCGGTTCCCCCGTATCGGGGTCAAGTAACAATACGGTTTTTGTAAATACCACTTTACCGGAAGTACCCTCAGGAAAAGATTCCCCGGATGGGATGAGAGAAATACCCCCGCATGTCTCTGTACTCCCTAACCCATTATATAACGGCATATTGAACCTTTCTTTCCACTGCCTGGCCACCTCTACAGGGAGGGCCTCACCTGCGGTAAATACATAAGCAAGCGAACTTAAATCATATTTATCCACATCTTTATACTCCAGTATCATCCTGCAGAGGGTTGGAGTGCAGAAGAAAATAGTAGCTTTATACTTCTCTATATGGCTTAAAAGGATTTCAAGATCCATACGGGGCAAAAGTACCAGAGTATCACCGTAAAGTAACCCCCCCAGGCCGACCTCCTGTCCAAATATATGATTCAGAGGGGCCCCCTGGACAGCTACAGCCTCTCCCTTGGCAATCACCGGTTCACTCGCCATCCTGGTAATAACGGCCGCCTCCAATAAAAGGACGTTGGTAAGCGGTACTCCTTTGGGAAGTCCCGTAGTCCCCCCTGTATATAAGATCTCCGCAATATCCTTGCTTTCAATAAGTATTTCCGGCAGTGGAGGTGAATCCTCGCTCAAGATCCTGCTAAACGGTATTATCTCCATATCCTTTACCGCTGTGTTTTGCATAGGTTTGATTTCCGGTTTTACCTCTTCGCCGAGGACAATTATTTTATCAAAAGTGGTATCCTCAGCAGCTTTTAACACTTTTTCCAGGTTCCTATCCGCACAAAAAACTATCCTGGCCCCACTGTCATTCCCTATATAACGCAGCTCTTCATCTCCATAAAAATGCGTTACGGGAACCGCTACAGCACCAATGCGCTGCAAAGCAAGCCAGATGCCAATCCACTGGGGCATGTGGGGCAGGTAAATAATAGCCCTTTCCTGCTTTTTAACTCCTTTGCCCACCAGATATGCTGCAATCTTTTCTACCATCTCATTTAATTCTGCAAAGGAGTACTCTTTATCCTGAAAAATTATCGCTGTTCTTTCCGGCCGTTTCTTAACCAATTCGCGAAAAGTTGCATCAATCGTATTTGATAAATCTATCATTTCTAACACCTCTCCATCTGATTAGTTTATTATTTGCTCACATCAACATATCCGGCAGCACAGTTGCTATTTGTGGAAATATTATCAGAATAAGAATACATACTATAATCGCAATCAGAAAAGGCCACACTCCCCTAAAAATAGTTTCTAAAGGAACATCCGGAGCAACCCCCTTCACAACAAAAACATTCAAACCAATTGGCGGCGTAATAACCCCCATATTGACTACTAATAACATGATCACGCCAAACCAGATCGGGTCATATCCCAGTGTCGTAACAACTAGAGGATAAAAGATGGGGATTGTCAGCAGCATCAGCGCCAAAGCATCAATAAAACAACCGAGAATCAAATAAATAAGTAAAACAACCATAAGTACTGCAAATGAAGAGATATTCATCCCTGTTACCCACATTCCAAGATCAAAGGGAATACGGGTAAGGGCAAAAAAACGCCCGAAAATTGTTGCTCCGGCAATCAGTAAAAAAATCATGGCGGACAACTTTGTGCTATCTAAAAGCGCTAACATGGTTTTGTTCCAATCCATCTTTTTCTCCAAAAGAGTTATCACCATTAGGCAGACTGCACCTACCGCGCCCGCCTCAGTAGGAGTAAACCAGCCCAGAAATAAACCGCCCAGCGAAATAATAAATACTAAGAAAACCTCAATTAAACCACCACGAAATGCCTCAATTTTTTCACTCCTGGTTGCCTTTTGCCCTGCAGGAGCCAAAGAAGGATTATATTTACATAAAACTACTATAGTAAGCATATAAAGAAGCATGAGAAGTATCCCCGGTAAGATTCCGGCTAAAAAAAGTTTACCGATTGATTGCTCTGTTGCTATTCCGTAAACTATAAATAGCACGCTCGGTGGTATCAGGCTTCCTAAAGATGCACCGGCTGCAATACTTGCAGTCGCCATTGAGCTGTCATAATTATATTTTCTCATTTCCGGAATAGCGATTGTCCCAATAGTGGCAACACCAGCGGTTGATGAACCACTAACTGCCCCAAATAATGCGCAGGCAGCCTCTGAAGCTATGGCCAACCCTCCCCTGAAATGACCGACAAATTTATGGGACAGGTTAAAAAGACTTCTCCCGATTCCCGAGTGAAAAGCGATAAATCCCATAAAAACAAACATGGGTATGACGGTCAATGAGTAGGATGAAAAATTTGAAAATAAATCTTTGGCAACTATATCAAAAGCAGCTGCAGGCGAACGCAAAAAGCAAAGCCCCCAGAAACCCGTAAAAAGCATCGCAAAACTTATAGGCACCCCGGAAAAAACAACAACTAAAAACACAATTATACCGGCTATACCAGTAATGGCAGGACTCATTTTATCCCCCTTTCTAATTCATCCATAAGTTTGTTATTTATGGCTAAGAAGGTTTTTTAATTGTTTCAATTATCTTCAAAAGGCTAAACAGGGCTAACAAA
>JAAYOY010000039.1 GCA_012520035.1 Bacillota bacterium
CTACGGACGTCAGGCGGGCCGGGCTGTCTTACCGTGTGCCGGAAAAACTCAGGGGGTTTTCTATCCCCATAAACAGCGAGGAAATCGGGGTTGCCGGTTATATTTCGGCGGGGGATAAGGTTGATGTTCTGGTTTCCTATGACGATACTGACATCAAAGAAGTCCCCATCGTTTACACCGTGGTTCAAAATGCCACTGTCCTGGCTGTCGGGGAGCATACCCTTCCGCAGGATAATGAGGAAAGGCAGCTGGTAAATTCAGTAACGCTTTTGGTTACTCCGGCGCAGGCCGAAGTGCTGGCCTTTGCCAATGTTAACGGTACTTTCCATCTGAGTCTGCGCTCGCCGCTTGATGAAGAAATAGCAGCGCTTGATTATTATAGCTCCGAAAACTTAGAATCGTTCAGGGAGAGGTGATTTCATGGAGCGTATTAAAGTACTGGTAGTTGAAGATGAATCGGAAAAGCGGTCAGCTATCGCCGGCACCCTTTCCAATGTAGAGTTTATCAAGCTGGAGGGCGAAGCCGGTAGTGCTGATGAGGCGCTGGAAATGGTGGAGAAAAGTAATCCGGATGTGATGCTCATTGATGCACTTCTTTCGGAAGACGGTTATAAGCTGGCGGAACAGTTTTCTTTATCCCATCCCTGGATTCCGGTTATCATGATTGAAGATGAAATTAATGAAGAAGCTATGCGCAAAACGATTATTGCTGGGGCTAAGGACGCGATCGTCTATCCCTTCCCACCGGCAAAACTGGTTGATGCCATCCACCGCAGCTTTAAACTGGAGCAGAAGAAAAGGGAGCTGCAACGGGAGAAAAAGCCCGGAGCGGAAAAAGATCCCCGCAGGGGAAAGGTCATAACGGTATTTAGCACTAAAGGAGGCGTCGGCAAAACCTTTTTTTCCACAAACCTGGCGGTTTCCCTGGCGAAGCATAAAGGGAAAAAGGTAGCGCTGGTAGATCTCGATCTCGATTTCGGCAGCATTTCTTTGGCCTTAAATCTTATCCCGCGCTATACCATTGCCGACGTTGTCAATGATATCCGCAACCTTGACAGCGATCTCTTAAACGGCTACCTTACTGAGCATCAATCCGGTGTTAAGGTGCTGGCCACCAGCGTGCAGCCGCAGATGGCAAATTTCATTAGCTCCGAACATATTGAAGTAATCATCAAGATCCTGCAAGAAGCATTTGACTATGTGATTATAGATCTGCCTGTAAGTGCCGGTGACGCGATGAGCCCTGCCTTTCAGGAGGCCGACCTGCTTATGCTTATCACCACGCAGGATTTAGCTGCGATTCGCAATACCAGGGCCTGCATGGTTTCTTTAAATACTATAAACTATCCCAGGCATAAGATAAGACTGCTGCTTAACAAGGCGGAACCGCGGGGCGATATAAAGATCAGGGATGTCGAGACTACTCTGGAGCAGAGCCTTTTTGGTTTGCTGCCGGCGGAGCACAGGCTGGCATCTTCATCATTAAATAAGGGCATTCCTGCCGTCCTGCTTAACCCCCGGGCAAAAATCAGTCGCGGCATTCAGCGCATAGCACGCAAAATATTGGAGAACGGGGTGGCAACAGGTAATGAATAAGAAAATGGCGCTGGATATAATTGTCAGTGAAACCCTGCGACAGGTCGTTGGTACGACAGACGGCACCTTTTTCCCGGAAAGAATGAATTCTGCCCGAAAGGAACATCTCTACGAGCAAATAAATAGCACTTTAGAGGTTGTCCTGAATGATTTTGGCCTTAATCTCTCACAGAGCGACAGCCAAAAAGTCATTAAAGATGTGGCAGACGAAATTCTCGGTTACGGCCCGATAGATCCGCTCATTCATGATCCCACAGTTACAGAGATTATGGTCAACGGCTGCGACCAGGTTTTTATTGAACGGGATGGAAAAATTACAAAAACCGGTGTGTGTTTTCGGGACAATGCCCATATTGTTCATACGATAGAGAAGATCCTCGCCCCTCTGGGGAGAAGGATTGATGACAGGTCGCCGATGGTTGACGCCCGCCTGCCGGATGGCTCGCGGGTGAACGCAATAATTCCGCCGCTGGCCGTCAAAGGACCCGTCCTGACAATCCGGAAATTTGCCACAGACCCCTTTAAATCAGAAGATCTCATCAGCTTTGGCACAATGACCAGGGAAATAGCTAACTTTTTAAAGGGATGCGTGCGCGCCCGGGCGAATATCATCGTCTCCGGAGGAACCGGCAGCGGTAAAACCACTACTTTAAACGTGCTTTCCAGCTTTATCCCTGAAAAGGAGCGTATCATTACTATTGAAGACGCGGCAGAGCTGCAGCTCTGGCAGGAGCACGTTGTTACCCTGGAAAGCCGTCCCCCGAATATAGACGGCAAGGGAAGAATTACGATCAGGGATCTCGTGATCAACTCATTGCGGATGCGCCCCGATCGTATTGTAGTCGGTGAGGTAAGGGGGGGTGAAGCTCTGGATATGCTTCAGGCAATGAATACGGGGCATGACGGATCAATCTCGACCCTGCATGCTAACAATCCCAGAGATGCCCTGGCACGTTTGGAGACAATGGTGCTCATGGCGGGGATGGATTTGCCCCTGCGGGCGATCCGGGAGCAGATTTCCTCGGCTATCGACCTTATAATACAGCAGTCCCGCCTTAATGACGGGAGCCGCAAAATAGTCAAGATTACCGAGGTGGTCGGGATGGAAGGCGATACAATCACCATGCAGGATATCTTTGTTTACAACCAGACAGGTGTTAATGAAAAAGGCTTTATCAGCGGCAGGCACATGCCGACCGGCATTATTCCCCGGTGTATGGAAAAGCTGAAAGCGTACAATGAGAAACTGAGCATGGAAATATTTCAGGATAAACATCCCGAGCCGGCTTTCAGGAGGTTTTAACTAAAAGAGATTAGTGCTAACCGGCAGGTTCTAACCAGGAGGTTCAAAAATGATGTTTTACGTGGTTTGCGGCGGTGCTTTTTTAACCGTAATACTGCTGTTTACAGGGATGTACCAGCTTATTTTTTCTTCACAGATGCTCGTTAGGGAAAGATTAAAAACCTATACCATGCCTGAAGCCGCCCCTGCACAGCCGGAGACGGTCAGATCCGGCAATCCCGGGGGAGAGCTGTTGCGCTTTTTGGGCCTGCTGGGAAAAGCGATCTCCCGTCGCGACAATCAGCATACAACCCAGAAAAAGCTGCTGCAGGCGCACATCTTAATGCGCGCAGAAGAGTATGCGGGGCTGACTGTTTTTAGCGGTTTGGCGATGTTTTTCCTTATTTACATTACTACAGGATCTTTGCTGTTTTCCATCCTTTCCGGGCTGGCGGGGTTAAAACTCCCCGGAATCATCGTGGATCTTAAAAAGAACAGCAGGACTGCTGCCTTTACACGCCAGCTTCCGGAAGCGCTCTCCATCGTTTCCAGCGGCCTCAGGTCAGGCTTTAGTTTTCCGCAGGCCATGGCTGTAGTCCAGCGGGAGATGCCCCCTCCGATTGGCGAGGAATTTGGTCGGGTAATCTTGGAAAACCGTATGGGCAAACAGCTTGAGGAGGTGCTGCATAACCTCGGCGAGAGGATCGACAGCGACGATCTTAACCTTGTCATAACCGCGCTGCTCATCCAGAAACAGGTCGGCGGCAACCTTGCCGAGATCCTGGATAATATCGCGCATACCATACGGGAACGCGTCAGGATACAGGGTGAAATTAAAACCCTTACAGCTCAGGGCAGATTGTCTGCGATCATTATTGTCTTGTTACCTTTTGCTGTTGCCACTTTTTTAATGATCATGAACCCTGACTATATGTTAACGCTCGTTCGGGAAACCCTGGGGCTGATCATGCTTGGCTTTGCAGTGGTCATGCAGATTATCGGGATAATGGTAATTCGCAAGATCATTACGATCGACGTCTAGGCGCCGGACACGGGGCCCGGGCTATCTGTACGGTTTACACCGGTAGCGGCAGCATCAACCTTCCTGATTTTATGTTTGGCCGGGTGCTACCCGTATGGAGCGCAACGGCTCATGAGTACAATTTTGTACCTGAACACTGCACCGACTCATAGTCAATTTGGAAATTCCGGAATTATAGATTGTTAAAGAGGGTGTAAAAATGTTATCCCCGGCAATATATTTATTAGCTTTTTCTACTGTCTTTTTGCTGGTTGTTGCTGTATATGAAATTTTTTTTAACAGCAAGCGGCAGCTTGCGGAGAGGCTCCTGGAAATTAAAAATATGGATACGGGCGACAATGAGGAAGACGAACTAAAGAAGCCCTTTTTTGAAAGGCTGATCCGGCCCGGTTTTAAAAAGATCAGCGCTGTTTTGGGGAGCGTTACCCCGCGGGAATTCCGTAATAGCATTGAAAGAAAAATCTCCTATTCCGGCAACCCCTGGAATATATCTTTTAACGCTTTTGTATCGCTGCAGGCGGCGATGGCGCTGGTATTTCTCCTTTTGGCCCTGGCCTTTTCCCGGTTGAGAGGCCTGGAGGGGCAGTACTTTTTTTTGATAAACGGGCTGGCGGTTATTATCGGGGGGATGCTGCCTTATAACATTCTTAACACACAGGCCCAAAACCGGCAAAAAGAGATACAAAAAGCCCTGCCGGATGTTCTTGACCTGCTGCTGGTCAGCGTGGAGGCCGGCTTAAGCTTTACCATGTCCTTAAAAAGAGTGGCGGAACAGGAAACGGGCGCCCTCGGCAAAGAATTTGCACGTGCACTGGAAGAGATGCGCCTGGGGAGGACCCATGAGGAATCGCTGCGCGGGATTGTAAAGCGTACAGGGGTTCCCGATTTGAGCAGTTTCATCAGCGCTGTCATTCAGTCTGAACAGCTTGGAAGCAATATCGCGAAGACATTGCGTATCCAGGCCTCCACAATGCGGCAGAAACGCAGGCAGCGGGCTGAAGAGGCGGCCATGAAGGCCCCGATTAAGATGCTCTTCCCCCTGGTTTTCTTCATCTTTCCCACCCTGTTTGTAGTGCTGTTGGGGCCGGCGTTTCTGAGGATTTTTCAATCATTTGGGGACATGTTCTAGGAGGAATACTATGGCGGCATTAAATAAGGCAGCATCAAAAAGATGGAGTACATACAAATTATTTGTCACAGTGATTCTAGCGACCATTATCTTTTCTGGCATGCTATTTTGCTCTACTCCTGCCGCCCGGGCGGAGGAAGCCTTCACCGGGGAGAAGCTTGCCATCATCCTGGTGATCGACACTTCCGGCAGCATGCAGGATACAGACCCTCAAATGCTGCGAGAAACGGCCTCCCGTATTTTTATTGATCTGCTAAGCCCCGAGGACTTCCTGGGAATAATCACCTTTGACCATGATGCTAGAGTTGTGTTTCCACTGGAGCGGATCGAAAGCAGCTCCAGAAAAGAACTGATCAAGGAGAAGCTTTCTGCTGAACTTCAACCCCGCGGATATACGGATTATTTGGAGGCTCTGGAGGCGGCCCGCGAACAGTTTCAGCAATTTCAAGCAGCGGGAACCGGGAACGCCCGCCCGCTGGCAGTGCTCCTTACGGATGGAGAGCCGAGCCCCGATCCCGCACTCGTGCAAAACAATCCTGCATTTATGGGCTCCTATATGGAATCCCTTTGGGAATTAGTCGAAGACTATGCGCTCTCCGGCATACCAATTTACACGGTTGCCTTTAGCGAGGAGATTAATCCGGAACTAACGCAAAAGATCTCCCTGGACACAAAAGGGGACTCCTATCTTTTGAAAGAACCGGGGGAGCTTGTGGTTTCCTTCTTCAAGCTTCTGGGACATTTGAAAAACCGCAGGAGCCTGGTGAGCAAGACAATTCACCTCCGGGAAGGTTCGCCGGAGACATTTGAATTCCAGGTAGACGATTATATCCGGCAGGTTAACCTTGTTGCCGTTAACCTGGCTGCGGGGAAATGTGCTTTGTCCATTGTCCCGCCGGAGAGCCGCCCCGATGAAATGGAAGGAATAACGTTAAGCAACTATGAAAACTACAGCATGGCTGTCCTTTCGGACCCCGGAGGCACTTCTACCGGAAAATGGCGGGCCGTTTTCTCGGGGAGCGGGGAGGTCAGCGTCCTGGGGGATATGGATCTTTTTATCAAGGGCTGGCTGGAGGAACCTGTTCCCTTTTCACAGCACCCATTAAACGAGCCGCTGCAGTTTAAAATAAAGGTGACCGGCGGCGATTTATTGCGGCATATACCCCTGAAAGCGGAGATACAACTGGAAAAACCCGGAGCCGATCCAGTATTTATACCGCTGCAGGAAAGCAACGGTTATTATACCGGCGTATATGATAAGGTTGATAAGACGGGCACCTATGAGCTAACGCTGCGCTTGCTTTTAGAGGATCAGATCATCAACACCGGCCCGTTTAAATTTCATGTAAAATTACTTCCAACGCTGAGCACCGACTTTTGGTCTTCGGAGGATATCCGCTTGGGAGAGGAAGTTGTGGTGACCGGCACCCTGAATGCCAGGGGAAAGAGGCTGGAGGAAGGCCGTGAGCTTACTGTTGAAAGTTTTAATTTAGTAGTTAATTACGAGGACGGGGCAAGGGATACCATACCGCTGAACGATCGGGGCAATCGGGAGCAGGGGGATATAAAGAAGGCCGATGGTATCTGGTCCGGCCGCTATATATTTAAAAAAGAGGGGAAAGTTTCCGCTTCGCTGCTTGCAACAGGAAAATACATGGGCAGCGAATTTACTATAGAAAAAAACCTGGATTCCTTTGCCGTATACGCTCCGGGTAAAGTATATATTAACGTTCCCCGCCGTGAATACAGTTCGCTTGCGGGAAGGAGCATCTCGTTGACCCTGGAAGTAAACAACGAATCCCCTTTCAAAGAAACGCTTTTCCTCGAGCAGCAGCAAGATTTGGTGGGTAGTTTCAGTTCACGGGGAATTACACTTGAGCCCGGCCAAAAGACGCGCCTCAATCTGGATTTAGACCTTTTTCAAGATCTTCAACCTCAGATTTATCCGCTCAGGTTGGCCATTGCGGCGGAAAACCCTTCCACTGCAGTGGAACCGCAAATATTGGAGCTGGAGCTGGAAATTGTCACCCCGGGAACAGCACTGGCACGCATTTTATCCGGTTCTCTTCGCCCTCTGTTCTACGGCGTGGGCATTGCATTAATCACGCTTTTGATTTTTATCATTCTGGGCATGCTGCTGTACTGGCTGTTCGTTTGCCCCGCGAAAAAAATTCAAGGGGCTCTCCTGTACTATAGGGCAGAAGAAGAAAATGAATCGGAGTCGCTGCCCCAGAAAATAATTCTCGGCAAATACAAAAAGGATACCGTTATGGTTTCTTTTAACCCTGAAAATAAAAAGGCGGATTATTATATCCAAGGCAGTGAGTTTGATTACGATATAATTATTAAACGAATATCCGGAAAAGGTACACTGCCCTTTTTGCAGGGATGGAACACATTGCTGAAAAAACAATCGCCTTTTAATACAGTAGTCTGTTGCTCCGAGCCCGGTATTATGGAATTTTCCGGAAAGATCTATACCAGTAAAGAGTTATTTCACTCCGAAACATTTGCATCGGGAGGGTATATCTTCCAGTACAACTGCCCATACGAAAAGAAGGTTCAACGGCAAAGAAATTATGGAACAAATGTGCTGGAAGGAAAAATATGAGAAAGGCGGAAGTATATAATAAGACGCAGAAGAAAATTATCCTGGACGAGGCGGAAATTGCCGACAGATTTTTTTTACGTTTGAAAGGCCTCCTTGGCCGCAGGGGACTCATGCCCCGCAAGGGTATTATTATCATGCCATGCCGGTCAGTACATACCCTGGGGATGTTGTTTCCGATCGATCTGGCCTTTGTTAACGGGGATCGGCAGATATGTTATCTAATCGAAGCGATGAAACCTAATAGAATAAGCCCGGTGGTAAAAGAAGCATGCTGCGTAATTGAGGCCCCGGCCGGCACTTTTAACCTCAGCGGGACGAAAGTGGGAGATGAAGTATCAATAAATTATGCAGCAGGTTAAATGTATTTGTAGCAAGTTAATTGCAAAGGAGGGTTTTGGATGCACATAAATGAATTGCTGCAGCAGGCTGTGGAACGCGGGGCTTCCGACTTGCACATAACAGTGGGGGTTCCCCCGATAATCAGGTTGAACGGCCTACTAACCCATTTAAATGAAGTTCCTTTAAAACCGGATGATACAAGCAAACTGGTTGAACAGATACTTGGGGAGAAGGAGTTTGCGCTTTTTAAGGAAAAAGGTGAGATTGATTATCCCTACAGTTACTCCGGGTTCGGCCGCTTCCGGGTGAATGCTTTTCGCCAGCGGGGGACAATGGGGATGGCTATAAGGGTTATTAAAACTGAGGTGCCGCAGCTATCCTCCCTGGGGCTCCCCGATATTGTTGCCCGGATGGCGCTGCGTCCCCGGGGCATAATTTTGGTCACCGGCCCTGCCGGCAGTGGGAAAACTACCACGCTGGCAGCAATGATCGAACTGATAAACAATGAAAGAGACTGTCATGTGATCACGCTTGAGAACCCTATTGAATACCTTCACACGCACAAGAAAGCCGTTATTAACCAGAGGGAGATCGGCTCGGACAGCGAATCCTTCCCTGTTGCCCTTCGTGCCGCCCTGCGGCAGGATCCGGATGTGATCATGGTGGGAGAGATGAACGATCCCGAGACCGTTTCACTTGCCCTTACCGCCGCCGAAACAGGGCACTTGGTTCTGGCTTCAATGCATACAACCGATGCACCCCAGACCATATGGCGTATAATTGATATTTTCTCACCCAACCAACAAAACCAGATCCGGGTTCAACTTGCCAACTCCCTGGTGGGTGTTATATCCCAACGCCTTTTACCGCGAAAGGACGGGAGTGGCAGGGTTGCTGTTGTCGAATTTTTAGTATCCAACCCCAACGTGCGCAATCTAATCCGCGAAGGAAGGATTCAACAGATTTTCTCCAGCATGCAAAACGGAGTCACCGCAGGGATGAGGACCATGGACGATCACCTGCAACAGCTCCTGCATAAAGGATACATTAACCCCGAAGATGCAATGGAAAATGCGGTAGACCGGGTTTCCATGTCGCGTTTCCTGAGCCAGGCAGCGTCCGGGGATTAATACCACCGGCGCATTCACTCCTCACGTCCCCTGAGAGAACCACTCTCAGGGGTTTTTTTATGCATTGTAACCGGGAAAGAGTATTTTAACCATCGGATTTTACCGGGATATTTGGAAATGTGTTTTAATTCCTTTGTACTTCATACTTTTGCCTCTTTATCTAACAAATATGAGGAAACTCGTATAACTCTCATTTTTTAGCATGGAATACTCCTTTAGGATTATTATAAGTTTATTCTAATTAGCTATTGGATTTGGATCTTTTTGATGGTGCGCGGTATTTAAGCCCGTTGTAAAATATCATCAAGAAGCGTAAACAAAACGCAAAAAATAAACTAATAAAAGGAGAGGTAAAAAAGATGAGGAAAGTTGGTATTTTGGTAATTATTGGTCTGTTGGCGATAACGGGAGTCATGGCGGCGATGGCATATACTTCTGCCAGTGTAACAAACGACATGTCAGTAAAATTAACAAGAACTGCTGGTGCTTTGTTAGCATTAGAAGCAAGTGAAAACCATAATGCAGCACGCTATATTGGTTATAATAGTCCTGATTATACTACTAAATTAGCGATAGATCTTTCTCGTGGAAAAGATGATGAATCATTTGGTATTCAGGATGGAAGTGAATATATATGGGAAGACTTATTTAAAGTAACAAACAACTCGGAACATTCAGTTGTAGTTTCTATCAGTATGGATCCTGCATCGCAAGGAAGAGTCAACATTTATGCGAGAGGGCCTGAGGATGCGTGGAAAGTACTAAGTGGTATACATAGTTCAGGAGGTAAAGTTGAGTTTACTTTAGAACCTGGTGGAGAGCAGTATATTGATATGAAAGCAACTGCTACCAATGGTTGGACTGCTGAATATAACTGGAAACTTGTTGTAGATGCAGTTACTGTTAACAATAGCTAACATAAGCTATAGATTTACTTTATTATTTAAGAGCCCCCTGGGAGTATCTTATTTCCAAAGGGGGCTTTATCTTATTCCACAAATAAATTGCACCAGGAAGGTATTTTAAAGCCTTTGTAGTAAAAAAAACTTTCCCAAGGCCTTGTTTGCATCTATGTACTTCAATTCCATGGTTGAAATTGGACTAAAACTAGAATTAAAGCATTTATTAATCATAACAATCTGGTGTATAATTATTATGAAGGGAGTGATGAGGATGCGTACGACATTGAATATCTCCGAAAGCATAATCAAGGAAGTAGAACGGCTCTATAAAGCGGGCAGCCGTTCCAAA
>JAAYOY010000229.1 GCA_012520035.1 Bacillota bacterium
CAGTAAAAGAATGGACACAAACAACTGGTAACATAGTTTTTTGGCAAGGTATTATACTTGCAGTAATCCTTTTCTTGTTCACAGGGCTATTTTACTTTCGTGATACAGGAAAAATACAAATTGCGAAATCAGCATCTATTGTTGTTGGATACTATATTATTGTATTAGGCATAGAACAATTGTTTTGGTCAACGGGGCATTATCCGGTGTTTCTTTTATTGATTTTCGCTCCAGCAAGACAATATTCAGTAATTCACCAAGTGCTGTTAAGATTCACTGAGTTGCCGATATGGATAAATTTAACCCTAACTGCGCTGGCCCCGTATTTGTATGTTGTATTTGGAAAAGGACAAAAGAATCAGGCAATTTTCAAAGCTTGAATCAAAGATCCAGGAATGAGCCAGTAACGGCCGGATCCCTGGAACGACCGGGATTGTAAACAATAAGTCTAACCTAAAAACAAGAAGGGAAGATGATTCCCATGTTTAAGAAAAGCTCTTATAAATGGTCAATAATCGCACCTTTACAATTAAGTGGAACGGTAAAGAAGAAACCTTGGCGTTAAGCGTTAAGCGTTAAGCCTGATGACCGGTAAGAAAAAGAAGAAAATCCGGAATTAGTATCTGAATTAGTATCTTGCCCCTAAACAAGATACAAATAAAATTTTATTAATGGAGGGTTATGTTATTATGAAAATACTAAGCAGGTGTCTAATACTTATATTTTTGGCTATGATAATTTTTACTATGCCGGTAATGGCTAAAAGTAGCCCAATTAAGGTGTTTGTAAATGGTAAGATTTTATATGATGTTTTTCCAGTTATGGAAAATAGCAGGATTTTAGTACCTATTAGGTTTATTTCTGAAGAATTAGGTTTTGATGTAGAATATATAAAAAGTTCCGGAGCAGTAAAAATTAAGAAAGATGATATAAATATAGAGATTAAAATGGATTCTAATAAAGCAAAAGCAGATAACAAAGAAGTAGAATTAGATGTAAAACCGTTTATTAAAGAAAATGAGATATTTGTCCCCCTTAGATTTATATCAGAAAGCTTAGGTGAAGAGATTAGCTGGGACGGAAAGAACAAAATAGTATTGGTGGGAAAGCACAAGGGTGAATTTAATACCGAAAATACATTCCTATATACAAATGAGGAATATGGATATACGTTAAATTTCCCAAACGCCTGGAAAGAAGAAGCGATTATTGAAACAAGAGATGGGGTTTTATATGTTTATGACAAAAAGTCGGCCGAAAGATTTAAATCAGATGGGGTTGAAAACTTTGGTCCTGTATTTGAAATTAGATATAGTGACTATCCTGTGATTGCTACCGTTCCTTATGACACAAATTATATTCTTCATTATGAAAATGGCAACTATATAGAATCCATATTTGTTTTAGATTTTCAGTATTACCCAGACACTAAGGACTCATATATAAAGCTTTGGAATGAAGGGCAAGAGGTGCTGGGTTCTTTTAAAAAGCTTGGTGATATTAAATTAATTGATAAAGAAATTGACTTTTTATCTGCTGCCAAACAAGGGAAATTAAATGGGATTGAAATCCCGTTGGGAACGTCCAGACAAGACTTGTTGAATATACTTGGTGAACCGGATGAGATTGGCAAAGTTACCGCTCCCTATTTAAAATATGCTGATACAACTTTTTACCTCAAAGATGATGTGGTGAATGTAATTGGCGTGAAGATTGAGCTTCCTGCAGATAAAATTAAGGAACTATTAGGAACCCCTGATTTGGATGGAATGAGTGATGCCGGCACAACGGAATATATTGTTGGTTACGACGTTGATCCCTACTATCTTTTCTTCAGATACAGCTCGAAAGAAGCCGAAACGGGAAGATTAACTTTTAAAAATCCTATGAGGATAATGGATAATAGAATGATTTGAGAATAGAACAAGGGAGTACTTGCAGGCAGATTAGCTTAATTGTTGAATAAAAGCCGTCATCAGCAGGAAGAGGGGAATTCCAATAAAAATGTAAGAAGCCAGAGCGTTAAAGGGAAAGAACCCAAAAAATGCTGGATTTCATGAAGATACCGCTTAAGAAAAATGCAGGCAGCCTTTCGCGCGGATTAAGAGCCATGCTCAGACTGGTGTTGGCCTTCAGCTGGGATGCGGAGTTGATTCTATTAGACGAACCTTTTTCGGGAATCGATCCGGCTTCCAGGGAGAAAATTGTCGAGGGAATCTTGATGAGCTACAGCAGGACGACGACCAAAATCAAGATTTTCGATGTAAGGGGTAGATAATGAGAAGTATTAAAACAGGTGGTTTGAAGCCGGTTCAAAGATCACGCTTAAGGATAATGTTGGGCAGCTGTTATTATAGATATAAACGTTATTTATCCTGGTACTTTGGCAAAACAAAGTTTGCCACGTCTTTTGCTGACTCGCGTTTGCCCCATCTTGTCTTCAGGCATCGGACGCCGCTTTTAAGAAAGCTGCAAAACGTAGATATGTGGATGCAGTACAATAAGATTATAAATCTCAAAATTGCAGCCAAGCGGCTAAATGGACTTATTGTTCACCCCGGCGAAACATTTTCATACTGGCGGTTGATAGGAAAACCTACCAGGCGAAAAGGTTATGTTGAGGGGATGACTCTTTTTTACGGTAAAGTTGTGCCCGGTATCGGGGGAGGTCTCTGCCAGCTATCAAATTTAGTTTACTGGATGACCCTGCATACACCCTTGACTGTAACGGAGAGGTACCGTCATACCTATGACGTTTTCCCCGATACAAACCGGAGCCAGCCTTTTGGGTCAGGCGCGACCTGTGCATACAACTACCTGGACCTGCAGGTTTATAACGGAACAAATCAACCCTACCAGCTTTTGATAAATGTAACCGATGCAGAGCTGGTTGGCGAATGGCGAACAACTGTCAAGCCAGACCGTAGATATGAAGTATACGAAAAAGAGCACTGGATAACACACGAATGTTGGGGTGGCTATGTCAGGCACAACAAAATCTACAGGCGAATTTACAACGAAGAAAAAGAATTGCTGAAAGATGAATATATAACGGAAAACCACGCTATCATGATGTACCAACCATTTTTAAGCGAGGGGAAATTATTTGAGGAGGTATAGAGTGTTTTAAAAAAGGCTTTGGGCAAAGATTTGGCGCGTCCTCTTATAAAGGCTATTTTTAATGATATTAACATGTCTGTCCAGAAATTCAATGATTTACTGAAAAATATGTAGCGGTTTTAGTACTCTAATGACAACCCCTGATGCAGGGGGTTTTTGTTTTGTTTCGCATTCTCTAATTATGTGACTTCGTAAATAAATAACGTTCCTAAATTACCCATATGGATTAAAGCCGTAGCAGTTGCATCGATTCTCATAATAATAACTATTGTATTTCGATGGCGTCTTCAAAAAGAACCGGCGTATTATGATAA